>JAUVBB010000492.1 GCA_030591445.1 Deltaproteobacteria bacterium | reverse complement strand
GGGTGTCACTTGCGGGGTGAAGCGCGTTTTTTCGAGCTTGGTTTGCGAGGCTGCTTGGTTTGATTTTTCTTTTGGCCAGGTTTTTTGTTCAGCTTTTCCGATTCGTTCAGACGCCAGCTGGGACCGTTGATGGTAATCACCGTCGAGTGGTGAACCATCCGGTCTACAATCGCAGTGGTGACAACCGGATCACCCAGGTAGTGGCCGAGTTGTTCGAAATCGATGTTGGTTGTCAACACGATGGATTTCTTGTTGTATCTGCCGTCGACTACCTTGAAAAACAGCGAAGCGTTGCGGGCGTCTTCTTGTTCCAGCCGGTCGAAACCTAGCTCGTCGATGACCAGTAAATCCGGGCTGAGGTATCTTTTGAGCTTTTGATCCAGCGAATCGTCGGCCAAGGAGGAATAGAGCACTCCGAGCATGTCGGCCGCCGTGGTGTAGCGTACGCGATAGTCTTCCCGGCACCCTTGCAGAGCCAGGGCTTTGGCGATGTGGCTTTTGCCGGTGCCGCTTTTTCCGGCCAGGATCACCCCTTGGCGCCGGGATACGAACCCCATGGTGGCAAGCTCCATGATTAGACTTCGGTCCAGGTCGGGTTGGAAGTCGAAGTCAAACTCAGAGAAGGTCTTTCGTTCGTCCAGTTTTGACTCGCGTGTCCTGCGCTCGATTCGCCGTTCGCGCTGCAACTGCGCCTGCGCCTGGAAGAGCCGTAGCAGCATCTGGGAGGCAGAGGATTTACCCTTGCCGAGGCGATCGAGTTCTTCTGCCAAAAGCTCCCGGATTTTGTAGAGCTTCAACTCTGAAAGGCAGCCGTCGAGTTTTTGCAACTGCTCAGGTACGGGTATGTCCGGTGCTTTGTTTTGTCTGATCATTATCATCCTCCTGGGAAACAAGTGTTTCTGCCTCGTGGTGATGGAGCAGGTTCTGGTATTCAGACAAACTGCGCTGTTCGATCGGCGGCAGAGCGTCACGCAGTTGTCCAGAGGTTTTCTGGGTGATGCATTCCTCCAGGGTTCTCGGCTTGGCCCTGGCCTGGAGGATTCTTTCGACGGCCTGGCAATCGTAGGCGTGGTAGCGCATGGCGTGGACCAGGGCGCGGTGTATGTCTTGGCAGTGATAGGTCTTCTTCTGCAACAGAATGCGCCGGACATGGAAGCCGCAGTTGCGCGGATACTTCTTTTCGAGACCCAAAAGAAAGTCTTCGGTGGCGTCACCCAGAGCCAGGAATGTCTCCCGCACCGGCTCCAGGCCATAGCGGACTTGCTTGGCGCCTACTCGGTGTTCGGGCAGCTCTTGTTTTTTGTGGGCCGAATCAGTAAGCCGTTCGTGCCGGGTCACCAACTCGATATCCGGGCTGTAGACAATGACTTCTAAATCGGTTGCCTTGACCGTCATGATCTCGCCGACGTGCTCGAAGGGCACCGAGTACTGGTTGCCGGCCCATTCGACAAAGCCATCAAGGCTGCAAACCCTGAAGCAGACCTGGGATGAGTCGTAGGGATGGCGTGGCAGCGGTTGGAGTATGTGTGCCTCTTCGGCCAAAAACAGTTCCAGTGGCGCCCGGCCAGTGGTGTCGTGGATGTGGGGGTCGGAGCGATTCTTGAGCCACCAGCGCGCCGTGGCGCGCAAGTCTTCCAGATCGACAAAGGTTCGGGCATTGAGCAGGTTGCCTTCGACGAATTGAAATGGAGCCTCTACTTTCCCTTTCGTTTCGGGTCGGCCCCGGGCACAAGCTATCGGTTTGCAGTCGTAGTGAGTGATGAACCGCAAGAAAGCCGGGTTGTAGATGGGCTTGTTTGCTTCCCAGCGCAGCACCACCGTTTTTTCACTGTCGTAGAGACATTGCTCGGGCACACCACCGAAGTGGCTGAATGCGTCCTGGTGTCTGCGGATCAGGGTGAAAAAATCCCGATGCAGTACGAAATCGATATAATGCCTGCGCGAAAACCCCAGGACGTAGGAGAAGCAAAGAACCTTGAGCTTGCCGCCGTCGGCGAGCTTGAGCGTATACGGGCTCCAGTCCATTTGGCCCTGCTTGCCGGGGTTGGTCTCGAAACGAACGATGGGCTTGCGTTTGGGTTTGGGCCGAATCTCTTGCAACTTCTCACGAAGGATCGAGATGCCTCCTTGGTAGCCTGCAGCTCGCAGTTCCTCGAAGACCCGCTGACCTTTTGCATTGGGGTATTGTTCCAATAGCTTTTTGATTTGCGGGATGTACTCGTCGAGTTTGCTAGGGCGTGGCGCACGGTGCTTGTTGGCCAGGATGTCGTGGCCTTGCTCTCGCTGCCGATTGATCTTCTTGAGAATGCCGCTGACCGTGTTGCGGCTCACTTCCAAATCCCGAGCCAGCCTTCGGATGGACCAGCCCTCCTTGTGCCGGGTGACTACCAGATGTTCCAGTTCCTCCCGGCTGTTGTACTGAAACATGCTTTGTCTCCTTATCGGCTGCCGCCAGGGCGTCATCCATTACTTGGACCGCTTGGCGGCTAGCCCGCCGCGCTCGACCCATGGGTTGGGCCAATAGGGGCAAATCCGATTTTCCGAGCTTGCTCAGCCCCTGGGCGCCAACCAGGTTCGCCACTTTGATACAGGTTCGCTCCATGCCCGCCAAATCGTGCAGGATGCGTTTGGCCGCTTTGCTCAAGCGAGCATCTGATTGCTGGGAACGATTGGTGCGGTGCCACAAGCCATGCTCTCCCAGCGCTTCGAATGGCCGGCTCAATATCTTCTCGTGTTGCTGTCGGCTTGCGCTGTTGAGCAAATCCACCAGTCCGGCAGCCTCGCGGCTGCCCAGCCGGTGTTGACCGATTGCATCCAAAACTCTTGCCTGGTTGCCGCGCGGCAACCGTGCCAGTTCCCGGCCCACCGTCACGCTAACCAGACCCAGTCGGATACGCGATTGCACCTCGTCGGTTAACCTCTCCACCAGCGAAAGCCGCCGGCACACCCAGCTCTTGTCTCGGCTCAGTAACCGGCCCACTTCTACCTGGGTCAGCCCGTCTTGCCGGCACAATGACCGAACCACCCACGCCTCCTCCATGTCACACACGCCGCTCGAAGCCCAGTTCAGGCTCAGCAGCGCTGCCTTGGCCGCCTGTGCGCTCATCTCGATCACCCGGGCCCGCAACGAATCCAGCCCCTCGATTTGCCGGCCGGCCCGCAACCTCTTAAACCCATCCACCAGTTCGTACTCCGCCGAGGCCCCCCGGCATACCACCACCGGCGACATCTGCCCGTATCTTTGCAAAGACAAGAGCATCTGTTGCTCTGTCTTCGGGTAAACCAATCTCATTTCCCCGTAGCTCTCGCCGATATCGTCCAAAGCCAATTCCTGCTCCAAGATCATCGCCATATCGAACTCCGTCAAAAATCCACCTGATCGTCTCCGTTCGCCCGGCACCGATCTGTGCCACTCCAAATCGCATCGTACGGCCGGGGCATCGAATCGGGCGCAACCCGGCCCAGAAAGTTGGCCATGTCGTCACCGTGGGCACGCCAAATCGCCTCGACCGCCCGCTCCAGCACTCGAACCAGTATCACCGCCTGGTCGGGATCTAGCGCCGGCAAGTGGATCTGGGCATGCCGGCGTCTGGAAACTCTCATTTTTTGCCTATGTCTCATTGCGCGATCTCCCGGTTCATTGCCGCATGACTGTTTGTATCCCGGACGGCTCATGGCGAGACCGACCCGCCGGAAAACTTGCCACGAGATAGCCGATTCGTCCGCAACGCGCACAACGATGTTGCTTTTTGACCGGCAAGCTCTCGGAATAGTGAACAAAAACAGAACCCGCCTTATCGGCAATCACTCGTCTTTGTCCAGCAATGCTATCTCGTCCTCTCCATTGCGCTTCCGCCACTTCCGGAATCGGTCGCACTGTTACCAAGGGCTTATCGACTTGGGAAGTATGATCCCCCACGCGACCCGCTTGCTCTGCCTTCAGCCGCCGCCGTTCTCGTTCTTGATCACGGTGGTCCAAGCGCCCCTCCTCACTCTGTCGATGCTTTTTCCTCGCGGCCTTCACGCTCTTTTGCCTGCCGTTATTGGAGCACATCTTGCTGCAGTAAACATGGCGCCGATAACAAGACCGGCAAAGGCAAAACCCCTGCCCGCAGAGCGGGCACTCTAAAAAAACAAGGCAGACACCATCCACTGGTAGATCCTCTCTAGTCGGAGCGAACATCAGTGGACTAATGGTGCCGATCTGCGATATCAATTGGATCGGATGTCCTGGTGTTCGCAAAGCATTAAGGGAAACATCCACCGAGGGCTCGGTCGCATTCCGAGCCCTCACTTCTTCTTTCTACTTCAAGAATATGTTTTGCTGTTCAGGTTTGCCAGAAACCGGCAAGTCGAACCTGCCGACATTTAAGGTGGGCCACAATCAGATATGCCAGACCCGTCAGATCACCGGTCAAGTGGATCACTTCATCGGTGGTAGTGGATCTCTATTTGGCCGGTGGTAGCAAAGTTCACGTCGGACGAGCTCCGTCTACACAAGAAACAGTGGCTAAATGTTTGCGGCACAAGGTCAGAGAAGATGCAATTCGAAGAGACATCGTTTGACATGAATGTCGGACCACTTCAGGCAATGATCGACGAGATAGACTTCAACCTAGCCGCTGTTAAGGCCGGTGGTGAGGACCGGTCGGAGTGTCCCCTCCGCGACGAACAGTTCTCTCGATCCATTCGAATGGGCTCGGTATCGCTGCTTGCCCCGGAACTGAAAGCCGCAATTATCGACGCGTATGTGGCCGTGGGGCGGGCCAGCGTCATGGGCCACGCTGCCATTGCGAAGCGGGCAGGCGGAGTACAAGGGTCAGCAAGCGTAGCTGCATCCAGTGATTCCGCAGAAGCATTTCGTAAGTGTGAAG
>JAUVBB010000518.1 GCA_030591445.1 Deltaproteobacteria bacterium | reverse complement strand
TAATGCGCTGCTTTAGAAATATATCTTCGATTTTAAAACAATAAAGATGCTTTTATTCTGCGGCAAATATCAGCGGGTTTATGGCCGCCGCCTACCAGGAAGAGTTCGGTCGGCATAACCTGATCCAATCGCTGACCGCGTGTTTGGAGAAAGAGGCGGCCAAGATACCACCGCTGTGGCAGATGGTGGCGACTTTGCCCGTCGATCTGATCCTGAGCACCGACATGGATCACCGGTTGGAACAAGCACTTACCGATGCCGGGCGCAAGTTCCGGGTGCAGATTGGCCCAGAGGAAGGTTCAGCGGGCAAGCCGGAGGCCGGAGGCTTGTTGTTGATCAAACTTTACGGCGATGTGGATGTTCCCGAAAGTTTGGCGATCACCGAAGAAGATTTGCGCGCGCGGCATAGCCAGCTCAAGAATGAGACCGGGTTTTTGCAAACCAGGCTCAATACCGGGCATTTGTTTTTTCTGGGTTTCCGCTGGCGAAATAGCCATTTCAAAGATCTCTATCGCAGTCTGACCGCCCGCTTATCGCCCACCCGGATTCGGGCTACTGGCCTGTCGGCCAAGATTGCCCCGGCGGTGCGTGGGGCCATGGCCAATCTCGGTCTGGAATTGTGCGCAGCCGAAGAACTCGAACTTTTGCCTCGGCTGGAGGCGGCGGCTAAGCGGGCAACGGAATTGACCCAGGATGCGACCCACGAAAGCAAGAAACTGGTTTCGGGGCCCTTGGGCGCAATCAAACGCCCTTATAAGTTTCTCAGCTATTTTGAAGAAGACGACGAAGAAATATTTTTCGGCCGGGAAGAAGAAAAGAGCCAATTGTTTGGCTTGGTGGTCTCGAACCGGTTGACCCTATTGCACGGTGCCTCCGGAGCGGGAAAGTCATCTTTGCTCAATGCCGGGGTCTTGCCTTTGCTCCGTCGAGAGGGCTACCTCGCGGTAGTGTGCCGAGCCTTGCGCGACCCGGCCCGAGAGATTCGTGAAAGCGTTATGGCTGTTTTGCCAAAGGCGAAAGTCGGCCAACTGGGCAGCGAAAAAGGCCCATTGCCGCTACCGGTTTTTTTGGCCCAGGCCACGGCGACCCTGGCCAAACCTTTGGTGGTTGTGGTGGATCAGTTCGAAGAATTTTTCATTCGTTTTTCGAAAAAGGCCCGTCAGGTCTTTATCGCCGAGCTGGCCCAGGTGGTGAAAAACAAGATTCTAGATGTACACTTCGTGCTCTCACTTCGGCATGATTTTCTCTCTTCTCTCTCCGAGTGCAAAGCCAAGATCCCAGATGTGTTCCACCACGAATTGCGCATTGCCAACTTGAGCCCGGAGGGCATGGCGCAGGCCATGGAAGAGCCGGCAGAGTTGGCGGGCTTGTCGTTTGAAGAAGGTCTGGTTGAGCGAATTTTGACCGACTTGGGCTTGGTAGGCTCGGAACCACCGCAGCTTCAGATTGTCTGTGACCGCTTATACGATCAGCTAAGCGAAGAAGAAGACGTATTCACCCGCAAACACTACCAAGACCTGGGCGAAGCCAAGGGCATCTTGGGTAGTTACTTGGAGCAGTTCATCCAAGTGCGGGCTCCTGAACAACGCGTGCTGGCCCGGGATGTTCTCAAGGCTTTGGTGACCTCGGTGGGAACCAAGACCGTGGCCACTTCGGCCATGGTGGTTCAGGAAACCGGCCGGCCGCCTAAGGCCGTGCGCGAAGTTCTGACCCAATTGCTTGAGGCCCGGCTGCTACGCAAATTGGTTTCGGAAGAAGGCGAAAGTTACGAGCTGAGTCATGAGTACCTGATTGAAGAAATCGGCAAATGGGTAGACGAGCATGACCGCGAGCTCAAACAAGCGCGGGAGTTATTGCGTCAGGAGATGACCAATCACCAACAGTTCGGTTTGTGGATGGCGCCCGCCCGGATGGAGATCATCAAGAAGAACGAAAAGGCCCTGGCACTGAACAAGGATGAGAAAGAGTTCCTGGCCCAAAGCACGCACCGACAAAGAAAGAAGGCCTTGCGCTGGAGCGCGGTAGTTGCCCTGCTGGTAATCCTGGGCATCGTCGCCAGCTTCGGGATTGTGAAAAATCTCAAAATGGGTCTGTGCGATGGCTCCGAGGCGAAACTTGTTGGGGTCTGGGAGCCAGATCTCGCCAATGAGGTGCATAAGCGGTTTCTGGCCACCGACAAGCCCTATGCCGAAGATACCTTTGTTCGGGTACAGGGTCTGCTAGATAAATACGCGGCCAACTGGGTGGCCATGCGGAGACAAACCTGCGAAGCTACTCGCGTCAGTGGCGAGCAGTCCGAAACTTGGCTGGACTTGCGCATGCACTGTCTCGATCGGCGTTTGAGCGAGTTTCAAGCCTTGACCGAACTGTACGCGGCCCAGGCGGATGTTCTGGTATTGGATCAGGCCGTAACCACCGCCCATAGATTGACCAACCTATCCGTCTGTGCCGATGCCCGACAGTTGGCCCGGGCCTTTCCGCTGCCCGAAGATCGTGCCGCCCAGACTGAAGTGGCCAAGATGCGCAGCAGCTTGGACCGGGCAAAGGTTCTAAACGATGCCGGCAAGTACCGAACTGGTATTCAATTGGCGACCGAGGTTGAGGAAGCCAATCGGGAATTGAATTACCTTCCCATTGAGGCCAAGCTTAAGTACCTGCGCGGAGTCATGTGGACCCGACTGCGAGAGGCGATACGGTCAGAAAAGGATTTGCTGGCAGCTATCAAGGCGGCGGCCTTGGTCAAGAATGATAAATTGGCGGCCAAGGTCATGACCAAGCTGATCTTTACCATGGGTTATTTACAGCAACGTTATGATCAGGCCTTGGCCTTGGGTCCGATAGGCGAGGCGATGGTTGCGCGGGCGGGAGACGATCCCAAAATACGGGCCGATTTGTATAACAGCTTGGCTTCGATTGAATACCGCCAAGGAGAGGGAAAGAAAGCCGAAAAATATTTTGATCGCGCCCTGGCCACCGTTGAGCAAATGGCGGAGCCCGATTTGCCTCTGCTGGCCAACATTCTCTTCAACGTGGCCAGCAACAAATCCCTTTTGGGGGAGAACGAAGAATCGTTGAAGATTCTTCGCCGGGTGCTTTCCCTGCGTGAGCAGGTTCTGGGGCCGAACCACCCTCGGGTTGGCTTGGCCCAAAGTGGTATCGGCAATAACTTGGCGGGACAGGATAGATGTGCGGAAGCCATCTCGATAGAGCTCTTGGCTCTCGGAAAACTGGAAGCGAGCTTTGGTCGCTATCACAATCATCTGGTGCTGCCCTTGTCGGTTTTGGGCAAATGCTATTTGGAAACCAAACAAGCCGATCAGGCCGTGGTGGTTTTGGAACGGGCGGTAGCCATTCAGCAAAAGCATCCTGCTGATGAGTTCAATCTGATTTGGTCGCGGTTCTATTTGGCCCAATCTCTCATGCTGACCGGGGGAGACAAACGGCGCGCGATTGAGCTAGCCCAGCTGGCCTATCAAGGCCTGCTGCAGATAGCGGAATCTCGGCGAGGTGGCATAGAACAGATCCGCCAGTGGTTGGAGCTTCAGCCCACCAAATCCAAAGCGGAAAAGAAGTAGGCGATTTCGATCTGGGCGTTCTCGGGGCTGTCGGAGCCGTGGACGGCGTTGTTTTGGACGTTGCTGGCGTAGAGCTTTCGCAGGGTGCCTTCGTCGGCTTTGGCCGGGTCGGTGGCGCCCATCAAGGTGCGGTAGCCTTGGATGGCGTCGTCGGCTTCTAGGGTGATGGCAACGATGGGGCCGCTGGTCATGAATTCGACCAATTCACCGAAAAACGGGCGCTCGCGGTGGACGGCGTAGAAGCCTTCGGCTTGGCTTTGGCTTAGTTGGGTCATGCGCATGGCGACAATATGTAGGCCTTCTTTTTGGAAGCGCGAGAGAATGTCGCCGATGTAGCCGGCTTTGACGGCGTCGGGTTTGATGATGGATAGGGTGCGTTGTTTCATTTTGTTCCTTCCTCTTGGGTGGCTTCGACCGGAGCTTTGGTCTCATCGGTATCTATAGTGCTTGGTTTTTCAATGGTCGGCGTTGGTGTTGGTGCTGGTGCAGGTGTTGGGATCAGCGCCGGGGTGGTTTCGCGCTTCTGTTCTAGCTTTTCCAGCTCTTCGAAAGCCGCGGCGGCGTTTTCACGCACTTTCTCAACGGTCTTGGGCGGGAGCTTTTCCTGGAGTTTTTCGACCATTTTATCGATGGGTTTGCTGGGGTCGATGCAGACCAGGGCGTAGCAGCCTTTGGCCGCACCGCGTTTGCCTTCATGATCAATCCACTGGGAAGCAATCTCGGAGCCTTGGAGCACAGCTTCAGAGGCGCTCTCGGAGCCTTCCACGAACACGTCTTTGCTGAAGGTTCCG
>JAUVBB010000152.1 GCA_030591445.1 Deltaproteobacteria bacterium | reverse complement strand
GGAATAGGTCATTTGCGAATTTGTGCATTTCTCTGATCAAGTTCCGCTAAACAAGTGCTCTCATGCCCAGCCTGGAGCATCAACCATGCTCAGATGATCAAGGTCTACGACTTTGGATTAAGCCTGCGGATCGCGCCTACATTTCTTCGTATAGCAGGGGAGAACGGGAGCGGATGAAGTCGGCGATGATCTGGCTGTGTTGCTCGCTGATATTATGGAAGGACACGCCTACGCCGCAGGGTTGGTCTTCGGTGAACTGGTTGTACTCGCGGATCCAGCAAACCTCGCCGCTAATCTGAAGTGGGTCCAGGTCAGGCAAGAAGATGGTCAGGTCCATGTGGGTGCCGATGGCCAGATTGTTCCGGGTGGCGATAAACAACCCGCCCTCGGAGATGTTTTCGGTCAGACCGGTATAGAAGTTGCTTTCGGTGTGGAGCGATACTTCTACCGACATGGACAGGCGAGGGAAAGATCGCTGGGTCTTGAGATCGGGGGACGGAATGGGCACCGGTGCCGGGGACGCGGTGCTGCCCGCCGGTGTGGATTGGAACTCGGCGGCTCTTTGCTCGGCATCGGAGACCAGTTTCTGTTCGGCCTGTTGCTTGCGCTTGACCACATCGACAATCTGGGTTTGTAAGGACTCTTTTTGCCGGTTCAGCTGCTCTCGTTGATGCAGCAACTCGGTTCGGCACTCGCCGATGCCGCGGGCCTGCGTCTCGATTTTTTGCTTCCGTTCGCGGAGATGTTTTTGCGCTTGGGCCAAGTCGAGAATTTCGGCTTCGAGTTGGGCGGCATCCTGGTCGACTTGTCCTTCTTCGGCGCCCAGTTTGTTAAACTGCGATTCCATTTCCGACATTTGACTTTGCAGATCCTGCCACTCTTGATTCATAACTCGAATCACGTGCTGATGTTCGTCGAGATCGCGGGGCTGGTCCGACATTCTTCTTGGCTCCAGTTTTAACTCTTATGCAATAGCTTCGGCCTTATAACATCGGACCACAAATTGCAAGATGCAAGCGCTGTTCTCGCTTATCTGCTATCATGGATCTTTCAATCTGGCCCAATGGATGGATGCAGAGATGGGAGCCATAGTTTGACTTCCGGAAGAACCCGGGCGCATCCCGGTTGGCATGTCTTGGGTGTCTTGCTGGTGATGACTTGGTTGCTGGTCATGGGCACTATGTTTGTTAGCCAAGACCATCCCCAGGAGGCGGTGGATCTCGATCCCAGCTCCCTGACCCATGTTCTCGAGCAATCCGACACCTGGATGGGGGTGTATTTCCATGGTCGCAAGCTGGGTTTCTTCCATGCCCAGTTGGGCCCGCGCCCGCCCGGTTTCTTCTACCGTCAGCAAGCGCATCTCGCCCTGCGGATTGCCGGTAAGCAGCAAAAAATCAACACCCGGCTATCGGTGCGGCTAGATGCCGGCCGGGCGGTCGAGGATTTCGATTTTTCCGTGCAGGCCGGCGAATTGTCGGTTCAGGTGGAGGGCCAGGTCTATGACGGTGGCCTGCGGGTAGAATTGCGTTTGGGCAAAGAGACCATCCAGCGGCAATGGGCGCTGGCGCGGCCGCCGGTTTTTGATTTCGCCTTGACCCCTTTGCTGGCCCGGCAAGACCTGAGCCCGGGTAGCCGCTACCGTTTGCCTTTGTTCGATCCCCAGACCATGCGTCATCGGCCGGTGGTGGTGGAGGTGATTGGCACCGAAGCACTGGCGACCGAGGGCGGCTTGGTGCCCGCCATCCGTATTCGCCGCCAGTTGGCCGGCCAGCAGGTAGATACCTGGATGGATGCCCGGGGCAAGGTTTGGCAAGAGAACTACCAACTGGGCCTGAGCATGCGCCTCGAGAGCGAGGCGACGGCGCGGGCGGGGATGGCTGATTTGGCCACCATCGACATAGGCCAAGACATGGGCGAGGTCATGCGCTTGTTGGCCCCCGGGCTGTCGGCAGAAAGGAAGCAACCGTGATTGAAATTGAGCACCTCGAAAAGCGTTTTGGAAATTTCCAGGCCGTGTCCGATCTTAACTTGAAAGTAAACCGGGGCGAGGTGTTTGGTTTTCTGGGTCCCAATGGCGCTGGCAAAACCACCACCATGAAAATCATGGTGGGCCTGATGAATCCCACCCGGGGCCGGGTACGCATTGGCGGCATTGATGTCCAGCAAGAGCCGGTGCGGGCCAAGCAGAAGATGGGCTATATTCCCGATCGGCCTTTTCTATACGAGAAACTCAGCGGCCACGAATTCTTGTCATTCATGGCCGGGGTCTACAGCATGAAGGGCAAAGCCGGCGCCGATCGGGCCGAAGAACTGTTGTCGCTGTTCGAACTTTTGCCGTGGGCGGATGAGCTGGTGGAAAGCTATTCCCACGGCATGAAGCAGCGCCTGGTCATGGCCGCGGCCATCTTGCATCGGCCCGAGGTGGTGGTGGTCGACGAGCCCATGGTGGGACTGGATCCACGGGGCGCGGTGCTGGTCAAGAACCTATTTAGGCAACTCTGTCACGACGACGCGGGTACCGTGTTTCTCTCCACCCATACCTTGGAGGTGGCCGAAGAGCTCTGCGACCGGGTGGCCATTTTGCAGCGCGGGCGGGTAATTGCCCAGGGTACCATGGAGCAGCTGCGGCAGCAGACCGGGAATGATGGCTCCGGCCGTCTCCAGGAGATGTTCCTGCAATTGACCGATCCGGAAAAGTCGGTGGCTGCCGGCGCGGGGGCGACTCTTTGACCGCGGCTTTGCAAATCTTCTGGCTGTTGGTAAAGCCGAAATCGCGTGGCTTCTTTCGTTTGGTGCCCACCGGCCGCAAACGGGATTTGTTGCGCCTGGCCTTCTTTGCGGTTTTCGGCCTGGGCTGTGCCCTGGGGATCTACCTGTTGTCGGTCTGGTTTTTGCGGGGCTGTTTGTCGGTCGAGCTGGTCGGCACGCTCATTCCCCGCAAACTGATGTCGCTTACTTTGCTCATCCTGCTGTCCATTTTGCTCATGTCTACTACCATCAGTTCCTTTTCGATCTTTTTCCTGTCCGATGATTTGTCTTTGTTGATCAGCAAGCCGATTCCCTGGGGACCTTTGTATTTTGCCCGTTTTCTGGAAATGATCTTGCACTCCTCCTGGATGGTGGTTTTCTTTGGCCTGCCCATCTTTTTGGCCTATGGCAAAGTCTACCAGGGGCCGCCGGTTTATTACCTGGCCATGATCGGGCTCTTTATCGCTCTCATCCTGATCCCGGGCGCCCTGGGCGCTATGATTGCCACCCTCCTGACCCGCATGTTCTCTGCCCGTCGCTCCCGAGACCTCATGATTGTGCTGGTGGTCGCGGGCTTTGTTCTGCTCTATCTGCTCATCCGCGCCATGAAACCGGAGCAATTGCTCGATCAAGAGTCCTTTGGCACCATGATGGAGTTCTTGCGCATGTTTCGCACGCCCGGGATGACATTTTTGCCCTCGGTCTGGATGACCGACGCCTTGTTCCCCTTGCTGGAAAGCAAACCGCTGCCGGTGATCATGCCGGTGGCGGCTTTGTGTTCCACCGCCGCGGCGCTGGTGGTCATCAGCGCCTGGCTGGGGGCGGCGTTTTATCAAAATTGCTATGCCCGGGCCCAAGAGGGCCGCTTGCGCTGGCTCTCTCCGGCCGGCCGCGACGCGGTCCAGGGTCGGATTTTCGGCCCCTGGTTAGATCGGCTGGCCGCGCGCTTGGGCGGGATGACCGGGCCTTTGTTGGCCAAGGACATCCGCGTGTTCATGCGTGATGCCAACCAGTGGTTGCAGCTGTTGTTGTTGGCGGCGTTGGCTGCGGTCTACATCATGAATTTTGTTTACCTGAAGGCCGCCGACTTTAGCTGGTTCGTGCTCTATACCGTCAATCACGTACTGCTGGGTCTGGTCCTCTCGGGCATTGCGGTTCGCTTCGTGTTTCCGGCGGTCAGCCTTGAAGGTCGCGCCTGGTGGATCGTGCGCACGGCCCCGGTCCGGATGCGGGATTTTCTGCACAGCAAGTTGCTCATTCATCTGTTGCCGCTCCAGGCCCTGGCCGTGATGCTTTCGGTGCTCTCTGCCGCGGTCATCGGGGTGCCGCTGGTATTTGCGGTGTTTTCGGTGGCCTTGATGCTAGCCATGACCCTCGGGGTTTGTTCTTTGGGAATAGGCATTGGCGCCATGTATCCGCGTTTCCACGCCGAGAACGCGGCCAAGATTCCCACTGGCATCGGCGGGGTGACTTACATGATCGTCTCCATGGGCTTCGTGCTGGTTTTCTTACTGGCCAGCGTCTATCCCTCGTTCACGCTGTACCAATTGCCCAAGCACTTAAGCCGGCCCGTGATGCGGCCAGCCTGGTTCTTCGCCTCGCTGGCGACCCTGGTCCTCCTGACCCTGATTGCCACCTGGTTGCCCATGTTTTTGGGTCGCCGCAGTCTGGCCCGCCGTGCCTCGTAGCCCGGCCTACATTCAAGCGTTGCGAATGGCGAAACAGAGCACGTGGCTGGAGATATGGATGGCGTCGCCTTCGGAGACTTTGTGTTTGCCAATCTGCTCGCCGTTTAGCCACACGCCGTTGGCCGAGTTGAGATCCTCGACGAACCAACCGCTGCGTTCTCGGGTAATCACCGCATGCTCGCGCGACACCCCGCGATGCTTGAGGGTGTAATCGCACTTGGAACCGCGCCCGATCAGGAAGACATTCTTGCGCACCGGCTCGAACTCACCTTTGTCTAATTGCAAATACAAGGTAGCGCGTTGTTTGCTAGGGGCCGGAGCCTTCGCTTTGGCTCGGTTGGGGGCCACCTTGCGCACCGGCGGTGGTTCGGGCTCGACCCGATCCAGAAGATTGGTCCCCGGGGGCGGCGCCATCTTGGTCGAGGGTGGCGCCATGTGACCCAAACGCACCACCAACTCGTACACCGCCAGATTCACCAAGTTGTCGAGGGTCAGGTCAGTCTGCCCAGCAATGCTCTGCAGCTGGCGCAACAGCTTGGGGCTCAACTCCAATGATTTTCGAACACCACGAGATTCCATACCTCCCCAAAATATCGCAAGCGGGCCTTGGACGCAAGCCCGACGAATGCCAAGCAATTTTCAACATCAGGAAGTGGATTCTTTTTTGCTCTTTTTCTGGTCCTGCTCAAAGTGGACTTCAAATTGTTCCTGGTGATAGCCCACGGATGAATCCACCGTGATTTGGATGCCCAGGCGTTTTTCCAGGGCAGACAGGGCGTCTTGCTCTTCGTCGATCAGGAGGTTGCCCACCCCGGGGCAGGCAACGACCACGGCGGTGCCCTGGCGTCCTCTGGCTTCGCGCTCGACCGAGCGCAGGATTTCGTAGGTTACGGTAGTGGTCGACTTGATCAGGCCGGTGCCTTCGCAGTAGGGACAGGTATCGCTCAGGGAGCGCGAGAGGCTCTCGCGCACGCGCTTGCGGGTCATCTCCACCAGGCCCATTTCCGAGATCTTGAGAATATTGGTGCGGGCCCGATCGAAGCTGAGCGCTTCTTGCATGGCGGTGAAAACTTTGTCTCGGTTGGCGATTCGCTCCATGTCGATAAAATCAATGATGATGATGCCGCCCAGATCGCGGAGCCGCAGCTGGTAGACGACCTCTTTGACGGCTTCGAGATTGATCTTGGTGATGGTATCTTCCAGGTTGTGCTTGCCCACGTAGCGACCGGTGTTGACGTCGATGGCGGTCAGGGCCTCGGTTTGATCAATGACAATGTAGCCGCCGCTCTTGAGCCACACTTTGCGATCCAGAGCGCGGCCAATTTCCACCTCCAGCCCCAGGGCATCGAACAAGGGCTCGGGATCCGTGTGCAGGCAAACCCGGGGCGCCAAGCCGGGCATGAAAGTGCGCACGAACTCCAGCAACTGCCGATGTTCTTCCGGTTCGTCGATAATTAGCTGGTCTACGTCGGCGGTGAACAGGTCGCGGGTGGTGCGCCGGATCAGGTCGAGATCTTGGTACAATTGGGCCGGGGCGGTGGCTTCTTTGCTCTGCTCGGACACCTCTTCCCAGAGGCGGGCCAGAAAGGACATGTCCTCGCTCAGGGCGTCTTCGTTGGCGCCCTCGGCCGCGGTGCGAATGATAAAGCCGGTTCCCGGGGGTCTGAGTTTTAGTACCAACTCACGCAGGCGGCGCCGCTCCGAGTCGGATTCGATGCGCCGGGAAATGCCGATGTGTTCGACCGTGGGCAGAAAAACCAGCAAGCGTCCGGGCAGGGTGATGTGGGTGGTCAGCCGGGCCCCTTTGGTGCCGATAGGTGATTTGGCCACCTGCACTTGTATTTGCTGGCCGTTGCGGAGCAAGTCGGTGATACGGGGTTCTTGTGGCCCGCGAAACTGGGTGTCGGGCAGGGGCGGCGGTTTGGAACCCGGATCTTCATCGGGCTCTTCGTCGCTTACCATCAGGCCCAAATCCTCGTCCGCCGGTGGTTGCGCGACATCGGATACATACAAGAATCCCGCCTTGTCCAGACCGATGTCAACGAAGGCCGCATCCATGCCGGCCAGCACGCGCACTACTTTTCCTTGGTAGATGTTGCCCACCAGGCCTTGTCCCGAGGGCCGCTCGATGAAGAGCTCGGCCAAAGAGTCTTTTTCAACGAGGGCAACCCTGCGCTCACGGTGGACGGCGTTGATAACCAGGCGTTTGTCCATGGTTCAGGCCTCCGGCTCGGGTTCGCTTGCGGTTTCCATGAGCGGAAGGATGGCCTCCCGCAGCACGCGGACATCGTCACGACCAAAGGCGTCGAGGGCAATCTCGAGCGGCCGGGCCATGGATCCGGCATGCAGGTTCAAATCACACCGGGCTGCTAGCCGATCGGGATGGGGCTCGATCGCCAGCTCCTTGATGCTTGGTCTCAGATCCACCGTTTTGTTCTTGCCCTTGACCGTCCGGCGGACCGGCCAGGATTTGCGCTGCAGCAGTTTGTGCGCCCCGGCTTCGGCCTGGGCCCGATCCATATCGGCCGGCAAGAATAGGCGATAGCGCAGGGTTTGGGCTTTTTTCATGATGCCCGGATGACTCGGGGGCAGCAGCTGTCCCTGCAAACGCCGCACTCCGTCGGGCAACTGGGCATCTAAGGCGGCCAACAAATCATCGGTCTGGGCGGGATCGATTTTTCCCGGCAAGGAGACATCGAGCAGTTCGGCCTGGCTCTCGGCGCCAACCGGGCAGGCCGGGCCAAAAGACAGGCGGGGCTTGGGGTGAAATCCCTGGGAATGGGCCAGGGGCCAAGCCGCTCGGCGCAGGGCCTTGGTGAGTTGTTCCATGAATTCCAGATGGCTCAAGTGCACGGCCGGTCCCTGTTTGGCCAGGATGAGCCGCATCCGGTTTTGGGTGGAGGCATCGGTCTTGGCTTCGGCCACCGGGCTGGCCGGCGTGGCCAGCGGCGGCGGGTTTTCGGCGTCGAGATCTGGAATCAGTCCTTCGCGCGCACAAGCCCCGCAATCGAAACAAGCCTCGCTGGCACAGTCGAGCGTGAGCTCGCGATTGTAGGCCCGTGCTCGTTCGGCCCGCAGAAAGTCTTGGTCTGGGCCCAAGTCCAAATGATCCCAAGGCAGGGTCTCGTCGATGGCGCGGGCGCCGAGAAACCCGCCCGGCCGAGCGTTGAGCAGATCGCCGAAGGCCGCTGCCACTTTGGCGGCGTTGAAATGCTCCGACCAACCACAGAGACGCCCCCCGGCTTCGACCAGCCGGACCAGGGCATCGAATTGGCGTCGATCACCACGGCTCAGCAGCCCCTCGGCCCAGCTCATTTCCACCTGCGACCAGGAGGCTTTGACCCCGGGCATGGCCGAAAGTTTTCGGCGCAAATCTCGGTGAATGGCCAAAGTGGTTTCGGGATCTTTCATGGCCTCCCACTGGAAGGGGGTGTGGGCCTTGGGCACAAAGGTGGAGATGCCGACATTAATGCGTCCGTGTCGGCACAGCTTTTTGGTCTCTTGCCGGATCTTGGCCACCAGGTCTACGATGCCCTGGCGATCTTCCTCGGTTTCGGTGGGCAGGCCGACCATGAAGTAGAGTTTGATCAGTTTCCAGCCGGCGCCGAAAGCACCGCGCGCGGCGGACAAAATCGCCTCTTCGCTTAGATTCTTGTTGATGACTTGGCGCAGTCGCTCGGTGCCGGCTTCCGGCGCGATGGTAAAGCCCGACTTGCGCACGGTCCGGATGGTTTCGGCCAGGGCCGGGGTCAAAGTCTCGGCCCGCAAGGAAGGCAAACTGGCCGCGATCTTGTTGGGACCGTGGGTCTGGAAGAAGCCGGCCAGGATGTCCATGATGTGCGGATGATCACCGGCCGACAAGCTGAGGAAAGACACTTGATCGTGGCCGGTAGCGGCCAGCCCTTGCCCAACCGCGCGCAAGATGGTGGCGGTCGAACGTTGGCGAACCGGCCGGTTGATCATGCCGGCTTGGCAGAAGCGGCATCCCCGGGTGCAACCCCGCTGAATCTCGACCGCCAGCCGCGGGTGTACCGGGTGACAGGAGGGGACCGGCGGTGCCACCGGAGCGGGCAGCGAATTGAGGTCGGCGATGACCCGGCGGTGAATCTTTGCCGGCGCGTCGCCCAGCGGGACCGTGGCTTGCACCGTGCCCGTCTCGTGATAGCTGACCTGATAGCGCGCGGGCAGGTAGAGCCCGGGCACTTTCATAAACTCGCCGAGGATTTCGTCGCGGCTTAGGCCGCGCTTGCGGCCGGCGCCGATACAACGGGCGACTTCGACCAGGCCTTCTTCGCCATCGCCCAGAAATACGCCATCCAATGCCGGGGCCAGGGGCTCGGGGTTGCCGGCCCCCGGTCCACCCGCGATCACGAATGGATCGGCGGCTTGCCGATCTTGGCTGCGCAAGGGCACGTCGCCCATCCGCAACATGGCCAGCACATCGGGATAAGTAAGCTCATGTTGCAAGGTGAAGCCAATCAAATCGAATTGAGCAAGCGGGGTGCGCGACTCTAAAGAACAGAGTGGCTGGCCGCTGGCCGCCATGGCTGATTCTAGATCCAGATCGGGGGCGAAGACCCGCTCGGCCCACAAATCCGGCTGCCGGTTGACCGCATCGTAGAGCACTTGCAGGCCCAGATAAGACATGGCCAATTCGTACAAATCGGGATAGGCCAGCGCCACCCGGCAAGCGACCGTGGCCGGATCCTTACGCACGGCATTGACTTCCCGGCCGGTATAGCGGCTAGCGTGTTGCACTTGGCTTAGTAATTTGTCGAAAATCATACCGTCGCGAAAGTATCACGCCTGATTCCGACTCACAAAGAGTATCTCTGCTTTTGGAATGAATCTCGGGGGCTTAAAAAGATCGAGGCCCCGGGTTGAGCGGGGCCTCGGTCCGAGGAGCGTGAAAAAGGAGGCAGCTTCCTCTATGTGTTGTCAGCGGCGTCGGGCCGCATTGTACGCCAGTGACCTCACACGGTCACTGGGGAACGGATGCTTCGACAGAGTGGCCGGGGAAACAAGGAAAATCCACCCTGTCCGCCATGGCGTTCCCAGGTCTAAGCCTGACCTGCCCCAAGGTGTTGCAACCGGCATGCCAGCAGGGGTCGGGGTTTTCAAGTTGCGCGATTTATAGTGCTTTTGGGCGGTGAGCTTCTAGTCTAGTTGGCCCGGGCTTTTCAGGGGAGGTGCAAAACGCGACAAAGCTGTCAGGGCTGCGGAAGCCCGTTCACACCGGCCTCGCGCAGCAGGGTCAAAAAGGCTTGCTCGTCGAGAACCTCAATGCCCAGCGCCTGGGCTTTGGTGAGCTTGCTGCCGGCCTTGGCGCCGGCGACCAGCAGGTCGGTTTTCTTGCTGACCGAGGAGCTGACGTGCCCGCCCAGGCTTTGAATCAGCGTTTTGGCCCGCCGCCGATCCAGCGCCTGCATGCTGCCGGTCAAGACCACGGTTTTGCCCGCCAGGACCTGCTGGGCTGTTGGCGCGGCCGGGCTTTGCTCTGCTGGTTGCACACCGGCCGCCAGCAGCCCATCGATAACCTGCTGGTTGCTTTCTTGGCCAAAGAAGTGAACCAGACTTTGGGCTACCTCGGGGCCCACGCCGTCGATGGCCGTAAGCCTTTCTGCCGAGGCTGAGCGGATGGCGGCCAAGGAGAACAGAGACTCGGCCAGCAACCCGGACACATGCTCGCCGACATGTCGAATGCCCAGGGCAAAGAGGAGGCGGGAAAGCGAGCATTGCTTGGACTTATCCAGAGCTTGTAAGAGATTGTCGGCTGATTTTTCGGCCATGCGGTCCAGGTTGCCCAGGGTTTCTTTGTCCAGATGGTAGAGTTCGGCTAGGTTGGGCAGCAGATCCCGCGCGACCATTTGTTCGATCAGTTTGGCCCCCAGCCCGTCGATGTCCATGGCCGAGCGGGCGGCGAAGTGCCGGATGCGGGCACTGCGTTGGGCTGGGCAATTCATGTTGGTACAGCGAAGCGCAACTTCTCCTTCTTCGCGGTTGACCTCGGCCTGGCAGACCGGACAGCGGGTGGGTAGCCGGTAGGGTGGCACTTGACCGCTTCGGGCCTCTATCACGACTTGTACCACTTCCGGGATGACGTCGCCGGCACGCTGAATCAGCACCTGGTCGCCTACCCGGATATCCTTGCGGTCGATTTCGTCCTGATTGTGCAAGGTGGCGCGCGCCACCTCGACCCCGCCAACTTGAACCGGTTCGAGCTGGGCCACCGGGGTCAGCACCCCGGTTCGACCCACCTGCACCACGATGTCCCGGATGACCGTGGTCTCCTGTACCGGTGGCAACTTGTAGGCGATGGCCCAGCGCGGTGAGCGGGAGATTTCCCCCAGGCCTTGCTGCAGATCGAAACGGTTGACTTTGACCACCAGCCCGTCGACTTCGTAGGGCAAGTCGAAACGCTGTTGTTCCAAATCGCGGCAGGTATCGATCACCTCTTCGATGCCTTGGCAAACCCGAGCGAAGCTGTTGACCGCAAAGCCTAGCTCTGACAAGAGGCTTAGGAACTGGGCCTGGGATTTGATGCCGGGCAGAGCTTTGGCCGGGGCATACATAAAGGCCGAAAGGGGTCGCGCGGCCGTGACCCGGGAATCGAGCTGGCGCAGACTGCCGGCGGCGGCATTGCGCGGATTGGCAAAGGTTTTTTCACCGGCCTGCTCTTGTCTTTGGTTGAGGGCGTCGAAGTCGCGCTTGAGGATAACCACTTCGCCACGCACGCTTATCTCGGCTGGTGCTTGCTGGTTCTGGTCCGCGCGCAGCCGGAGTGGAACAGAGGCGATGGTGCGGGCATTGTGGGTGACATTTTCGCCGGTGATGCCATCGCCCCGGGTAGCGGCCGCCTGGAGCAGGCCGTCGCGGTAGTTAAGCTCTAGGGCCACACCGTCGAGCTTGGCTTCGGCCATGTATTCAATCGGCTCCTCGGCGGCCAGATTCTTGCGTAGTCGCTCGTCAAAATCGCGCAGTTCCTGGGCGGAAAAGGCGTTGGCCAGGCTGAGCATGGGCGTCGGATGGGGGAAGGGAGAAAAAGTCGACAAGGGGGGCGCGCCCACGCGCTGGGAAGGAGAGTCCGCGGCCAGCAGGTCCGGAAAGCGGGCCTCGAGCTCTTGCAATTCTCGCAGCAGCCGATCATAGGCGGCGTCCGAAATCGTTGGGTCGTCTTGGACATAGTAGCGTTGGTTGTGTTCGTTAATCTGCCCCCCCAATTCACTGATGCGGGCGGCTGCCTGGCGGTGGTCCATGGGCCAATCTCCTTTGCGCCCGAGCATAGCGCCGCCGGGGATCCCAGGCAAGAGCCTTACGGTTTTTCTTGACAACCACAGGTTCGGGCCATAGCATGGCGCCTGTTTATCAGAAGTCTTGAATTTCCCACAATTCTATTTATTAGGGTGATTGCTTAGTTAGAGACAACTCTTCAACAACCTCAACAACCCCCCCCCAGTTGCTTTGGAGACATCAAAGCCACATCGTTTTCAAGGAGGAAGTATGAATCTCAAAGAACTCAAGGACATGAAGATCAGTGAGTTGAACAAGCTGGCCAAGACCCTCAAGGTTCAGGGCGGCGGCGGCATGCGTAAGTCAGAATTGATCTTCGCGCTCTTGCAAGCCCAGACGGAAAAAGACGGTCACATCTACGGAGAAGGTGTGCTCGAAATTCTCCCCGATGGCTTTGGTTTTTTGCGTTCTCCGGATTACAATTATTTACCCGGACCGGACGATATTTATGTTTCTCCTTCGCAGATTCGCCGCTTCAACCTCAAGACCGGCGACACCACTGCCGGGCAAGTGCGTCCGCCCAAAGAGGGCGAGCGCTACTTTGCCATGCTCAAGGTGGAAATGGTCAACTACGAGGATCCGGAAGTTGCCCGGGACAAGATCCTGTTCGACAATCTTACGCCCTTGTATCCCGAAGAGCGGTTCAAGTTAGAGCACACCCCGAAGAATTTCTCCACCCGCATCATTGACTTGCTGGTTCCTATCGGCAAGGGCCAACGCTGCCTGATCGTCAGTCCGCCGCGGGCCGGTAAAACCGTTTTGCTGCAGGACATCGCCCACGCCCTGGCGGAAAACCACAAAGAAGTCGAGCTGATGGTTCTGCTGATCGACGAGCGGCCGGAAGAAGTGACCGACATGGAACGCTCGGTCCACGGCGAAGTGGTCTCCTCCACTTTCGACGAGCCTGCCCAACGTCACGTGCAGGTTGCCGAGATGGTGATCGAGAAAGCCAAGCGCATGGTCGAGCACGGCAAGGACGTAGTGATTTTGCTCGACTCCATCACCCGCCTGGCGCGGGCCTATAACTCGGTAGTGCCGCCCTCGGGCAAGATTCTCTCCGGTGGTGTCGATTCCAATGCCTTGCACAAACCGAAGCGTTTCTTCGGCGCCGCTCGCAACATCGAAGGTGGTGGCTCCTTGACCATCATCGGCACCGCGCTGGTCGATACCGGTTCGCGCATGGACGAAGTGATTTTTGAAGAGTTCAAAGGCACCGGTAACTCGGAAATGCGCCTGGATCGCAAGCTGATGGAAAAGCGTATCTTTCCTTGTTTGGATATCAACTCCTCTTCGACGCGTAAAGAAGAGCTGCTCATGGAGCAGTCGGTACTCAACCGGGTTTGGATTCTTCGGCAGTTGTTGCATCCGCTCAACGTCATCGACTCGATGGAGTTTTTGCTTTCCAAGGTGAGCCGGACCCAGACCAACCAGGAGTTTTTGGAATCGATGAACCAGTAGCTAGGTGTAATTATTGGCAACCGCGTCCTTGACAAGGGCCGTAGGTTGTGTCAAACAAGCAGCTTGCTCGACGGCCCCGGTGCCTTTTGCGAGTGGACCATTACCAGGAAGAGGTTGGCGTCATGAAGGAAAAGATTCATCCCAAATATATAGACTCGAAAATAGAATGTGCTTGCGGCAATGTGATCGAGACCCGATCGACCCGTGGAGACTTCAAGATCGATATCTGTTCGGCCTGTCACCCTTTCTTCACCGGCAAGCAAAAATTGATCGATAGCGCCGGCCGGGTGGAACGTTTTCGGCGTAAATATGGCAAAAAGGCCGAAATCGCCGGTCTGGTCGAAAAGAAAGAAAATACCGCACCAGCGGCACAGGCTGACGAGAAAGCTTAGCGCTTCTCCTGATCCGATGGATCGGATCCGGAGCTGGCTGTGAATCTGCGGAACCAGTCCGCCGGATGATGATCAAATCATCTGGCGGCTTTTTTTTGCCCAGTCAATTTAAAGAGAGTAGGGAACATGGCAGACTCTCCCCTGATCAAGGTAGGCGGACAGGCAGTTCTAGAAGGGGTGATGATGCGTTCCCCTGCCTCTTTTGCGGTGGCTGTCCGCGATGTGCACGGGCAAATCGTGCTGCGAGAAGCGCCCTGGCAATCACTCTCCGCGCGCGTTGGCTTGCTTCGTTGGCCTTTTCTGCGCGGCTCGGTGGTCCTGCTGGAATCCATGCTGAATGGAATCTCCGCCTTGAATTTTTCGGCCCGGGTAGCCATGGTCGGCGAGGAAGAGAAAGAAAAAGAAGAAAAAAAGAATAAAGAAAAAGGCAAAGATAAAGACAAAGATAAAGACAAAGATAAAAAAGACAAAGAATAGAAAACTAAGTAAGGAGAAAAAACCATGACACCAAGACGAATGATGATTACAGGAACTCTGCTGCTGTTTATGTATTGTGCCCTGTTAGGACTTTCCGCGCAGGATTTGGATTCAGAAGGAGGCGACAGTATTGCTAGTGTTGCCACTTCAGAAAAAATCATGAAAAAACGTGCGCAAACTACTTTCATGGGACTGATCAAACAAGGTGGAATTATTATGTTTCCTATGGCTCTGCTTTCAGTGGCCGGCGTAGGATTAGTTGTTTATG
>JAUVBB010000396.1 GCA_030591445.1 Deltaproteobacteria bacterium | reverse complement strand
TGCTCAAGGAAGCCGCGCTCAATCGTCCCGAATGGATGCAGATAAAACATGGGCTAAGCGCTACCGAAGCCTGGGCGGACGCCGAGCGTAAAGCTCTCTGGCCGGTGGTTTTCCTGGCCGGCATGCTGCGAGCGGAATGGGCGCCAACCCGTGACAACGCCACCAATCCTTACCACTTTGATCCCTACAACGAGGTGGTAGGTGGAGTGGCTTTGGGCTTCCTCTTCGATTTGGATCCCGCCCGAACCATGGCCAAAACCCGCCAAGCCGAGGCAAGCAGGGCTCAAATCGAGGCGCTGAGTAAATTCGCCGCCACCGGGATACCGCTCCAGGTTCTCAAGGCCCGTGGCGAAATTCTGCGCTACCGTCGCTTATCGGTCCTTTCTGCAGACGCCGTCAAATCGACTCGCAAATGGATGACCTTTGCCGCCACCGCCTATGGCACCGGAACCGGGGAAGCCAAAGATTTGGTTGAGGGCATGGTCGCCTATCTTCAATCAAAGCGCACTTTCTACGAGGACTTACTCGGCTACTACATTGCCTGTTCTGAACTCGATTACGCTGTGGGAAAAGAGAACACTCACAAATGACAACACGATAAAGGTCTTCAAGATGAAAAAAACCAGTACTGCCAAAGCAGCATCTACCCGTTTTCCAGTGGCTGCCATCACCCACATTCATACCGAGTTCTCGAACGGATCAGCTTCGGAGCTTGATCCTCTGATAAGAAGATCTGTTATCGAGACTATGGGTCCAAACACGATTTTTGAATGGGGTGAGTGCTTCACTACCGTGGAGAACTTGCTGGCCTTGCTCAAGAGTGCGCATGCAAATCCCTCAATCGGCATCATTGCCATTACCGACCATATGAGTCACCGACGTCATCTCATCTCGGATGAAATCTTGCGCGCTGCCGCCCGGGAACCCAGGATTGCTGCTTGTGCCGAGGTTTTCTGTATCGACCAGGATGTGGATGGCAAATATCGAATCGCTCCTGAAGTATTGGTCTACGGTGATGGAAACCCAGTCGAGAGCAAACAAGGAGAGTATTTTGGTTTATCGCAGACACGATTGGATGAACTCTTCAGAACTTGCCGGGCAAAAGGATCGAACAGAGTCCAGACCTCCCGGGTTATCGACTTTTGTGAAGACAACGGCATTGCCTACTGCTTGGCTCATCCTTTCGACGGTCACGAGCTTTCTCTTGAAGCCACGTTTGATCTGATCTCTCGGGCCCGCTTGGTGGAAACGATAAACGGAGGATTTTCCGCCACCAGTGCTCGGATTCTGGAAAACCTGATCGCATTCCAAAATCGTGTGCTTACTGGTTGGCGTCTTTCAAAAGAAGATACCTTGCGCTATCCCATGGCCCAAAGACTCGCAAACCGAATCCTCTCGGAGGAGCGCTCTGTGTTACACCCATGGGGAGGATCGGATGCCCACGAACGCAATTTCGATCGTGTGGTTGTGAAGTACTTATCGGAGAAGCCGAATCCTTCCGCGGGCGATCTTTTTCGGGCCATGATCGAGACGCCGGTAGAGATTCTCTTGTCAGAGGGGACCTTTGTTGTCGGTGGCGAACCGGGTACGGCTGGCTCGGAACTCCAGGATGTGGTGCGCATTGTAGCTCGAAACATGTGGCGAAATAGGCGAAGTATATTCAACACTCCTTTGAGAACGTGGAAAATAACTTCATTGGCTTTCAGAGTGGCGCAAGAAGAACTCCGGCACCGACATCAAAGACAGTCGAATCTGCTCCAGCAAATGGAGCACGACTTCAGTTTCAACAAGATTCTGCCGTCCATGATGTTGGCCAAAGAAAAACAAGGACGCAATCCAAAAGAAAAAGCCACAGGTATTATTTTAAGCGATCGGCCAAGTCTATTCCATGCGTCAAGTGGATAGATTCGAATCGTCATTCTGGGTGAAGGAATATCGTTGGAAAATACAAAGCAACAGCAACAAGTGAAACAGTTCATTGAAAATATCGGCCTCGCAGCTGAAAGAGGGGGCATGCCCCGCGCACCGTCTGCTAATTCACGCCGGCCTGGTGAAGAAAGTGGGAATGTCCGGGGGAAGTAGCACCTATAAACTCAAAACTGATTTCATATTGGCTTTGGTTCAGCTCGAGATGGAACCACTGATGGCATGGCCCGGCTCAGGATAAAGATTGTCTTTAGCCACACAAAACGCCATGCCCGAGCCGAAAGAGAATCCGTGGAAGAAATCATTCGGATCCTCAAAGAAGAAGGAAGCGTAGGAAATACCTATGCCGGTCAAGAAGCAAGATTGACGGATTGATAGGCGGTACGCCAGAGAAGTCCAGAGGCAATCTGCAGAATAAACTGGTGAATTGGGTTCAATAGACGCACGGATGACCTGAGGCCGAAGGGTCTCCGCTGATCTGTGTGATGAGGTTTGATTGACTCGATATATCATTGATCAGCATTAACAATGGTGCTTGTTGACGCTGACGGAAAGAAGAAAGAACGCAAAGCCAAGATGTGGCAGTTGGGCGACGGGAAGCGGATGTTCAAGTTCCTAGACTTCGCCTATCTTCAATCAAAGCGCACTTTCTACGAGGATTTGCTCGGCTACCACATTGCCTGTTCGGAACTTGATTACGCGGTGGGAAAAAAGAACGTATCTGGACACTATTCCCATGCATCCAAAGCAACTAGCGTTGCCGAATAACCGGCCTCGATCGCTTCCTCGGCTCGATGGAAATCCATGAACATGAAATTGTCAAAGAGGGGTCTAATCAGCAAGTCTGGGGGATCAATTTGAAAATTGCTTTCTGTGATTCGCATTTCCATAATGGAAATCGAAGTTCCAAGAACGTCGTAGATGGAGGGCGTAATACCGTCGGTTCGCCAGATCTTGATTTGTTTGGATAAGGCCGGGTGTACAGATTCTGCTTTTTGGTTTAGCTCGTGTCGAAAGCGATCCAACCAGGCAGATAGCTGTTTTTTTTCGGCGTTCTCTTTGATCGCCAAATTTTTTTCCCTGGCCTTGGTTGGATCCTGCTTCTTCATGGCGTGACTGATATCGACTGCGATGACGCGATCCGCGCCGAGGTTTCTGGCCACTGTTACCGGGACCGGTTCCACTAGCCCACCATCCACGAGCACTCTGCCATCCGAGATCACGGGTGTGAAGATCCCAGGAATCGAGATACTTGCCCTTACCGCCTCAATGAGATCACCACTCTTGAGAACTACCGGCGAACCAGACCGCAGATCGGTCGCGACCGCGGCAAATGGTAGCCGCAGGTCATCGAAGCGGGTTCCCTGAACATGGCCTCTGAAAAATGTCTCGATCTTCTTGCCATCGATCAGTCCAGATCTAGGCAAGACAACATCGAGGAAACTCACTATCCGCCGCCAGTTCATATTCAGAGCGGCTTCCTCCAGCAAGGCTATTTGACCCGCGGCATAGATGGCCCCCACCAACGCACCTATGCTGGTGCCAACGACCAAGTCTATTTTAATATTGGCTTCGGCAAGAGCGCGTAGCACACCGAGGTGAGCCCAGCCTCGCGCCGATCCGCTTCCGAGAACCAAACCGATTTTGTCATGATTCATTCTGCACCCAATTCAAATGAACGCCTGCAGTTGTTGGGTAAGTAATCCGATGTTTTGTATGATCAAAGACAATCTTTGAGTTTCTAATTGCCAGTTACAAAGCTCTGTTCGGCGCCGATGCCGGGGCGGTCGGGGAGGAAGAGATCGCGCATGGAGTGGCTGTGTAGCCCGCGCAGGGCGGTGGTGCAGCTGAGCCGATAACAACTTTGGGGGCTGAGCCGCTCGGTGGGGGTGAAGACAAGTTTGCGAGCT
The DNA here is from genome assembly GCA_030591445.1 of Deltaproteobacteria bacterium. Lineage (GTDB taxonomy): Bacteria > Myxococcota > B64-G9 > B64-G9 > B64-G9 > JAUVBB01. The sequence goes on along the minus strand of JAUVBB010000396.1, from coordinate 2,960 downwards.
TCGGTGGCGTCTACGGCCGGCTGGCCTTCGACCCCGGACCAGGTCGCGGCGCAATTCCAACGGGTGTCTTGCTCGTCCCATTGGGCTGTGCTGATCGACAAGATGACGGTCGAGTTGGTGATGGATTCCGGATCTACTTCGTCCGAGAAATAGATGGCGGGCAAGACATCGAGGCCGACACCGACGGCGCCGTCTAGGGGCAAGAAGACCACATGGAGTGGATTGGCGGCCGGCAATAAGGCATCACCGCAGCCGACTGGGCCGCAGGCAAAAATAGCTAGCACAAGGATGAGCAAAAACTTCATTTACGCCTCTCGATTCGGGACTCATCATTTATACCTTTGCAGCGACGCGATGGCAAATAGTGTTAATTGGTTACGCTATATCTGTAAAATGCCAATATAGGTTGACAATATTTGATTTTTGCCTTAGCCATCGCAGCGTTGGCAATGACAACCATGAATGTAAGGGGTAGCGAAATGTTGCGATGGAAGAATAAGATGGAATGGAAAGCGCTAGCTTCAATTATCTTGCTGCTGGTGTTGCTGGCCGGAGCTTGTAGTAACGATCCAAAAAACAATATAGACGATACCCTCCCGGATGACTTTGGCCTGCCCTGTGCTGAAAACAAAGACTGCGAGTCGGGATGGTGCGTGGCGGGTCCGGACGGATTTGTGTGCACCAAGCCCTGCGAGGAGTGGTGTCCGGACGAATACGAATGCAAGGTTGTGGCCTTTGACGACGACCATGCCGCGTCGGTGTGCTTGCCGACCCAAGATATGGCTTGTCTCGAGTGCGGCAGCGATGCCGATTGTCAAGGCGGCGCCTGTCTGACCATAGATGGAGAAGGCCGCTGTGCTTCTTCTTGCCGCGACGAAGATGACTGTCGGCAAGGATATATTTGCGCGGAGGACCTGACCTTGGCCCGCGAGGGCAGCTGGTGCCAGCCGCAAGGTGGCAGTTGCTCCTGTGGCGCGGAGATGGTGGGGGCAAAACGATCTTGCCTGCGCACCAACGAGTTTGGCAGCTGTCTTGGTCAAGAGACCTGCCATTTGACCCTTGGTTGGCAGGGTTGTGACGCGAAGGAGCCGGCCGCCGAGATTTGTGACGGACAAGACAACGATTGCAACTACTTGATCGACGACGCTTTGGCCGAGGCCAGGGCTTGCGAAAACCGGGTAGACGGAGTGGGCGCTTGCGCGGGCAGCGAACAATGCCAGGGTGAGCAGGGTTGGGTGTGTGTGGGGCCGATGCCGGAACCCGAGCGCTGCGATTTTGCCGACAACGATTGTGACGGGGCCATCGATGAGGATTTCAAAGATGCCGAGGGCGCCTGGACGCTCGACGCGCACTGCGGCACTTGCTTTCAAGACTGCGATGCCTTGATCGAAAACGGCAGCGGCAAATGCGGGGGCAGCATGGCCCTGCCGCGCTGCCTGGTCGAGGAATGCGATGCCGGATATTTCCAGCAAGATGAGTTCCAATGCATTGTGCCTCCGGACATGTCTTGTCGCCCCTGCCTCGACGACGACGATTGCTTTTTCTCTACCTGCCTCGAAATCGATGGCATGCAGGCTTGTGTGATTCCCTGCAGCGAGCCCAATAAGACTTGCCCGGATGGCTACATCTGCGGCAACACCGGCACGGGCGTCGAACGTTGCTTGCCGGTCAGTGGTTCTTGCCATTGCCAGGAAGAGACCGCCGGCCAGACCCGCGGCTGCCGGGTGGTCAACGCCTTCGGTACCTGTTTTGGGGAAGAGACTTGCGATGCCTTGGCCGGTTGGCAAAACTGTGATGCCATGATCCCCATGGCCGAGCAGTGCAATGATATCGACGACGATTGCGATGGCCTGGTGGACGAAGAGGTAGTGGCGCCGGCGGAACTTTGCGGCTCAAGCAACGAAGCCGGCACTTGCGTGGGCACCTGGGTGTGTTCCGAAGCCGGCGATGGGGTTCGTTGGTGGTGCAACGTGGTGACCGCCGAAAACGAAGTTTGCGATTATCGGGACAACGATTGTGACGATCAGGCAGATGAAGATTTTCGCGATGCCACCACCGGCGCCTATGTGCACGACCAACATTGTGGCGCTTGCGGCGTAAGCTGTGAGGGGGCCATCCCCAACGCCCTGGCCTATTGTGCGGCCAACGATGGCAGTCCTCGTTGTCAGGTGGCCAGCTGCGCGGCCGGTACCTACCAGGCTGGCCCGCTTACCTGCCTGCCTTCCTCCGATGATTTGTGCACGCCTTGTCAGAGCGATGACAATTGTCCCACCCCGGGCGATCGCTGCCTGGCATTAGGTGGTGGTCTTTTCTGCGGCCGAGATTGCGCGGCCGGCAACCTCCATGGCTTGGCGGAGAGTGAATGCCCGGACGGCTACCAGTGTGCCCAAATCGAAGCCGATGTGTTTCAATGCCTGCCCAACTCGATGTCCTGTGCTTGTCTGCCCGATGATCAGGGCCAGAGCCGATCTTGTTACCAGAGCAACGCTTTTGGTACCTGCTATGGCGATGAGACCTGCGCGGCCGATCTGGGTTGGGTAAATTGTACGGCGGCGCTGCCGCAAGCGGAAGCTTGTGACCAGATCGACAATGACTGCGACGGTCAAATCGACGACGTGGATGGCCGCAGTGCAGGCTGTACCATCGAGAACCAATTTGGCGCCTGCCAGGGTGTCATGGATTGCGTTCAGGGGCAGAGCGAGTTGCAATGTGTGGGCCAGCAACCAGCGTCGGAAATCTGCAATGGCGCCGATGATGATTGCGATGGCCGCACCGATGAAGACTTCCCTGACTTATACACTGCTTGTTCCGCCGGTCAGGGCATGTGTTTGCGTCACGGTTTCTTAGACTGTAGCGCGGATAGTGCGTCTACCGAGTGCAACGCAGTTGCGGGCGACAGCGACCAAGAAATCTGTGATGGCCGGGACAACGATTGTGACGGTCTAGTAGATGAGGACAAC
>JAUVBB010000018.1 GCA_030591445.1 Deltaproteobacteria bacterium | reverse complement strand
TTGTCCCAGGCGCCGCCGGCGTTGGATTGGAAGATGGCCATGCATACGCCGGAAATCAGGCAACCGATGAGCAGGCCGCCGAGAGCATTGGGAGAGATCAGGCCTATGATGACCGGTACGGCTATGGCCATGGCGCCGGGTACCACCATCTTCTTGATGGCGGCGGAGGTGGCGATGGAGACGCAGTGGGAGTATTCGGCCTTGCCGTTGGCGGCGTCGATGACCTTGCGCTCTTCGTCGTTGGGCTCGCGCTCTTCCGACTCCGCTTTCTGGGCGGCGATCAGGGCCGGCTTCAATTCGGGGATTTCTTTGAACTGGCGCCGGACTTCCTTGATCATGTCCTGGGCGGCCTGGCCCACGGCGACCATGGCCATGGCCGAGAAGCGGAAAGGCAGCATGCAGCCGATGAGCATCCCGATCAGGGTGAATGGGTCGTTGGCGGAAATCTGCACTTGCCCATGCATCTTGGTCATATAGGCGCTGGTCATGGCCAGGGAGGTCAAGGCGGCCGAGGCGATGGCGAAACCCTTGCCGATGGCGGCGGTGGTGTTTCCCACCGCGTCCAGATGATCGGTGCGCGCGCGCACGTCGCGGCCCAACTGGGCCATCTCGGCGATGCCGCCGGCGTTGTCGGCGATGGGTCCGTAGGCGTCAACGGCCAGCTGGATACCGGTGGTACACAGCATGCCCACGGCGCTCATGGCGATGCCGTACAGGCCGGCGAATTCATAGGCAATGCCGATGGCGGCGCAGATGAGCAAGATGGGAATGGTGGTGGAGTTCATGCCCACGGCCAGACCCTGGATGATGGTGGTGGCCGGACCGGTTTTGGAAGCCTCGACAATGGAGTTGACCGGGCGGCGGTTGGTGGCGGTGTAATACTCGGTGGTGATGCCGACCAAGGTACCGGCGATGAGCCCGGCGATGATGGCCACGGCCACGCCCCACCATTCATAAGTGGCGGTTTGACCGGTCAAGATGTTGACTACATCGAAGGGCTGCTTGGGCAGCAAGTAATAGAGCGCTATCACCGTACCCACGGCCATCAGGCCGGCGGCGGTGAAGGTGCCCATGTTGAGCGCGGTTTGCGGGTTGCCACCTTCTTTGGTGCGGACGAAGAAGGTGCCCAGGATGGACATGACAATACCGATGGTGGCGATGACCAGGGGCAAAAAGACGGCGTTCATGGCCATCTCGGAGTTTGCCGCTTTAAGCCCGACGTACCAGGTCACGCCCAGGATCATCGAGGAGATGATGGAACCGACGAAGGACTCGAACAAGTCGGCGCCCATGCCGGCCACGTCGCCCACGTTGTCGCCGACGTTGTCCGCGATGGTGGCCGGGTTCAGGGGATGATCTTCGGGAATACCGGCTTCGACTTTGCCCACCAGGTCGGCGCCTACATCGGCCGCCTTGGTGTAGATGCCGCCGCCGACGCGTGCAAACAGCGCGATGGAGGAAGCACCCAGGGAGAAACCGGCTAGGATGTTGAGCACGCCCTTCATCAACTGCTGTTCGTCAGCCATGTCGGAGAAAATGGAACTTCCCATCGTGTGGAGCACCAAGAAGAGACCAGCCAGGCCAATCACGCCCAGGCCTACCACGCTCAGGCCCATGACCGAACCGCCGGAAAAGGCCACCTGCAAAGCTTTATTGAGGCTAGTGCGAGCAGCGGCGGCCGCACGCACATTGGCCTTGGTTGCCACTTTCATGCCGAAGTAACCGGCCAGGGAGGAGCAGATGGCACCCAGGACGAAGGGTATGGCGATGAGCCAATGGCTGTCGTCCAGACCGGCATTGGAGGCGCCTAACAAGATGGCCACGGCCAGCACGAAGATGGCCAGCACCTTGTACTCCCGGCCCAAGAAGGCCATGGCGCCGTCAGCGATCCAGGTTGCGATTTGCTTCATGTTGTCAGTGCCCGCGTCCTGTTTGGCGACCCAAGTTGCCTTGATAAAGGCGTAGATTAGGGCTGCGACCGCCGCGACGATGGGTGCGTAGAAAAACAGAAACTCCATACTTTCCTCCTTCGGAAGTGATCTATCAGTACTTAACCAACAGCTTAGTTCGATATAGGTACACAATTGTCACACTGTTACCTCTCATGTAGGAGCTGTGCTATAGCAGACCGACCGGGCCACTGCAAGCGTGCCGGCCAGCTAAGTCCTTTATGGATCATATAAAATTATTCTATGGCAGGTCGGGATCCCGCAAAACGGGCTTGACCGGAGCCTTGGGGCAAGATAGACAACGGTTGTGAATCAAGAATGGCTGTTTTCTTTCCTGGATGCCTGTGTTCGTGCTTTCCATGACGAGGATGCCGCTGCGCGTCTGGAGATTTTCCAGCGGCAAAGAGCGGTCTTGGCGCCTGACGATATCATTCGTCGCTGGGTCGAGTACCGGCTACGGCAAACCGGTGTGGTTTATGGCACTCCGCTGGCTTCGGAAGATACCATCGCCAATCACACCAGCAGAGGTTATGCCCAGCGCGAGGCCGTGTTTCTGGCCCTGCTGAAGATCGAAGCCGATTTGGCCATGGAAATTGGCTGTGCGGTGTCACACTGTACCCTGGGCCTGGTCCGGGTGGCGGAACTATTGGTATGTTTTGCCCTGTTGCGGCATCGCTTTAAGCTGGCCACCGCCATCGATCGGATGATTCCGACTTTGTCCGAGCAAGGTTCGCCGCCCAAGCGCTTGTTGAAATTGGCGGGCGAGGTGGGCAAAGATCTCCGCCGCCATGCCTACCTGGCTGGCAATCCTCTGCTTGGTCTGCCGATTCACAACAGCTTCAACTACGTGGATGCCAAAACTCTGGGGCGTCTGGCGGTCTCGTATTATGAGCATGGTTTGCTTCGTCCCTCCCTCATCAAGGTGCTGGACTATCGGGAGCGGGAGCGGGAACTGCTGTTGCGGGCCATGGTAGGGCTGACCCTGGCCGACCGAGAACTCGGGGTCGTGTCTTTGCAGGTGCTCGCGCGCCAAATCAAATCCTTGGGCTTGTCGCGGGCAAGCAAGAGAGGCTTGCTGCGGCTGCTGAAGGGGAAAGCGGAACCCTTGCTGGTGGCGGCAGCAGTTAATGATGATCGCACCCGGGATTTCTTGCTTGAACAAGTGATCCTGGGAGCCATGCTGGACGGTCATGTCTCCGAGCAGGAGTCTGTCTACATCGGCGATCTGGCCGCCTGGCTGGTGGTCTCGGCCGAGGAATTGGCCCGCCTCGAAGCCGAGGTGCTGGAATTCTACGAGCAGCACAAGGCCTACCTCGATGTTTTCATGGTTGGTTCGGCGGTGAAGTTGCACCGCCAGCGCATGATCGAACGCTTGCAGGGCACCATTGGTGAAAACCTCGGGTCCATTGTTCGGGAGATCCGGGAAACCAAGGAACTGGCCGAGCTTCTTTACCGCGACAGCCTGGGAGATGAGCTCAGCAAAGCGGAACGCCGGAAGATGGCTAAGCAATTGGTTGATATTCTCCGCGCCATCCCCGCCCTGGCTATCTTCTCTTTGCCCGGTGGGGCTTTGTTGCTACCCTTGCTCTTTCGGGTGCTACCGGACGGCCTCAAACCCAAGGTCTTTTCCAAACGATCCCCGGCAGAAGGCGAAGATACTAGAAATCAGCTATAGCAGCTTTTCCGGCAGCAAGGGTCGACTCAGGCTTCTTTTTCGCCGAAAACTTCAGCACTGAAGATTTCGATTTTGGTCTCTTCCGCTTGCCAGGCATCCGGGGGCAGTCCGGCTTTGATACAAGTGTGTTGCAGGAACTGCTCGCGGTCCCAACCCTGTTCGGTGGCGACCTGGGGCAGCAGAACCCCGCTGCGGTATCCGCGGGTGATGTAGATGCCGTGGGTGCCGACTTCGATTTCCGACACGTTTTCGATAGGGCGTAGCGGGGTCAAGGCCGAGATCTCGATATCGATGTCCGCCAGTTCCTCCTGGTGCACCGGGTTAAAGCGCGGATCTTGCTGAGAGGCCGAAATGGCCATTTCTTCAATGGTGTCGGCCAGGGATTGCTTGCTGGTAAAAGTGCCGATGCAGCCGCGCAGCTGGCCTTGCTTGTGCAAAGTGACGAATGCGCCCCGGGGTTCGGACAATCTTTCGTTGTCAGCCGGGCCGTTTTCGATCGGCTCGCCCGTTAGCTTGTGCTTGATAGTGCTACGCGCTAGCGTCAATAGCTGCGTTTTATCTGCATCGCTCAGTTTTGCTTCCGACATGCTCCCTCCCTAGGGGTAAATGGCCGCGTTTGCCGGTTTGGCGGTATTCGAGATAGTGGCCGATGATGAGGCGATGGTCAAATGCGATTTCGGCGGGCAATTGCGCGGGGTCAAAGGCCTGCGCCTCGGCCGCATCGTCGCCGCCGCGGGGAATGCCGTCGGCACCAGCGATAAACACCACGCTCAGCGTGTGATGGCGGGGATCCCGGCCCGGATCACTGTAGGCATGGAACTGCTCGCGTAGCATTACCTCGAGGCCGGTTTCTTCGCGCGCTTCCCGAATGGCTGCCTGTTCCAGCGATTCCCCGTAATCGACGAAACCGCCAGGCAGTGCCCAGCCCAAAGGGGGATTCTTACGCTGGATCAGGACGATCTGATCGTCGGCCAGCTCGATGATGATATCCACCGTGGGATAAGGATTTCGGGGTGTATTATCCATGTACCTTTGCTTAGCAAAAAGAAAGCATGTCAGCAAGGGTTGACCGTCAAAGTCAGTCAAGTTAGTGTCCAAAGTACGATTGTTGGGGGCACAATAGGAGAACACAGATGCTGGTTTTTGATTCACTAGAGACAGGCCCACTCATGACCAACTGTTACATCGTGGGCGATTCAGAGACGAAAGAAGCCGCCGTGGTGGACCCGGGTGGGCATGTCGGGGCTATCCGTAGTGCCCTGGATCGTAGCAAATTGAAATGCAAGTACATTGTCAACACCCATTCCCACTTTGATCATGTTGGTGGCAACCAGGAGCTGAAAAAGGCCACTGGCGCCGAGATCCTCATCCATGCCGCCGAGGCGCCCATGTTGAGCCAGTTGGCCAACCAGGGACGCATGTTTGGCATCACGGTGGAGAACTCGCCCAAGCCGGATCGCACCATCGACGAGGGCGATGTCCTGGAAGTGGGCGCACTCTGCCTGGAGGTATTACATACCCCAGGACACTCGTCGGGCAGCGTCTGCCTGGTGATCAAGGGCGAAGAAAAAATCCTGGTCGGCGACCTTATCTTTCAGGGCTCGGTTGGGCGTACCGATTTGCCGGGTGGCTCCATGTCGCAACTTGTCAAAAATATCAAGGAGAAGATCTTCACCCACCCAGATGCCACCAAGCTGTATCCGGGTCATGGGCCGGCTACCAGCGTGGGCATCGAAAAGCGAACCAATCCCTTCCTCAATGGTGAATTATTGTGAATGTCCGCTTTTTGTCGGCGTCCAAACCAAGAGGAAGGAGAGAAATGGCTGCAAAAACCACCTGCCTTTTGGGTCTGTTGTTGTTTTCCTGGTCTTGTTCCGCAGTGGCCGGACAAGATCTTAAGACCCTGAAATCAAAAGATAGTTACCAGATTCAGGCTGGCCTAGTGGGCGGGAAAGGTCAATTGGCCGGAAAACTGGTATTGGAAATCCAAGTCAAGGGTAAGTGGAAATTCAACAAGAAAGCCCCGGTGGTGGTCAATATCGAGGGTGCCGAGCAAGTGGTGCTGGCCAATCGCAAGCTGCGCAAGAAAGATGTGGTCAAACTGGAAACAAAGCGCTGTCGCTTCGAGGTTGCTTACCGCACCGAGGCCAAAGGCAGCTATCCATTGCTGCTAAAGTTCGATTTCGTTATTTGTACTGATACGCTCTGTCAGAAAAAACGATTCACCCAAGAGTATTCCTTGCCGGTTCAGTAGGCGCTCATCTTCGAAAAATGGTTGTTACTTTTTTGCATAGCGCGCAAAGATGTTAGCGTTTTGTGCGGGCTCCTTGTTGGGGCCTTTCTGTAAATATTCCCTGATTACAATCGGATGCGAAGAAAAATTCCTTGGCACGGCCTTTGCGAGGAAAGCCATATGTTCTCCAAGGAACAAGATTGAAACTCGTAAGGCACCAACGACTGGGTGATTTCGACATCGTGGCCCATCTGGATAAGGGCGGGATGGCAGAAGTCTACCTGGCTCGTAACGCGGGCACGGCCAAACTGGCCGTGGTGAAGATGCTTAATGAGCAATGGCGCAAAGAGGAAGAGCTGGTCTCGATGTTCAAGGAAGAAGGCCAGCTGATGACGCGCTTGCATCATCCGAACGTGGTCACGGTTCTGGGTCACGGCGAGGTCCATGGCCTGCCCTATATGATCTTGGAATACCTGGCTGGAGATCACCTGGGCACTCTGGGGAAAGTGCTGCGTAAGGAGTCGGCGAAGCTAAGTGTGTCGGCCATTGCCCGCATCTTCTTGCAAGTGGCCAATGGCTTGGCCAATGTTCACGAAGCCACCGATGAGGCCGGTCAGCGCCTAAGCCTGGTACACCGTGATATCAGCCCCGAGAACATCTTCATGTGTTATGACGGGCAGATCAAGGTACTGGATTTTGGTATTGCCCAGACCAACGACCGCGAGAGTTACACCCATACCGGCAAGCTCCGGGGCAAGATTCGCTATATGTCGCCGGAACAAATTCACAACGATGCGCTAGACCGCCGCAGCGATATTTTTTCGCTGGGCATCGTGATGTGGGAACTCAGTACCGGCGAAAAGTTGTTCCAAGATACCAGTCAGTACCGGATCATGAAAATGATCTGCGAGGAGCCCATCCCATCTCCCCAAACCCTGCGGCCGGATTTGCCGGATGCGCTCAGCGATATCATCATGACTTGCCTGCAGCAAGAGCGGGACAAACGTTACCGGCATGCCGGTGAGCTCAGACAGGCCCTGAGCGATTTTCTCTTCGCTGCCTCCGACTCGGCGGGTGGTGACGAATTGCCGCGCACTATCGAAGCCTTGATGAGTCAGCGCAAACAGTCCAAGGAATCATTTATCGAGTCGGTCTATCATCAGACCCGCCTGCAAGAGTATCTCTTTGGTGAACTCGGTGATGAACTGCCAGAGTCTGCCTCAGATCAGCACGAGGATGTGACTTCGTCGGAACCAGCTTTGCCCACGGCGTCGGTCGTTCGAAAACCATGGTTTTCCAGGCGCCGAGCCTGGCTCAGCATGGCTCCGCTCCTTCTTCTGGCTATCGCCTGGTGTTTTGTTCGTCTGCTACCAACAGAGAGAACACCTGATCCGAGACCGACCCTGGTAGCAACTGTCTCGCCCGTTGCTACGGTAAAACTTCCGGTCGCGGAAGCATTTACTTTGCCTGAGCTGTCTTGGGCTGAGACCCAAACCGGCAAGACCGACCTGTCGGCCCAGCAAGCTGTCGTGCAGACAGAAGACGAACAAGCCTCGCCTAAGTTTGAGCCAAGCATGGGTATCTTGTACTTCGATTCTTCGCCAAAGGTCGAAGTTTTTATCCAAGGCGTTTTCTATGGAGAGACTCCCATCGTTGAGATGTCTCTTGCGCCTGGGCGCTATGAGCTCAAATTACTGAATCAAGAGAAAGGGATTACCCGCTTCTTCTCGCTCGCGATCCGCCCGGGAGAAGTGACTTCCCACAAGGTGATCTACTGAATGCAAAATGCCTGGGCCGCTGACGGATTCTGGAATTTCTGCCTCGCTTCTGTTATTCTTTAAGTATTCAGCCATTTTTTTTGAGACGAGAGCCATGAAAACAACTGTGTGCTGTTGCTTGCTTCTGGCCATCGTGCTGTTGACACCGGCAGGTGCGAAGACCAAGAAGAGCCCGAATGACATCTTTGTGGTGGTCAATTCATCGATTCCGGTCGGCATGGTTTCCGAGGAAACGGTCAAATCTTACTTTCTCAAGCAACTGCGGCACTGGGAAAATGGGGTCGAAGTGGTGGCCATCAATGACATGGACAACACGGCCTTGCGAAAGGATTTCCAGGAGAAAGTACTGAAGATGTCCCCTCTCAATGAGGACAGTTATTGGGAGACGCAGAAAATCCAGAACAGCGTGGCGCCGCCGGCGGAGCTAAGCGAACGGCTCAAGGCCGTATACAAGATGGCCGGAGGTATCTCGTATATCTACCGCTCTGAATACAAAGAAGATGTCGTTAGTGTCGTCTTGGTGGTACCGGCCGAGACCAAAAGCAAATAAATCTTGGGCCCTAGGCCAGGGTGAGCATCTGGTGAGCTTTGATTAGGCTGGCCTGGATGGATACGCCATAGGGACAGGCGCTTAGGCAAGGGGCCTCTTCGCAGTCGAGGCAGAGGGAAGCATCATGGCCCTGAAGATGGGCGTACTTTGCCATGGCGTGTTTCTCGCGACCTTGCTGCTGGAAGTAATAGGTGTAACGCATCATAGTGCTGACCGGGAGATCGTGGGGGCAGCTGGTAGCGCAATCAGAGCAGGCATGCCGGCAGTATTGGTGGCCGAAGCTAGCCTGGTAGTCACGCAGGAATTGGGCGCCAGCGGCAGTCAGCTCGGTTCCCGACAAGGGGATGAATTCATCTAGTTTGTCAAAGTCGGGCATGGATACGCAGATGGTGTGCATGTCCGGATTTTGCAGTACCCATTGCACGCTACGTTGGTTGAGCTGGTCCTGGGTCTGGATGCCGTACTTGGCGACGAAAGGATCGAGCAGGTGTTTGTGTTTCTCCATCTCTCCTTTCATGCGCTCCAAGTATTTATGGATTCTTTCCACCGCTTCTTCTTGGCTCATGCCGCGGCCGGTCAGCCGCTTGAGGACGCCCGCATATTCTTCGTTGGGACTGGCCGGGTCGAAAGGCTCGATTTTCAACTGGCCCGGGGAGGTTTTCATGGCCGTGGTGCCGATGTTTTTCTCTTTGCAGGCCTTGAGCACTCGTTCGCCTTCGTCGGCTTTCATGAAGTTGTGCACCAGCAGCATCAGGTCGAAGCGTCCGTCTTCCACGGCGGCCAGCAGTACCTTTTCCATGCTGTCCATATCTTGTTGCCCGTGGGGACCGTGGTTGGAAATGCCCGCGTGTTTGAGTTTGCCTTCGGCCTTGAGCTTTTTTACGGCGGCATGAAAGGCCTTGTTCTTGACCTCGGCTACCGTGGAGACCGAATGGGAGTACAAGGCATCGGCGTAATCGGTTTGCAGGCGTTGTAAGCATTTACCGAAGCGCTCCAGCAGACTTTGCTCCGTGTCCTCCGGCTTGACTGCCAGCTTGGTAACAATGAAGATCTTCTTGCGATCCATAAACTGCATGGCTTCGCCGATTTTCCGTTCCGAGTCGCCATCCCCATAGCCTTCGGCAACATCGAAGAGATTGATGCCATGGTCGTAGGCGTAGCGAACCACATTGGCATCGGCGATGCTGCCGCAACCCATGGAGATATCCGAAGTCTTGAATCCGGTCCTGCCCAGCATGCGGTAACGCTGGATTACGGCTTTTTCTTTCTCGGCGCTGGGAGCGGGAGCAGCTTCTTCCGTGGCCGCGGAGCTTGTCGCCGCGGGCTTTTTCTGGGCCTGGCTGGTAGCGCAACCTACCACCGCGGTGCCGGCAACCGCCGCTGCCGCACCACCAGAAGTTTTCAAAAAACGTCGGCGGGTCACATTCACTTGCCTTTTCCCCTCACGTTCTTTGCTCATCACGCCTCCCTTGGATCTGGTCGAGAAATAGAGCAGTATTGTAGCAGAAGCCAAAAGCGTGACTCAAGTCCATTCTGTATATTCGAGAAAGAGGGAGGGTGGGGGAGGATATTAGTCCAGGCGGCCTTTTTCGATCAGCAGATCTACAAATGTCGATATCGCGTCCCTTTGTGTTTCTTTCAACTCTAGAAACTTGACGCCGAAGGTACCCTGGGCGCTTTCCTCTTTTTTGGTATGCCGGATTTCCGCCTTGGTCTGAAATGGCCGGTGACCAGGTAAAGTGACAATCAGGTCTACTTCGGCTTCCACTTTGCAACCTTGGAAAAGGTGAGCAACCTGCACGCTGACGCCACCCTCGCTGATGTCTTTTGCCCGCAGGCGTTCAATGAAATCCTCACCAATGATTTGGACCAGGATGGGTTGGTTGCTGAAAGGCCGAACGCGGGGAAAGCGTCTGCGGTTGTCGACTTTTGCCGGCCCGGATCCTTTTTGATTCCGTTTTCCCAGCCAAAAGGCAGTTAGCCCCGTGGCCGAGGAAATAAAAAGAAACCATAACCAAGAAACACTCGTCATAGCCTCACCTCTTTGCCAAGCGGTCGATTACCTTGCTGCCCATGATGTATATATTTACATAATACCAAGTTATGGGGAGTATTGTCAACTAATGGAGGTCTGCGGAGATGGTTCAACGTGGCCTATAAGGCGCTGACGCAGGCGTCAACGAAGGCGTCCATAGTTACGTCATTGTGGGTGCCGTTGCCCTTTATTAGGATGTGCCAGGTGCCGGAGCCGGTGCAGGTCACGCTCTCATCGGAGTCTTCGCCGGTCATCACACTGGCAGAGTAGCAGTCGTAGTCGTGGCTCTCCGGGTAGAAAATTTTGACCGGTGGGCTACCCAGCTTCACATAGATATGAGTGAAGTCGCCGCTTTGACCATCGGTTGTAACCGTTACGTTGGTGCCGGTGATAGTAAAGCGGTGCTCGGTGTTGTATACCCCGGCCAGACCGGTTACTTGAAGGTCTTCACAGCCTCCTCCGCCACAAGATCCGCAGTCGGCTGGGCAGGTCAGACAGTCTTCACTACTTTCACAGATGCTGTTGCCGCAATCGGCGGCGCAAGTGCCGCAGTCGGTGGCGCAGCTCTCACAAGTCTCGGTCCCGTTGCAGCTGCCGTCACCGCAGAAGGGATCCGGGTCGCCGCCGCCTGCGCAAGAGTTGACCGAGGCGTCGAGGTTAACATTGTAGGCCGTGGTGTAGGCGCGAACCATGACGTACCAGGTGCCGGTTCCGGTCAGGTTGCAGGACTCGTTGTTGCCGGTCAGGTAGGGACGGCAGTCGTAGCTGGAGGTGGTCGGCGCGCTGTCTAGCTTGACGTACAGATCGGCATCGCCGCTGCCGCCGCTGAGGGTCGCGGAAATATCGGTGCCTTCCAATGAGTAGTTCTGGGTTGCATACTGGGCGAGGGTTGAGATGAACTGGTCGAGTTCATCGCAGGTACCGGAGCAAGAGCCGCAATCGGATTCACAGCTGGCGCAGGTCTCGGTGCCGTTGCAGACGCCGTCGCCGCAATAGGGGGCGCAGCTGCCGCAGTCGGTAGAGCAGGTCTCGCAGGTCTCGGTGCCGTTGCAGCTGCCGTCGCCGCAGAAGGGCGCGCAGCTGCCGCAGTCGATGGCGCAGCTTTCACAAGTCTCGGTGCCGTTGCAGCTGCCGTCTCCGCAGAAAGGCGCGCAAGCGCCGCAGTCGGCCGGACAGTTGGAACAATCTTCAATGCCATTGCAAGAGCCGTCGCCGCAGAAGGGATCCGAGCCGCCACCACCGCCGCCGCCACACAAGGCGACTCCGCCAAACAGGGAGACATTGGAGTGGTTGCCGTTGCCCCAGACCAGGATGTGAAAGATTCCGGTCCCGTCGACGCTGCAACTTTCATTGGCGTCATAGTTGGTCGATTCGCAGTCCCAGTCATTGTTCTCGGGATGATAGGCATCCTTGACCGGCGGACTGCCCAGTTTGATATAGAGATGGACATAATTGCCGCTTTCGCCCTGGGTTTGTGCGGTTATGTCGGTGCCCTCAATGGTAAAACGATGCTCGGTGTTGTAGACGCCGCTCAAGCCGTCCTCGAGCAGCGGCTCGCAGCAGATGCTGCAATCGGCCGGACAGCTGTTGCAATCTTCGTCTCCGTTGCAGTAGCCATCACCACAGGCGGACGGTGGCGGCATGCCGCCGATATTGCTTCTCAACAGCAGATTGGGCGAACCTTCGCCGGCATCATTGATGACATTGGCGATGGCGCCACTGGTCACCGCGGCCATAACTTCCGCCGGGGTGGCGCTCGGATTGGATTGCAGGTAAAGGGCGACCACGCCGGCCACGTGCGGGGCGGCCATGGAGGTGCCCGACAAGGACTTGGAGTCGGTGGGGCTGCCGTTATACGAGGACAGAACAGAAGATCCCGGTGCGAACACATCCACACAAGTGCCCCAACAGGAAAACGATGAACGATTGTCACTGCTGGTGGTCGAGCCTACCGTGATGGCGGTAGCGACTCGGGCCGGCGAGCGGCCGCAGGAATCGTCGTTGCTGTTGCCGGCGGCTACGGAAAAAGATACCCCCGCCTGAATGGCGTTGGCCACCGCAGTATCCAGCGATTCGGTGGCGGTGCCGCCCAGGCTCATATTGGCCACCGCCGGCGCAATGTGATTGGCGGCCACCCAGTCGATGCCGGCAATGACGTCGCCCCAGGTGCCCGAGCCGCTGCAATTCAAGGCCCGGACCGAGTGCAGGGTGACTCCCTTGGCCACACCGAAGGTGCTGCCGCCGATGGTGCCGGCCACATGGGTTCCATGTCCGCTCTCACAGGTGACGAAAGTGCCGCCGTTGCCGTCGCCATGCTCGTCGCCGACGGCATCAAATCCGTTGCCCACGCGATTGGCGTATTCCTCGTGATAGGCCAGGATTCCGGAGTCGATGATGTAGGCCTGTACCCCGGCGCCATCACCCAGATAGGTATAGGTACCATTAAGCGGTAAGGCGGATTGATCGATGCGATCGAGACCCCAAGGTGGGTTGGCCTGGGTGGCCGATTCATATACCAGGCCGTCTTCCTCCACGTACAGCACCCTGGGATCAGCGGCCAGTTTGCGCGCTTCGTCCCGGGTCATGCGGGCATTGAAGCCCTGCAGTGCGCTTTGGTAAACATGGCGGACTTCCGCTCGGATGTCATGGTAACGCAGCACCAGACCGGTGGCCTGAACCAGGCTTTCCGATAGGTACAAGGGGCTCAATGAGCCGGGGGCAACGCTGGCCGCTTTGAATTGAACAATATAATGACCGGGAACCGGCATGGCGCTGGTCAAGATACCGTCGACATCCACTTGCATTCCACCGACGACCGATCCCGGCAGGGGCTGCTCGGCGTTGAAGCTGAAGTCAATGCTGGTATCAGAAGGGCTGGTATAAATAATCCCATCCTCGACACAGGCATTTGTCATCAGGGCAATGAGAGCGATGCTTACTGCAAGAACGGAGAATGATTTCAACGAACGATTCATGACTTCCCCTCCTTAACATTAAGTACATATTAGTTACCATAATCACTAGCAAGAAGAGTGCCAATAGTACGAAAAAAATAATCCTACATAAACAATGGCTTACGAAGTCGATCTCAGGCTGGGCTAGGGCAATATTCAGGCAAAATACATCAAATAGTTGCGCGGAAACTGCGGTTTAATGGCTATCCTATTGAAAATACTGATAAACATTAGGGCAAGCAATGGTTTCTCTCCCGCAACTCGCGGATTCTCCCTCGGCTCAAATTTGTTCACCGTCAGCCAATTGCGCAACCAAAAGTTCCCTTGCTTGATAGACAACATTCTCTTGCCAGGGAAACAAAGAGTGTCGCAAAAAAAGTTAGTTATTATAATAATTTGCTCTCCTGTTTGCCGAAACTCAACAAAGTTCCGATAATAGAGCAACTACTTGTTGCTTTGTTTTTTCAGTAATTACCAGTGCTTAGGAAATAGGCCGAGCAGAGCGCAATAAATGGTTTCGTTACTTCATGCTGGTGCCAGTGAAAACAGCATTGCTTACCTGTGTAAGTATTTGTTTTGTTTCGTTTATTGGTTTTGTCATTGGCTGGCCCTGATATTGCAAGAAAATAATCATTCAGCAGTTAGCGGCAGGTTTTTTATATAACAAAGGAGGGATAGTCATGAAAGTCACCCATTACGCTGTACGTACTCTCGGCATGATGTTGATGCTAGTGGCGTTGATGTTCAACGGATGCGTCGAAGATGGGACTATTTTTACCGGCCCTTCGCAAAATGCGGATCAAGTGGATATTGCGATTCATGAAGTCTTGCTCACTCCGGGGACGATAACGGATGGTATGCTAGTCGGTGCTGATGGCATCCTCGAGTATAAGTTTGCCATTCCCGAACAATTCATCGTGCAGTTCAAAGAGCAGGCGGTGGCAGAGAATGCCTTGAGTCCGATTTCACTCTCGCCTGACATGGTGCAAGCGACAAGCATGCTGATTGCGAAGAATTTTGTCCAGGCCGAGATTCTTCATGTATACGACGGCGCGCTCAATGGTTTCGCCGCCCGCATGAGCCGGCAAGAGGCCGCCCAACTCGTGGCCGATCCGGCGGTCAAACTGGTCCAGCAAGACGGCAAGGTTTTTCTCAGTGGCACTCAATACAGTGCTACCTGGGGAATCGATCGTATCGATCAGGCGAGTCTTCCGCTCAATGGTACCTACACCTACGACACTGACGGATCCGGTGTGCATGCCTACATCATTGATACTGGCCTTGACTTCGGTCATTCTCAGTTCACCGGTCGCATAGGCGACGGCTGGGATCCGGACGGTGGCAATGGTGATACATCTTCGTCCGGAGGAAGCTGTAGCGTGGTCGATGCTTCCGTCTCCTCTCTGTCTCAGTACTCGACCAAGTCTTATACCATCACGGGTACCAATGTGTCGGCATCGACCAGCGGTGGCTCCGGCGATGTCGATCTCTATGTGAAGCTGGGCTCGGCGCCCACCACTTCCAGCTACGATTGCCGGCCTTACCTCCCCGGCAATGCCGAAAGTTGTAATTTGAGTGGCACTGGCACCTGGTACATCATGGTGCGCGCCTATGCTTCCAGCTACAACTTCAACGTGGATGCTTCGGTAGCTTCCTGCGACGGCGGTGGCGGTACTATTTGCCATTATCACGGCACACACGTGGCCGGTACGGTTGGTGGTTCCACCTGGGGTGTGGCCCAGGGCGTAACCCTTCACGCGGTCCGTGTCTCTGACTGTGCTGGTTCAATTGATACCTCCGATCTGATTGCCGGTATCGATTGGGTCAAGAACAATCACCAGTCACCGGCGGTGGCCAATCTGAGTATTGGTGGTCCGGCCAATTCTACCTTGGATACGGCGGTAAGAAATCTCATTAGTTCCGGCGTGATGGTAGCGATAGCGGCCGGCAATGCTAACATAGATGCCTGTGGCGATTCTCCCGGTCGCGTGTCTACGGCCCTCACTGTCGGTGCGACAACCAGCTCCGATGCGCGAGCGAGTTATTCCAATTATGGTACTTGCCTCGACCTCTTTGCTCCGGGGTCGAGCATCACCTCAGCCTGGAACGGTTTCGACGCTGCCGGATGCGGTGGCCTGACCAGCTGTGCCATTGACGGTACTTCCATGGCTGCTCCGCACGTGGCCGGTGTGGTCGCTTTGTATTTGCAGAGCAATCCCAGCGCTTCAGCCAGCCAGGTCCACAGCGCCGTGCTTGCCGCCGCGGTGACGGGAAAGGTTACCAACGAGGGCACGGGTTCTCCCGACTTGCTCTTGCAATCCAATCTAGGTGGCAGCTCATGCACGCCTAGCTGTGCCGGCGATCTCTGTGGCCAAGCCGACGGTTGCGGTGGCTATTGTTCCAGCGTCGATGCCAACACTTGCGGCAAGTGTGGAAATACTGCTTGCTGCACGCCTTCTTGCGTAGGCGATCTCTGCGGCCAGTCCGACGGCTGTGGCGGCTACTGCTCGAGCGCCGATGCCAACACTTGCGGCAAGTGTGGTAACGCTGCTTGCTCCGGCGGCGGCGACTGTGATCCCTTTACCTACTCAGCATCGGGTACCAACAATGCTTCCTTTAGCGACTCGGATACCGACAAGTTTGATGTCAACCTGACCGCCGGCGTGACCTATGTTTTCCAGACCTGCAACACCACTTCGACCGATACCTATCTTCGCCTGTATTTGGGATCTACCCAGAAGTCTTACAACGACGATTCCTGCAGTTATCAGTCAAAGATAACCTATACCCCGAGCACCAGCGGCGTGTATACCATCTGCGCTGGTTGCTATGGTACCGGTTCGTGCAGTGGCGAAGTGTTGGTCAGCCCGGAACCGACCTGTGGCGATGGCGGTAGCTGCACGCCTGTTTGCACCGGTGACCTCTGTGGTCAAGCGGATGGCTGCGGCGGTTATTGCTCCAGCGCCGATGCCAACACTTGTGGCAAATGCGGCAATGCCGCCTGTGCCAGCTGCGGTGATGGTACTTGCGGTGCCGGCGAGGATTGTTCTAACTGTTCGGCTGATTGTGGCGCTTGTGGCGGCGGCACTTGCAGCTCGTTTGCCTACAGTGCCATCTCCACCAACTCCGCTGACTGCAACGATCCGGATATCGTAAAGTTCAGCTCCATCAATTTGACCGCGGGCGTTCAGTACACTTTCAGCACCTGCGGATCCACTAGCACTGACACATACTTGAAACTGGGATACTGGGGATCGACGAAGGCGTTCAGTGACAATGATTGCGGTTTACAGTCGGAAATGGTCTACACCCCGACATCCACTGGTTCATACTACATATGCGCCGGCTGCAAAGATAACCTATCCTGCAACGCCACCATAACGGTCACCCCGGAGCCTAACAGCTGCGATTAGCGGTGGCGGTATCTGTTGCCCTTGTCTGAGCCGGCCGGCGTCGAAAGGCGTCGGTCGGCTTTTTTTATGCTTTTTTTTCTAGGTACCCTTGGGCGGCGGCTTGAATGAGTTGCCAGGCGCGCTCGACGTGTCTTTGTTCGGTATGGGTTTGGCCAATGGACATGCGCAGGGTTAGTTTGTCGTCCAGACGGGTGTGGCTCAGGTACAGTTGGCCGCTTTGGTTGAGCCGGTCCATGATGTATTGGTTGCGGGCGTCGGAGTCTAGGTGGCGGAAACAGACCAGGTTCAGGGGGGCGGGGGCGGCCAGTTCGAACTGATCGTGGGCTTCTACCCAGGATTTGAACTGCTGGGCCAAGTCTACGTGCCGGCGGACATGAAAACGCAGGCCTCGCTTGCCATAGTGGCGCAGCACGAACCACAGCTTCAGGGCACGGAAGCGGCGGCCGAGTGGGATTTGCCAATCGCGGTAGTCGAAGATCTGGCCACTTTCGCTGGGCTGGTTCTTGAGATATTCGGGCATGATGCTCAGGGCGCGGGTCAGCGCCGCGCGATCGGCGACGAAGAAACAATCGCAGTCGAAGTTAACAAAGAGCCATTTGTGGGGATTGAAACAATAGCTGTCGGCGAGTTCCAGCCCGTCGTGGATGTGGCGGAACTCGGGGCAAACCGCGGCGCTGCCCGACATGGCGGCATCGACATGCAGCCATAAATTTTGCTGGCGGCAAATCTCGCCGATGGCACACAAGGGATCCATGGCGTTGGACGAAGTGGTGCCTACCGTGGCGCAGACAAAGCAGGGGGTGAAACCGGCGGCCCGGTCGGCCTCGATTTGGCGAGCCAGTTCGCGAGCTTGCATGGCATGGTTCTTATCGACCGCGATCTTACGAACCTGATCTTTTCCCATGCCGGCAATCATGGCCGCCTTGTCCAGCGAAGAATGGGTCTGGGTGGATACATAGATGGTCTGTTTGCCGTCGCAGCCTTGGTCTTTGCAACGGTAAGCACTGGCGCGTTCGCGGGCGGCCAGCAAGGCGCACAAGGATGCGCTGGAGGCGGAGTCTTGGATGACGCCGCCACCGGCCGCGGTCGAGGCAAAGCGCGCCGGCAGATCGAGCAGATCGACCACCCAATCGAGCACGCGGGTCTCGAGCTCGGTACAGGCGGGGCTGGTCACCCAAAGCATTCCCTGCACCCCCAAGCCGGCCGAGAGTAACTCACCCAAGATGCCGGGTCCCGAGACATTGGCGGGAAAGAAGGCGAAGAAGTTGGGCGATTGCCAGTGGGTAATGCCGGGCAGAATGATTTGCTCGACGTCCTTGAGCATGGCGGAAAAATCTTCGCCCTGTTCGGGCGCTTGTTTGGGTAGCGCGGACAATATCTGGCCCGGCTGGGCTTGGGAAAGTACGGGCAAGTTCTCGACTCGCCCCTGGTAGTCTGCAATCCAGTCGACCAGCTCATGACCGTATCGCCGGAAGTCTTCCGGGCTCATGTGGAAGTCTTTTTTTGTCTCCACGACCTTGGACCCTCACTCTTGTTCTGATAGTACGGCCTCGAAATGAATGCCGAATTTTGTCATTTTTTTCATCAAGGTAGAACGGGCAATGCCTAAGACTCGCGCGGCGGCGGTGCGGTTGCCCTCACAGGCGGCCAAGGCATGGCGCAGGGCGTCGATTTCGACATCTCTCAAGGTCTTGCCTTGGTGGTAGGTTTCTGATTCCGAGACCTGATCGGCCAGGGTGGGCGGATGGAAAGAGATGTGTTCGGCTTCGATGGTCTGGTGGTCACATAGAATCGCGGCCCGGGTCATGATGTGTCGAAGCTCGCGCACGTTGCCGGGGAAACGATAGGCCGCGAGTTTTTCCCGCGCCGAAGGGGCCAATACTCGCTCCTCGATATGAGCGGTGGCCTGCGCCAAGAAGTGTTGGGCCAGCAAGGCGATGTCCTGTGGGCGTTTTCTCATGGGCGGGATGGCGATCTCGATGACGCACATGCGATAGTACAAATCCTGGCGGAAGCGCTCCTCGCGCACCAAATCGGCCAGTGAGCGGTGGGTGGCGCAAAGAACCCGGGTGTCGACATGAATGGACTGGTTGCCGCCCACTCTGCGGATTTCCCCGTTTTCCAAAACGCGTAGCAGCTTGGCTTGTGCCGATAGGGAGAGTTCGCCAACTTCGTCCAGGAAGAGGGTGCCGGCGCTGGTCTCTTCGAAGAGTCCAAGGCGCTGTTCTTGCGCGCCGGTAAAAGCCCCCTTTTCATGGCCGAACAATTCGCTCTCAAGCAAATCCTTACTCAGCGCAGCGCAATTCAACGACACCATGGGCATATCACTGCGCCGACTCAGGCGCGTACAAGCGCGAGCCACCAGGTCCTTGCCTACGCCGGTCTCGCCGGTAATCAACAGGGTCTCCTCGGTGGGAGCTGCCCGTTCGATGGTGTCGAAGACCGCTTGCATGATGGGGTCGGTGGAGAGGATCCCATAGAAGTTATCGGGTGTTTTGCCCGGGTGGCCGTCGTGGTCCTGTTCCACGGCCAGGCGAATTTGACCCAGGCTGAGGTTGGTTCCGGCGCGAAGGCGTGCTTCGCCGACCTGGATACCATCGACTTGGGTGCCGTTGGTGCTGTCGAGATCGATGATGAACCAGCCGTCGGTCTTTTTTACCAGGCGGCAATGGAAGGCCGAAATGTAGTCATCGGCCAGCAGCAGATCGCAGGCTGGGTCGGTGCCGACGGTCAGCACCTCTCCCGTCAGGCGCAGTTGGACGGGGTGGCCCTGGACGCGGCCGACCAAACGCAGAGGATGCTGGGCCGGCTGGCCCTTCGCTAGCACTTTTGTACCCCCGCCCGGAAGGCGGGCGGTGGGGGTGGCCACGTCTCGGCTGCGGCGTAGGCTGCCGGTCAAGTCGCCGAAGCCGATTTTGGTGCCTGGATCCAGTTTGGCTTTGCGAACGCGCCGGCCGTCGACCAAGGTTCCCTTGCCGCTTACATCTTTCAGAAGCACCTGATCGCCGCTACGGGTGATCTCACATTGATGACGGGAAAGCGCGGGTTCGGGCAGGCTCAAGTCGTTGGTGGCGGCCCGACCCACGCGCAGCACCTTTTCCTCCATGGGCAGCGAAACCAGGTCTCTTCCGTCTCGGGAAATGATCAATTCGAGCATACTGCTTATTGCCTCCAGATAAGAGGCTCCGGGCAAGCAGGAACAAAGATGAAATGGAGAAAAAATGCCGGGCGCAAGGCCCGGCATTTGAAAGCCAATTTCAGTGCAGGATACAGACTAAACGATTTTTACTCTCGCTGCCTGCAAACCCTTTGGCCCCTCGGTTACTTCGAACTCGACGGCATCCCCCTCTTTCAACGACTTGAATCCTTCGGATTCGATCGCCGAGAAGTGAACGAAAACGTCCTCCCCGTCTTCTTGTTCGATAAATCCAAATCCTTTTGAATCATTGAACCATTTTACTTTGCCAGTTGCCATACTACCGCTCCTTCTTCTCTGTCCCCATCCTTTTGATTGTCATGCTCAAGAACAGGGCTCAGTCACTTACC
Organism: Deltaproteobacteria bacterium; assembly: GCA_030591445.1. Lineage (GTDB taxonomy): Bacteria > Myxococcota > B64-G9 > B64-G9 > B64-G9 > JAUVBB01. Next base: position 11,684 of record JAUVBB010000018.1, on the reverse strand, counting down.
GGAAAGACGCCGGCACGCTGCGGTCAGGTTTTTTGCCGAACCACCTACCGCTTTCCTTCACTCTTGCAGAATTTTGCATTACTTGGTCCGACAGTGTCAAGAAAAGTTTAGTCCCTTACGGAATGGGCATGTTGATGCAGAAATAGAGACTAGCGGTGAAATTGTTGTAGGCATCAAGCATGTCCGGGAGAATTTTCATGGCAAAGACAGTGCCAAAGGCCAGCATGGAGGCGGTGATGAGCGCGTAGACCACCATGGATTGACCGCGCTGATCTCTGCGCAGCTTTCTGAAAAACCGGGATTGCTTAGCAGACATGGGCGACCTCCTTTATTTCTCTGTATTTCTTTTTTTGCATCGTTTTTGGCATTTGCCCAACAGACCGTTGCACATGGCCTTACATCTTTTGAGAGTGTTTTTCGGATTGTGCTGTTTGTCCCAGTGTTCTTTTGGGCCTTTTTTACAGGCCTTGTTACAGTTTTTGACCAGTTGCTCGCAGTCTTTGGCGCATACTTCAGCGCTTCGGCGAGCCTGCACCGGGGCAGGCATGCCCAGCATTAGCACGCAAGCTCCGATCAAGAGGGGCAGAATGAAAGAACGCTTTTTCTGCATGGGATTATTTCTGGGCATGATTTTGGCTCCTTTGCAAAACAATCATCGATACGGCCGTATGGCGCGGGCCCTTTCCCTCTGGCTGGCCGGCAAGCACGTTTATAATACAGGTCCGGTTGCCCTGCTGCAATACCAGGGCCTTGGCACCGAAGGTCTGATTTTTTACATCGATTTGCCAGCCGAGCGAAAGACCTACCTGCCGCAATCGTTTTCGGGCCTGGCCCGGAGATATGCCTGGCAATTGATAGCTGACGGTTTGCTGCGCGGAGGCCGATGCTCCTTGGCCGGTGGTGACTATTTCGGTGGCTTCCGGTAGCGAGGGGAGATCGGCGGCGATTTTTCCCGGCCGTATGAGCGGCCGTGGATCCATGGAAGACAGTACGATCATGGCGCCGCCGTTGGGGGCGGCAAAAACGGTGGCCATGCGCATGGTGGACGTTTTTTCGTCAAAGGTGCCTACATAGCCGGACTGGGGATTGTACTTGTGCTGTACTAGCTTGCGTCCTTGTTTCTCCAAGGCCTGCCGATAAAAATCGAGCACGGTGTCGACATCATCATCGGTCTCCAGCAGGGTGGCCTCAAGGGGGACGTTGTTGGCGCTCAGGCCGCCCTGAAAAGGGGCCGCCTTCGCCGCCGGATAAACCGGTAAGGAATAGAGCAGGCCTTCTTCGGCGGCTGCCGGAGCACTCACCCCCGCCCAGCATACCAGCAGCAGCCAGGTCGGTAGTTTGTTTTTGGCCAAACTCATGCAAGTTCCTTTAAGTGCAATTGGGCTCGAGTTGCTTGCAGCCCAAGTACCAGACATCCCGCTTTTCAAAGGTCTTCTTGTAGGTGTCGTCACTGCCATCGAGAAAAGGAGTTACATAGAAGGAACTGCGGCCCCATTTGGCGCTGACACTTTGCTCTTTGGATGGCGGGTGTATGGATGAGATGTCGGCCGGCCGCGGCGGGTATTCGGCGGCCAGCATCACCGGGTTGAATATTTCCTTGGCCGTGAGCATGGCAAACCAAGCGTCGATGGCAATCTCGAAAATCTCGAAGGTGATGACGGACGGGCCTTCTTTCCAGACGTATTCGACCCGATCTTTGAAAGGTTTGTTGCCCGAACCGTCCTGGACGATGTCGGCCGGATCGTGGATGCACCAGGGATCGACCATGACCCCGAACCGATACTCTCTATAGGGAAGGAACTGGCCCTTGTCGAGGAACATCTTGTCGTCGGACAGCGCGGAGAAGTCCTGCATGAAGATCGAAGGGATATAGTGGTTTTCGACTTCGATGCTACCGGTACATTCCACCAAGCCGCCTTTGGTCCATTTGTCGTGAAAGGCGGCGGGCAATGGGCCTAGCACCCCCGCTATGCCCCTGGGTTTTTGAAAGCCTTTGATGGCGGTACAAGTGGCCGGCTGGGAGGCATCCGCCCAGCGAAAATTGGCCCAGGGTCCGGCCGGCTCTTTTTTGTCGTCTTCGTTGCCGCACCAACCGTTGTCGAAGATACGTTGGTTCATGCTGTGGACGGAACCGGCCAGAGCGGCCGCCGAGCTGCTTTCGTAATCACCGTAGGCGAAGTCCCAGGCGCTGGTGGACACCACTTCTTGGGCGTCGAATTTGAAGCGCATGGCGTCTTGGAAATACATGGGTAGCAAAATCAAGGGCACGAATACCAGCATCAGTACCACCAACTCCACCATGGCCGCGCCGCTTTGTCCTGATCTGGATTTTCTTTGCTTGCTTTTCATGGCTTTCTCCAATCAAGGCATGGGGACGCCCAGCAGGCCGCCAATCAGGATGGGTCCGTATTTGCCGATGTCTCCCGAAAGGGTCAGCACTTTGGCCACTTCGGTCGGCCCCCGAAAAGGTTGGAGCTTGGCTTTCCAATAGGGGTTAAAGAAATTGGGATGCTCTTTCCAGCCGTCAGCAAGAACCGGATAGTGGTAGTAGACCAGGGCTTTGCTCAGCGCGGTGCCCTGGCCGTGGACGGCGGGATTGTCGGTCAGTTGCACTTCCTTCTTGCCGATGGTGCCGCGCAAATCGATGGCCACTTTGCCGGAATCGCTGTTGGTGACTTCCCAGGCCACCTTGGGCCCTCTGCCCTCGGTCCGGCGCAGATCGGATTTGGTGACATTGTAGACCACCGGCTGGCCGAAATCTTCGGTGGGTTTCTCGTTGGCGGCGAAGAGAGTGAAGCAGTTGTGCAGCAGCGCGCTGTCGGTGCCCAGGCATTTGAAGGCGTCTTCATGGTCACCTTCGTCGTCGCAGCAATCGCCACTAAAGACGCCGAAATGATCGCACTTGTGCTCGCCGCTGTCCTTGTCGCTGCCCACTTGGGCCTCTTGCGTGGAAGCCATGACCCCACAATGGGCCTGGGAGAAGATGGCGCCGTAATCGTGGCCGGCGGCGGCATCGCCTTCGGGGCCGCGCTGGCTGCTTTTGATCTTGCTGGGTACGCCGGTGCCGCCCTTGACCGTGCGCGACTCGCCGGCGTGATAGATGGGGATCGAGGTTCCGTCGGCCGCGTCGGGGATATCCGAGATCAGATCATACAAGGTGTCTGGACGGACGAAGCCGTAAAGATGCCCCAGGTGCCGGCTGAAGACAAACTTGGCCCAGCGGCTACCGTTGGCGATTTCGGTGGCCACCCACTTACGCTTGTCGCTGCTGTCTTCAAATGTACTATGGTATTCGGGTAGGTTGAGCGCGGCCGCTACCGGCAGGGAATGGGAACTGCCGGCGGAATATCTGCCGAGCAGATCAGCGGCCACATTGTCCAAGCCGGTCTGATACTCGACGAAAGCGCGCATGGCCAGTTGTTGGCTGGCGATGAAGGACATGTGCAGATCGAGCGCCTTGATGGCCCTGATGAAGTAGCTGCTGGTGTCCTTTAGGCCGTCTTCCAGATCTTCACCGGCATCGTGATAGTCCATGGCTACTTGGAAATCGTCGCTGGCGTGAATGCAATGCTGTACGCAAGAGCAATAGGTACACGCACAGCAAAGGCCAATTTCATAGATGCCCATGACGATGAAGTTGCCCATGGCCGACAAGAACATCTCCGGCACAATGGAGGCCATGCTCATGTAGGCGTGGGCCGAAGAGGCGGCCACCAGGCCGGCGATGTTGGCCCGGTTGGTGTAGGCGAAGAAGTTGTAAGAGCGTGCCTGCAAGGTGGCGGTGGAAAACGCGGAAGAGTCGGAAAGTTGTTGAATGCGAATTTTTTCATAAGTGGCCTGGCCCACGTTCAAGGTGAGCAGCATCATCAGGGCGACCAGCAACACACCCATGACTCCCAGGACCATAATTTGTCCCCGCTCTCCGCGGTGAAGTCTTTTGCGCATGGTGTTCATGGCGACCCCCTTATTGCTAATGGCATTCATTGGCGGTTTCCGGAAAGTTGGCCAACGGGATGTCCGAATGCATTTTCATCGAGTAGTGGGTTTCGATGGGAATGATGAAAATGCCCTGTTTGGCGGCCGCAATAACCTTGGCGTCGATCGAGGCGTTGGGAATGACCACATCGCGAGCATCAAGGTGCAACTCCTCGACGATTTTCTCCCCGCGCCACATCCGGTGAATCATCCAATTGGCAAAAGGAATGATCATGCGGTAGTAGAGCACCAGGCGGATACGCAACTTGGTGTTGATGCCTTCGCTCGAGGTGGCAATCATGTCGAAGGCGGCGGTGTCGTTGTAAATGGCCCCGGAGACATCGCCTTTGGCCGGGCCGCAAATGGTCACCTCGGTGTATGGCAAGGAGGGGAAGTCGATCATGCGGTTCTTCAGGCCCATGCCGAAACCGGGGCGCATCCATTTCTTAACCCAGTTGGTGGCATTGTCGGTTCGACCCAGCACTTCGGCACCACCTTTGGCTCGAGAGACGATGGGCAAGACGGAGGCCAAGGCCGCCATCTCCATTTTTTCCACGTCGCCATTGTGCAACGAGCCCGTGCGTACGGCCCGGTAACTGCCGTATTTGGCAAAAATCCGGGCCTGGTGCAGCAAACCCAGTTGGATCAAGCCCAGCAGAAGAAACACCACCATCGGCAAGATAACGGCAGTCTCGACTTCTACCTGTCCAGACTGGCCGTCGCGGCCGGTGGGCGATCCGCTTTTCTTGGTTGTTATGCCCATGTCAGATTCCTCCCCAATTGGGATGGAAGATACCTGCTTTTGTACACCTTTAGAATAGCCAGTTCTCGCTTTGTCGCCATCGGTCAGCTGGCCGATGAAAAGACCAGTGATTCACTGTAGTTGAAAGCGTTCCTCGTTCCCATCGGTCAAGTGGACGCAGGCCGGGGCGCAAAAAACCTACCAACTCTGGATTTTCCATCCCTGCCGGGTTCTCACCATCACTCCTCTGGCTTCTTCCCCATTGCCGGCCAGGAATGTGAAATTAATCTCCACCCGCGTAGCCGGCTGGATTTCAGTAAGTTTCGCATTGTGGAAAAAGTCCCGTGCCTCCGGTCGTAAATTTTCCGTCACCCAGGCCCGCAGTTCGTGGGGGGGCATACCGCCCCAATAGCAATCGGTCAGGGCTTGGGCATCACCGGCCAGGGAAGCGGCGACCCAGGTTCGAAAGGTTTGTGCGGGGCACGCGTATTTCCCGGGCCGCTGTGGATCACAGTCGAAAGGCGTAGGGACGCGATGACAAGAGTTCAGGTTCAGCAGCATCAATGCCCAAGCGGCAATGGTCAGGGGCCATTTGGCGGATTGACCGGGTCCGATGCTGGTGGTATGAAAAAAAGAGTAGGACATGTTTGTAGAGTTTATTGCCGAAGGAGTGAAATGACAAGATCGATGAATGGCATTTGGGGTTTGGTCTTGCTAGGCATGGCTGGTTGTGGACTTTTCGAAAAGGAATTGACCCCGGCCCAGCATGCCCGCCAATCCTTTGAGCAAGGACTGGCTTTGTCGGCGCGCGGTGACTTTGCCCTGGCGGTTGAAAAGTTCGATGCCGCGACCCGAATGGATCAAAATCAAGCCGAGTACTTTTTGCAGCAGGGCATGGCTTTGAAGCGCACCGGTGAGTTTGGCCGGGCCATCATGGCTTTGGGCCGGGCCGCTACCTTGCAACCGGATCGGGTAGAGCCCGAATGGGAGTTGGCCCTCCTATTGCTGGAACGGAGCAAGGTCAACTTGGCCATCGGGCATCTAGAGCGGGCGGTGGCGATCGACGGGAGTCGGCAGGAGGTTTTAGAGAAAATCATAGAACTATATGTTCAGGCGCGCAGATTTGCCGACGCCGAGCGCTCTCTGCGCAGTTTGCGCAAATTGGCCCCCAACGATGCGGCCATTATTACCTTGCAGGCGAAAGTACTGTTTCGCCAAGGCAAAGAAGACGAAGCCCTGAAAAAGTTGCACGAAGCGGCCAGTGCTGCCCCGGAAAATGATCGGGTCCATGCCAGCCTGGGTCGCCATTTGATGAAGCGGGGTCAGTTCGAGGCCGCGGCCCGGGAGTTTGAGATTACTCTGGGCATACGGGGGGGAGACATCGAAGCCATGGTTGACCTGGGCGATGCCTATTTGAAATTGGGGCGCTTGGATCGGGCAGAAGAGCAATATACCGAGGTGCTTCAATCCCAACCGAAGCAGGTAGATGCCCATGTGGGTTTGGCGCGGGTGCAAATGAACCGTGGCCATCTTCCGCAAGCGCTGGCCGGCGTCGATCATGCCATTACCCTCAATCCCAGCCATGTCGATGCCCACGTGGCCATGGGTGAGATCCTGACCCGGCGAGGACTCCAGGTCGACGCCATCCGCAGCTTCAATCGAGCGGCCGATCTGGATCGCAGCGATCCGATTTCGCGCCTGCGCTTGGCCCAGCTCTACCGCCGCATGGGCAAAACCAGAGAGGGCATCATCGAGCTGGAGGCGACCTTGGCGTTTTCTCCCAACGATGCCACGGTCAAACGGCTATTGGCTTCCATGTACGCCGAGACGAACACTCGTCTCGATCGGGCCATGGAGTATGTGCAAGAGCAATTGGCTGCGGGGACCACCGATCTCGAGATGATTAAAGTGAAGGCCATGATCCATTTGCAGCGCAAAGAATTTAATGCCGCGGAGCAGGCGGTGGACGAGGCCCTGTCGGTGTCGCCGGAAGAAACCGAATTGATCGAGCTCCAGGCCAAAATCCAAGATGCCCGCAACGCTCCGGCAAGGAAGAAGTCGCGAGCCCGCCGCAAGAAACGGTCCCGGGGGCCGAGAATTGTACGGCCCGATTTTTGATTTTATCTGAATTCCTCTCAATCAGAGAGAGAGCCCAAGAATTTCTCCACACGCAGGTTGAGCAGCTCTGGTAGTTCAAGTGGGCCGGTGTGGGTACCCTGGGGCAGGGTCAATATTTCGGATTCGGGAATCATGGTCTGCATTCGCCGCGAGATCCAATGGGGGGTGAAACGGTCAGCCTCGCCGGCCACGATGAGGGTAGGGACCTTGATGTCAGCCAGGGTGTGTTCGGCCGAATGCCGAGCGGCTCCTTGCACGGTGCGGATGAACACTTGCGGGTCCATTTTGCTCAGGTGGGCCAAATAGGGATAGAAATCTTCCCGCCTGATGAGTTTGCCGTTGATTTCGAAGTTGGTAGCGTACTGGAAACTCAATTCGGTATGGACCAAACGACGCCATACCTCGGCAACCAGTGGGCCTGCTTTATTGACTACGAACTGCATGTACGGGAATAACTTTTTGACCAGGCCGGTGTCATGGACATGATCTAGCGCCCGGCCACAGGACCCCGTTACACAAATCAGCGCTTGGCATCTTTCCGGGTAACGGTGGTAGAACTCCAGGACCACCTGAACGCCCATACTATGGCCCATGATAACGGCCGGTTCTTCGATGCCGGCATCGTCCAACACGAGGTTTACGATCTCAGCGAATTCCTCGATGTCCAGGCTCTCCAGATCGCGGGGCGGCGGAGTATGGCCGTGGCCAGGATAGTTCCAGTGGATGATGGTATGTTGTTTTTCAAAGTGCGGAATCAGGTATTTCCAGATGTAGCCGTCACAGCCGACGCCATCACAAAGCACCAGGGCGGGTTTGCCCTCACCCAGGCGACGATACCAGATGGCATCGCCGTTGCTGTGTTCCACTGTGGTCTCGGTATATCGGGTCATGTTCGCTCAATTCATATCAAAGGCCCGGGCTCAGAGCAAGCCTATGTTGACAGAGGCGGTTCGGGCTAGGTACTTTTGGGTCATGAGAATTCAACCTAGGGTTTCGACCTTTGCATTCGTGTTCTTGGGCGCGCTGGCGTGTCACTGCGATCAGGCGGAAAAGAGCTTGGCGCCCTCGCAGCCGGAGGCCCCGCAAGCGCCCGCGTCCGCGGTCGACACCGAAAGGCTTGCTTTTGAGGGGGCGCCGCCGCCAGGTTTGGATCCGGCGCAGGTGCCGGGCGCGGACGGGTCTTTTGTGGAACCGGCGTTGGTCGATCGTCCGCAAGAAATCCATCACGTGGTAGTGGGTACCGAAACGAGTCTGGATTCTGCCGCTCGCCTGGGGAAAAAAACAGCGGCGGTGGCGGCGGTTCCCGTGGGCTATCCCGGCCTGGAACAAGCCGCCTTGCTAGGGTCAGCCCCGGGCGGGTGGTCGGTGGTGGCCGGTAAATTTGCCCGCTTGGCCTATGCCCGGGCCTTGGCTTCGGTGTTGAGAAAGAATGGTTTTACGAAAAGCAAAGTGGTCTCTCGACCTTATCGTCACAACCGATTTCAACCGGCCCAAAATTCTTTGCCCGGGCCGCGTTCGGGTTTGGTGTTTGCAGGCGTGACCGACATGGAAGTGGCGCTGCTGTCGCGACCGGACCGGGAATCTTCCGGCGCCGGGGTCAGCGTGGTTGATGGCACTTGGCTCGAAGTCGAGTCGGTCGAAGAAGGGCCCGACGGGCTCTGGTACCGGGTTCGATCCTCGGCGGGGGCAGGTTTTCTGCCCGCCGCCCGGGTGTTGACCGACTACAATGTTTACCCGGCCGCCGATGGCAAAAGGGCGGTCTTGGCCATATCGCTTGGTTGCGGCGGCGGCACTTGCCGCTGGGACTACTGGTTGGTCGGGCGCGCTTATCGCCAAAGACGTTTGCTGGGTCCCGGGGCCGAGCGGCTTACCCATGCCTTTTCTCCCGATGGCAGCCGAGTGGCTTTTGCCTCCGCCGGCCGACCCTTGACTCTGATTCTTGGCAAAGACCGGGGCGATCACCGCTTGGGCCCCGGAATCAGTCCCTCCTGGTCGCCCGACGGTCGGCGATTGTATTTTCGACGGCCGGGAGCCGGCAAGATTCGCGACGCGATCATGGTGGCCGATGCGCCCGATTTTAAGCCGCAAAATTTGTATGATTTCCCTGGCGAACCATTCTATCCGCGCGCCCTGTCCGCTTACCCACCGGCGGTGGATGTCCTGGAGGGCGGTGCCAAGCTCCATACCATGTTTTATCGACTGGTTCGGCGCGACGGTGGTTATGCCGTGCATCGATGGAAAGTGTGGCTGAGCGCCGATGGCAAGCTGCTGGGCAAAAAAGGCGAGCAAATGACTTCATCGGCAGACAGGCCCTAGGGGAGGAACGCGTGAGTTCGCACGGCTGGGGTTATATGAGTGCCGCGGCAGGGGCTGCCGATTGTATCCGTCGCGCTGGGGTCACCCGGGTGTTCGGGATTCCGGCGGTGGCGACTACCGAATTATTCGCGGCCCTGGTGCACAGTCGCGTCGATGTCGTCCTGGTTACCCAGGAGACCAGTGCCGCCCACATGGCGGTTGCTCACGCCAAGGTGACCGGCGAGTTGGGCGTGTGTTTGCTTGGGCCCGAGGTCGGCACCCATCATTCCCTGAGTGGGATTTCCTTGGCCCGGATGGATTCGATTCCCTTGCTGGTCTTGGTCGCAAGTTCTCATAGTGCCCACCAACCGGCGGCCAGCTATCGCCAAAAGGTTCTCGATCCCTTGGCCGGTCCCCGCCAACTTTACAAAGGCGTCTACAGTGTGTACGAGGCCGAAGAGGTTCCTCCGGTATTGTCGCGAGCCATGCAGTTGGCTCGGGTCGGGGAGCCGGGGCCGGCGCTGGTTGAAATTCCCTCGGCCGTGCAGCGTTTGTCCTGCCGGATGGAGGGCACGGGATTCAAGGAAGGCCCGCGGGTACTGACCGAGGCGGCGGCGGCGGACCTGCATGCGGCCGCGGCCAGAATGATGGAGGCCCGCCAAGTGGGGATTTATGCCGGGGCCGGTTGCCTGCGTGCCGTCGACGAATTGCTGGAGTTGGCCCAAAGGATCGAGGCACCGGTGGCGACATCGGTCTCCGGCCTAGGTTTGTTGCCGGCGGTTCATCCTTTGTGTGCAGGTTTTGGCCCGGGTCAGGCCGGCGCGCCGCTGGTTGAAGCCGTGTTTTCCGATTGCGATTTGATCTTGGCGCTCGGCTGCCGCTTTTTTGAATCGACCACCGATAGTCCCGGGTCGGATTCGCAACCAGAATGGATCTATGTGGACATCGAACCCACCTTGCCCGAGCGCGGCACCCCCGCCGCGGTGATAGTTTCGGCGCCGGCGAAACAGGCCCTGCGTTTTTTGATCGAGCTGCTGCCCGAACGATCACAGCCCGGGCTGCGGGAGAGCATTCGTGCCGGCAAGCGGCGTTTTCGTACCGCCCTGGCCGCTCGACCCAGGCGGCCCGACTACGTGGATCCGGTGCGGTTCTTTTCGGTGCTGCGGGATTTTCTCGGTGCCGATGATCGCCTGATCCTCGATGCCAACTGTGGCGCCTGTTTTGGGGTGGCCGCCTTTGCGGTGCACGCGCCCCGCACGCTGGTGTTGCCGCAGGGCAATCGGGTGCAGGGTTTCTCCATTCCCGGCGCGGTGGCCGCCGCCTTGGCGCTGCCGGATCTGAAGGTGGTGGCCTGTGTGGATGAAGAGAGTTTTTTGCTCTCGGCCGCGGAACTGCTCACTGCCCGTAGATGCAATGTTGCTCCAGTGGTGGCGTTGTTCACCGAGGTGCCCAGCGATGCGGATTTGTCCTTGTCCTCTCGCTTATTGGGTCGCGAAACCGCGGTGAACTTGGTGCCGATCAACCACCAGAAAATGGCTGAGGCACTGGGGGTAGGGTACGTGCGCATCCAGTGCGATCAGGAATTGGAAGCTGGTCTCAAGACGGCGTTAACTTTCGAGGCGCCGGTAATTGTAGATGTCCGGGTATCTTATCGCGAGGCGCATCCGTATCTTCAAGGTGACAAGCACAAACCCTGGCAGCATTTGTCGTGGCCGCTAGCCTTGCGTTTGGGCGCGCAATTCGTGCAGCATCGGATCCTGGAAGACTGAGTTGAGTCGACAGGCAAAGGGAGGCCTTCGTGATCATTCGCTGTGATAATCTGGAGCACGCCTACGGCGCAAACCTGGCTCTGGCTGGTGTTTCCTTCGCCGTGGGCGCCGGTTGCACCGGTTTGCTGGGACCCAACGGGGCGGGCAAGAGCACCTTGATCAAGCTCTTGCTGGGGCAACTGCCGATCCCGGCCGGCCGGGCCCTGGTGAGTGAATTGGATCCGGCGCGTGATCCTTTACGGGTGCGACAACTTGTGGGCTATATGCCGGAAAAAGATGTGAGCTTGCCCGATCTCAATGGCTTGGAGCTGGTGTCTTTTTGTGGCCAGCTTTCCGGCATGCGTCGCGCGGATTCCGTCAGTCGGGCGCACGAGGTTTTGCATTTTGTTGGTTTGGGTGAAGAGCGTTACCGAGAGGTGGGCAGTTATTCGACCGGCATGCGCCAACGGACAAAGTTGGCCGCTGCCCTAGTGCACGGGCCTCGCCTTTTGCTGCTCGACGAACCGACCACCGGCCTGGATCCGCGTGGCCGGGAGGAGATGCTCGACCTGGTAGACGAGGTGGCCCACCGGCGGAAAATCCATGTGCTCATCTGCTCGCACATTCTCAAGGACATCGAGAAAACCTGCGACAACGTTTTGGTGCTCAACCACGGTCAGATCGTCTTTAGTGGTTCCCGGCAAGATTTCCAGCATCAGGAGACGAAGATATTGCATGTGCGGGTGAAGAAAGAGAAGGAAAAAATGGCAAGATTGCTGCGCGCGCAAAACTGTCAGGTGCTGCTG
>JAUVBB010000297.1 GCA_030591445.1 Deltaproteobacteria bacterium | reverse complement strand
ATAAGCTGGCCCAGATCGTGACTAGAAGCGGCTTGCAAACCGAGGCCGTATTCGCCAGGCGCATTCGGCTTAGCAGTTGGCATCCCTACCCCGCTTTTTCCCGGTTCCTTGAGGAAATCGAACAAATCTTGGGCCAAGGCGATGGCATTTTCTGCCGTCTCCTGGGCACCATGACCGGCGATCAAGACATGGGCACCATCTTCCGCGTCTACAAAACCCTCGCCAGCCCCGAGCGACTTATCCGCGCCTGCACCAAGGTCTGGCAAAGCTATTACCGCAACGCCGGCCGCATGGAAGCCGTGACCTGGGACCCAGAGAACACCACCCTGCGCATTTACGACTTCCCCGAAATGCATCCCTTTCACTGCCGGCTCATGGAAGGCTGGATGGGGACCACCATGGCAAAGATTGGCTGCCCAATCGGAGAAGACGCCATGGAAACCCACTGCCCCAGCAAAGGCGACCCCTACCACGAATTCTTTTGTACGTGGTCCTCCGTAGCTCGGTAGAACCAAATGTAAGGGGACCTGTCCTCCATAGCTCGGCAAAGCCGAGCGTAGGGGGACTATTCCATCGCTTTCAAGAAAGCGGTCACCACCGAAGGATCAAACTGCCCCCCAGCAGCATCACGGATTTCGGCCACAGCCTTGTCGTGAGCCATGGCCTTACGGTAGGGACGATCAGAGGTCATGGCGTCGTAGGCGTCGGCGACGGAGATGATGCGGGCTTCGATGGGGATTTCATCGGCTTTGAGTTTTCCGGGATAACCGCAACCATCGTAGCGTTCGTGATGGCGCAGGACAATCTCTTGGGCATCGTCGAGGAACTTGAGTGGGCCCAGGATGGAGTCGCCATACAGGGGGTGGCTGCGGATAATGGCCCACTCTTCTTCGGAGGGCTGCCGGCGTTTGTTCAGGATGGAGTCGGAGATGCCAATCTTGCCGATATCGTGCAGGAGACCGGCGTATTGAATCACCTTGGTAGCTTGGGCCGAAAGCCCCATCACTTTGGCCATCTTCAGCGCGTATTTGGTCACGCGCTCGGAGTGGCCCTTGGTGTAAGCATCGCGGGCTTCCAGCGCCTGGGCCAGGCTGCGGATGGTTTCGTAGTAGGTCTCTTGGGTGCTTTCAAATAGACGGGCATTTTCGATGGCGATGGCCGCCTGGCTGGCCAAAACCTGAATCACCCGCCGATCATTGTCGACAAAGGCACCGGCATTCTTCGAGCCAAGCTCAAAATAACCGATAACCCGGTTGCCGATTTTCAAGGGCAAACCCAAAAAGGACCGCAACTCGGAGCGAACGGTTTCTTGCTCGTCTTCGCTGCCACAACCTATGGGTAGGGTCAGTTCGCGCATCTGCTGGGAGTCTTCATCGAGCAGGCGAATGGCGCAACTAGAAGTCTGGACAATCTCGCGGGTCATTTTCACGATGGCATACAAAGTGTCGTTCAGGTTAAGACTGGAGGTAATGGCGCGCGAGGCTTCGTGCAGCGTGGTCAGTTCCTTGACCCGACGTTCGAGGTCTTGGTTGGCCTGTTCGATGCGCGAAGCGTAGTCTTGCAGCTCTTGGTTCATGTGGTTGATTTCGACCACATTCTGATCCAATTCCGCTTTTTTCTTTTCTAGTTGGCCGTGGATTTCCGCGTTATGCAAAGCCACCGCCGCCCAGGAGGAAAAGGTGGAGAACAGATGCAAGTCCTTTTCGGAAAATGCATTGGGCTCGGTGGCCTCGGCATCGAGCACGCCGATGACCTGGTCGCGCACCACCAAGGGGGCGGCCATCTCGCAGCAACCGCCGGCCACACCTTTGATGTAGCCGCCATTGTGATGAACATCCGGCACCAACAAGGCGGTAGCGCTGGCATAGACCCGGCCGGTGACCCCTTTGCCCAGGGGAATGCGCATCCCCTGGGTGACGTCCTCGCTGTAACCCAAGGAAGCCCGTACCACCAGGAAGTCTTCCTGCCCATCGCTATCGGCGAGCAGCACCGCGCAGTGATCGAAATCCAAGGCCTGCTTGGCCGCTTGCAGTACTTCGGTCAATACCGAATCAATGTCCAGATTGGTGCTAATTTGCTGGCCCAGTTGATTGAGCAGATCTAACTCGTTGACCCGTTTTTCCAATTGCTCGGATCGTTGCTCAAGCTGGGACATGAGACTAGCATTATGAATGGCAGTGGCCGCCTGGTTGGCAAAAATACGAAACAACTCCAAATCGGCCTCTTCAAAAACACCGGCCGTTTTGCTTTCGGCATCGAGGACGCCGATGATTTTGTTTTCGATGCGTAGCGGCGCCGCCATCTCGGCCCGGGCCCCGGCCACCCCCTCGATGTAGCCTGGCCACTGACTGACGTCGTTGACCAGAATAGGCTCTCCGGTCTCGATCACCTGGCCGGTCACACCCTGTCCCTTGGCCCCGCGGAAAGTCTCGACCACCGTGGGCAAATAGCCACGCGCGGCCCGGATGTTCAGTTCTTGTTTCTCCGGATCGTAGAGCAGGACGGCACAATTATCCAAAGAGAAGACTTCTTCGACCAAGGAAAGGATTCGATCCAGGAGCTTGTCTGGATCGAGAATCGAGTTCATGGCTCGGGCGGCTTGATGCAAAACCGCAAGTTTTCGTACTGTCTCGGACAACTGCTTACTCCTTCCCCCCAGCGCCCAGGAAAGAAGCCCTACCCCGGCGACACGTTACCCGGAGGCCGGAAAAAATACAAGTACCTCGGTTCCTGGTAGTTTTTTGCTTGACGGCTCTTGGGATTCGATTACGATACGGGGCAGAAGGCCGTGTAAGCAGTTGAGAAATCCGCGCGCGGTCGGGACGAAGAGAAATTGGAGGCGTAAAAGATGAATATTCCAGGAGAACTCAAATATTCCAAAGAACACGAATGGGTGCGTGTCGACGGTACTATCATTACCCTCGGGATCACCGACTATGCCCAGGAGGAACTGGGAGACATTGTCAACGTGGAGCTGCCCGACGAGGGCGATGAAGTTCACCGGGAAGAATCCTTCGGCGCGGTCGAGTCGGTCAAAGCCTCTTCCGAGTTCTTCTCACCGGTAACCGGCAAGGTAACCGAGGTCAACGAACCCTTGCTGGACGCGCCCGAAACCCTCAACGAAGATCCCTACGATGAGGGTTGGATGATCAAGGTCGAACTGAGCAAACCGGCTGAGTTGGACGATTTGATGGACGCCGACGCCTATCAGACTTACATCCAGGAAGAATCCAAATAAGAGGAGAGGTCTACCATGCGCTACATCCCCCACACGAAACGAGATGTGGAGCGGATGCTCGAAGCGGTGGGGGCAGACTCGGTCGATAAGCTCTTCGACAGCATTCCGGAAAGATTCCAACTCCAGCGCGATCTGGCGTTGCCCAGCCCACTAGACGAAGAGGCGCTGATACGCCATTTCAACCAGTTGGCCGATGGCAATTGCAGCTCGGCAAAGTGTGGGGCGTCTTTTTTGGGCGCCGGCGCCTACTGGCACCACATCCCGGCTGCCGTGGGACAAATGCTGCTGCGGGGAGAGTTTTTCACCGCCTATACCCCCTATCAACCGGAAGCCAGCCAAGGCACCCTGCAAGCTATCTTCGAGTATCAATCCATGATCGCGGCCTTGATCGGCTGCGAAGTGGTCAACGCCTCCATGTACGATGGGGCCACTGCCGCGGCCGAAGCCCTGCTCATGGCCCTGCGCGCCCAACGCAAGCGCAAGCGGATTTTACTGGGCCGCGCGGTCCATCCCGAGCACCGGGCAGTCTGCCAAACTTATCTCAGCGAGACGCCCGCCGCTTTGGAGTCCATCCCTTTCACCACTGCCGGCTTGACTGACCTGGACGCCTTGGCCCAGGCCTTGGATGAAACGGTAGCCGCGGTGCTGATCCAGCAACCCAACGCCCTGGGCAACATCGAAGACCTGGAAACAATTGGCCGGCTGGTGCACGAGGCCGGTGCCTTGTTGGTGGTCTCCGTGCTAGAGCCAGTGTCCTTGGGCCTGCTGGAAGCACCGGGAAAGCTAGGTGCCGATGTGGTCACCGGCGAGGGCATGGGCTTGGGCAGCGGCCTGAACTTTGGTGGGCCGGGCTTGGGCTTGTTTGGCACCCAGCAAAAATTCGCCTGGCAAATGCCCGGCCGGCTGGTGGGCCAAACCACCGACGAGCAAGAACGCACCGGTTACGTACTGACCATGGCCACCCGGGAACAACACATCCGCCGCGCCCGTGCCACCTCTAACATTTGTACCAACGAGGGCCTGTGTGCCCTGGCCGCGGCCATTCATCTAAGCCTGCTGGGCAAGACCGGGTTTGCTGAACTGGCCCGCACCAACGCCGCCAATGCCCGCGAGCTGTGCCGGCGCCTGGACGAACTGCCCGGAGTACAGCGAAAATTCTCGGCGCCCTTTTTCAATGAATTCGTGGTGCAAATCGAAGGCGATGTCCCACAAAAACTCCACCAAATGGCGCAGTCCGGCATTATTGGCGGCTTGGCCTTGGAAAAATTCTATCCCGAGTTAAGCAATTGCCTGCTGCTTTGTGCAACCGAAATGAACACTCTCGATCAGGTCGAACGCCTGGTCGCAGCCCTGGAGTCTTAAGTGGAAGCAAACCCCAGTGTCAGCTCGGGCCGCAGCGGCCTTACCCACGCAGAGCCACTGATTATCGAGCGATCAGCCCCGGGGCGGTGCGGTCACTCGCTTCCGGCTTCATTCGGGCATCCCGAAACGGCCAGCGCCGACATACCCTCGGCCTGCCTGCGCAGTCAGCCGGCCGCACTGCCCGAGGTGGACGAAATGACCGTGGTTCGGCATTTTACCCGCCTCAGTGCCTGGAATCACAGCATCGATTCCGGCATGTATCCCCTGGGCTCCTGCACCATGAAATACAATCCGCGCATCAACGAAGCCCTGGCGCGCCTGCCTAGCTTCTCTGACCTGCATCCTTACTTGCCCGCATCGCACTGCCAGGGAGCATTGCAGCTCATGTGGGAGCTAGCCCAATACCTGGCCGAGATTGCCGGTTTTGCCGAAGTAACCCTTGCCCCCGCCGCCGGTGCTCATGGCGAGTGGACAGGCATGAAAATGATCCGGGCCTACCATCGGGCCCAAGGCAATCCCCGCCGCCGGGTGCTGGTCCCGGATACCGCCCACGGCACCAACCCGGCATCCTCCAAGCTCTGTGGCTATAATGTCGTCGAAATCAAGAGCGGCCCCGAGGGCATCCTGCAGCCGGAAGCAGTCGCCCAGGTCATGGATGACAGCGTGGCCGCCATCATGATCACCAATCCCAATACCTTGGGTTTGTTCGAAAGCGGCATCGGCGACATCGCCGACATCGTTCACGCGCAGGGTGGGCTGGTCTACTGCGACGGCGCCAATTTGAATTCCATGATGGGCGTCGCCCGCCCGGGAGACATGGACATCGACGTCTTGCAGTTCAACCTACACAAGACCTTCGCTACTCCTCATGGCGGCGGCGGACCCGGCTCCGGTCCGGTGGGCGTCTGCGCCAAGTTGGTCCCTTTTCTGCCCATTCCCCGGGTGGCCAAGAAAGAAGGACAATACTTACTCGAGGAAGATCATCCCCAAAGCATCGGCCGGGTGAAATCTTTCTATGGCAACTTCGCGGTCATGTTGCGGGCCTATGCCTACATCCGCGAGATGGGCGGCGGCGGTTTGAAGCAGGCTTCCCAAATGGCGGTTCTGGCCGCCAATTACCTGCGCGCCAAATTAGAGGGCCACTACCACCTGCCCTACCCGTCTCGGTCTTTGCACGAAGTCATTTTCTCCGACCAGAATCTTGCCGAGACCAAGGTCAGCACCTTGGACATTGCCAAGCGCTTGCTCGATCATGGTTTCCATCCGCCCACCATATATTTCCCTTTGGTGGTTCACGGAGCATTGATGATTGAACCCACCGAGACCGAAAACATCGAGACCCTGGATGAATTCGCCGCCGCTCTGCTGGCCATCGAGCAGGAGGCGCAGCACAACCCGGATCAAGTCCGCGCCGCACCCCAGCGCACGGTGGTCGGTCGCCTGGACGAGGTCAAGGCTGCCCGCGAACCCGTGCTGCGCTGGCCGACAAAAGACTAAAAGGGATTGTTGCGTCTTGATCGAAAGGCCCGGATGCGCGGCCGATCGCCAATTTCAAAAAAGAAACCGAACTGAAAGCGGATCGTGCCGTCGGACTCTACCAGACCCGTGGGTGGATTGGGAAAGGGGGACGCTCCCTGAAAAGCGGTGATGGCAGCATCGTCAAGAAAGCCCACGCCGCTGGACTCCGCCACGGACACGTCCTTGAGATCACCCTCGGCGTCTAGGCGCACCGCCAACACGGTGTAACGATCCTTGACCCCGTAAATATTGCCGTAGGGATCATGGCGCACATAGGCCTGTCCCGGCCGCCAGTTTTCGCTGACCCCGCGTTTGATGCGATTGAAAAAGGTCGCGTAGCGAAACTCGCGGCTGTTGAGCAGAGTCTCCTCGCCCTTGGGCAAATCCTTCAAATGATCATTGGCCGGTGCGCCCGTTATCATGTCTAGCTTTTCCAGCGAAGGCCGCTTGAACATGGCCACCGTTTGCTGATCCTCCCCACCGTCGCCATCGGGAAAAAGTTTATCCGCCAGCTTACCCGGCCGCAGCCGCAAACGATCCGAGTTGCCAGAGATGGCCTCGCTGGCCTGGTAGGTGGATAAAGCCCCAGCAGACAAATCGAGTTTCAGCTTTAGCGATTGGCGCCGCTTCATGTCGGGTATTTCAAAGGCCATGCTCTCGGCCTTAGCCGGCGCGCTCTTGCGCCCTTGCTTGCGAGTGACCATCGCCAGCTCTTGCTTGCCCGGCTCCGATGGTTTGGAAGAAGACTTGCCCCGACTGTACTCGGCCACCGTGGGCCGCGACTGGGCCACCTGATAATCCTTGCGTTGATAGCGGCTGACGCTTTCCTTCTCGACATTGGTGTTGTGCTCGGAAAGATAACGTGCGTCTTTGGGCATAGAACTGTCCGGGGTCGGTGCCACATCGACGATCTGGCCATCGAAGATGGCGGCTTTCTCCTCTTCTTTGGGCTTGGGTGTCTCTAAGCGCTTTAGCTCTTCGAGTTCCGTGGCCGAGCGCAGCTTGCGGTTTTGCTGCCACTGCTGCTTACTCACCTTCACCATTTGCACTTTGGTGGGCGTACGCATTTCCTGGCGGGGAAAAAAACTCGACCAGAAATCATAGAAGCTAGGCAAGACGCCGGTAAAAACCAGCTGCAGGTGGATCACCACCGCCAAGATCAAGGTGATGATCAGCGGTCTATAACCAGTTTTTCGCTTTGGCAGCCACATAGTTTGCCTCGGCCCATTACTTCCTTCCCTAATTTTAGTCCTCATTCAGCAAATCGTCAACGCACTAGGTACGAAACCGAAAGATTTCTTCCCATTTGGCAAAGAACACCAGATGGTGTTAACTGGGCAGATTCCTACTGGAGGGAAGAACATGGACCAGATTCTCAGAACCATTGAATCAAATGCTTTCGCCATGGCCGGCGTGATCCTGCTCGGCTCCCTGCTGGCGGCCTTCCTGATCAATGAAATCACCTGTCGGATCCTCTTGCGCCTGACCAGCAAGACCAAAACCGATCTCGATGACCAAATCGTGCGCGCCATGCGCAAACCCCTGTTTGTGACCGTGCTCCTGATCGGCACCACCTTGGCACTCGAACGGCTGGAACTCGGTGAAACCATGGCGTATATCAGCCAGGCTACCCTGGTCACCCTGGCGGTCTTGCTCTGGGCCGCGGCCGCCAAGAAGGTTTGCCGAGCGGTCTTGAGCACTTTGGTTAGGCGCGCAAGCGAGCATCAACTGGTCCAGCCCGGCTCTCTGCCCTTGTTCGACATCGTGGCCAAAACCATCGTTTACGGCGGCGCCGTCTACGGCATTTTCCTGGCCTGGGAGATCGACGTCACCGCCTGGCTGGCTTCGGCCGGTATCCTGGGTATCGCCATTGGTTTTGCCGCCAAGGACACCTTGGCCAATTTGTTTTCGGGTATCTTCATCCTGGCCGACGCCCCCTATAAAATCGGCGACTTCATTATCCTGGATTCCGGTGAACGTGGTCGCGTCACCGACATCGGCGTCCGCACCACCCGCTTGCTTACCCGCGATGATATCCAGATCATTCTGCCCAATGCCGCCATCGCCAATGCCAAGATCATCAACGAGACTGGCGGCCCGCACAAGAAGGAGCGGGTTCGGGTCAAGGTGGGGGTCGCCTATGGCAGTGACATCGACCAGGTGCGTCGGATATTGCTGGAAGTCGCCGAAAATTCCAAGCACTTGGCCGACGATCCCGCTCCCCGGGTGCGCTTTCGGCAATTTGGCGAATCTTCGCTAGACTTTCAGCTGCTGGGCTGGATCGACGAACCCGTTTTGCGCGGCCGTGCCTTAGACGAGCTCAACACCGATGTCTACCACCGATTCCAAGCAGAGAACATCTCCATCCCCTTCCCCCAGCGGGATGTCCACTTCAAGAATAGTCCGCCCTCATGACGCGCCTGCTTGGCATCTGCCCCAGCCTGGCCCTGATCCTCGCCCTGATGGGCTGCCAACTGCCAACCGTGCCCAGCCCGCGGACCGTGGCTAGCTCGGACTTCGATATGCAGGTGCTGGCGGAGATGAACCGCCTGCGAGCCAACCCTAAGCGTCTGATCCCCGAGCTACAAGCCTACCAAAGCCGATTCGAAGGCAAACGCTTGCGCCTCTCTAACCAGCTGGTCTTGCTCACCGAGGAAGGCGCCCCGGCAGTGGCCGAAGCCATCGAATTTCTCCGCACCGCCCCCCAGCGCCCCGCGCTAGCAATCTCCGCCGGCATGAACCGGGCTGCCCGAGACCATGTTCGCGATCTGGGCCCGCCAGGAAAAACCGGCCACTTCGGCTCCGACGGCAACAGCCCCTCTGATCGACTCCGGCGCTATGGTGTTTGGAAGGGTTCGATTGGCGAAAATATCGGATTCGGCGACGAGACGGCCGCCGGCATGGTCAGAATGCTGCTTATCGACGACGGCGTAGCCGACCGCAGCCACCGGCAAACCATGTTCGACCCCCGGTTCAAAAAGGTAGGCATCGCCTGCGGGCCCCACCAGACCTACCGCCAAATGTGCGTCATCGATTTTGCTGAGGAATACCTGGAAAACCGTTAACTTACTTCATCTTCAGGAAATCCGCCCCTTCACATTTTTGCATGTCTTCCATGCCCTTGGAGGCAATGATGCAGTCTAGGGT
>JAUVBB010000116.1 GCA_030591445.1 Deltaproteobacteria bacterium | reverse complement strand
GTATCGCCGCCATCTTCGGCGTTTACCAAAGCCTAAGCGGCCACTATCCCTGGGGCCGCCTGCTTCATCCCCATGCCAAGACCTTGTTGCAAGAAGTGCCCGGCCTTACTGGCCGGGTGGGCGGCGCCGGCTTTTTTTATAGTCGCCTTACCCTGGCTCATGTCTTGCTCTTCCCTTTTTGTTGGTCCCTTTCGCTGGGTTTGGAACCCTACCGGCTGCGGACTAGGATCTGGCTCGGACTCACCGCGGTCATCATCGCCATGGGTATATTTTTCACCTGGACCCGGGCAGGCCTGGTGGTAGCCGCGGCAGCCGCGCTGCTTACCGTCTTGCTAGGTTCGCGCCGGGGCAAACAGTGGTGGCGTGCACTCCTGGTGCTATCACTCATGGGCGCGGCCACTTTGATCTTTGTGCCCCAGATGATGGATCGCCTGCAGGCAAGTTTTTCGGGAAGCAAAGACTGGGGACGGCTGACCATCTGGCAAACGGCACTCGATTTAACCAGCCAACACCCGGCCGCTGGCGTCGGCTTTGGCAATTTCAAACGAGACGCAGTCGATCGAATTCAACTCCAGGTCGAAGCCCGGCGCGCCAAGCGTTTTCCTGCTGCCATCGACTATGCCCATAGCAACCAGCTTACCTTGTTGGCCGAAACCGGGCTGGTGGGGTTCTTCGCCTTCTGCTTGCTTGGTCTGCTCTATTTTCGTTCCTGTCATGCCATCTTGAGAGATTTGCCCGCCGACCGATTCCTGGAGCGCGGATTTGCCCGGGGGGCATTGGTGTCGGTAGCAGCTTTTCTGGCCGCCGGATTTTTGCACGACACCCTTTTCCATGCCGAGGGTGCTTTTTTCTTCTGGTTTACCATGGGAACTTCTCTGGCCCTCGGAAAGTGGACCGGCCGCTCGGGAGAAATGCGCTCATGATCCGCGGGGCCTGCGATCTGGCTTTCTGGTTGCTGCTGGCCGAGATCGTTTTTCGCGATCCGTTCATCCCCTGGCCGGCCCGGCTCTTGGCCAGCGCGGCCTTGCTGCTCGCCTGGCTACCGCGAAAACCTCCGCCTCCCGAGACCGGACATTTGCCTCGCGCCTACGCCTGGCTGCTGCTTGCTCTTTTTTTGTTCCAAGTGCCCTACGCGCTTGAGACCGACGCTAGCCGCTGGCCCTTGGGATTTTCTGGTCTGCTCTTTGGCCTAGGCGTCCTGCAAGTATGGGCCAATGAGAACCACGACCGGCAGTGGAGCAAGAGCCGCGTAGACTGGACCTTGGCCGCGGTCGTCATGCTGGGGCTTTGTGTGTTGATCGCCGGCGCCAATCACGCCATCTTGACCTACCTGGCCGACGATAAAATGCTGCCGGGTCGAATCGATTTCTTGATCCCCCTGGTTGCCTGGGCGGGAGTTTGGTTCGGTCTCGATGTCCAGTTCCGGGGGCAAGACACAACAGCCCGCCGCGACTGGGCCGGATGGCTTTGGGCCCGACGACACCTACTGGGCGTTACCGGTACCGCAATCTGGATGGCATTTCGCTAAAATACTACTAGGAACACTTGGAGTAACCGCATTCGCGGCACAGCATGCAACCTTCCACATGCTCGATGGTGCCGCCGCAGTCGGGACAGGAAAGCATTACCTTGGGTCGAGCCGACACCGAGGTCTCGGTCTGGACCGGCAGCACCGCTTTCGTGCTTGCCGCCGAGGCGCTGACCGCCGGCTGCTGCGTCTTTTTTTCTTCTTTTTCTTTTTCCCGCTCGGCCTCGGCCTCTTTCAGTTGGGTGGTGTATTGCTTTAGCGCCCGGGACATGGCATCGGCGCAAGACAGGATCATTTCCCCGTCTTTCCAGACCGGAGAAGGACAACGCACGCCGGCCAATTGTCGAATCACATCCTCGGCATCAACCCCGGCGCGCAAGGACAGCGAGATCAGGCGACTAATGGCCTCGGCCTGAGAAGAAGCACAGCCCCCGGCCTTGCCCATGGCGGTAAATAGCTCAAAAATTCCTTCATCATCTTCGTTGATGGTCACATATAGGTTACCGCAACCAGTGGTCATCTTTTGGGTGCTGCCGCGAACCGTTTCCGGCCGTTCGCGTGGTTTGAGCTTGCCGGGCGCACGATCGACCACATCACCCTGCTCACCAGCACGATTGACTTTCTCGATATTTAGCACTTGCTCGTCGCGGCTGCCATCACGGTAGACGGTTACGCCCTTGCATCCCAAAATATAGGCCAGCCGATACACCTCGGCCACATCGGCCTCGCTGGCCTCGTGGGAAAGGTTAACTGTCTTGCTCACGGCATTGTCGGTGTATTTCTGAAAGGCCGCCTGGAGTCGGACATGCCATTCGGGCGAGACATCGTGGGCGGTGACAAAAACGCGACGGTAGCGTTCGGGCACTTCGGGCACTTCGTTCAAGGAGGGATGACGAGCAATTTTGCGCATCAGTTCTTCCGAGTAAAAGCCCTCGCTCCGAGCCACTTTCTCGAAAACCGGGTTGACTTCCACCAACTCGTCATTGTCCATGACATTGCGGATGAAACTGATGCCAAAGAGTGGCTCGACGCCCGAGGAACAAGCGCCAAGAATGCTGATGGTGCCCGTGGGCGCGATGGTGGTGGTAGTGGCATTGCGCACCGGCCGGGCCCCCGGTACATCGAAGGTGCTGCCTTTGAAATTGGGAAAGGCACCCCGTTTTTCGGCCAGGTCTTCGCTGGCCACACGGCTTTCGCGTTGGATAAAGCCCATCACCTCTTCTGCTTTTTTCAGCGATGCCTCTGAATTATAAGCGATGCCCAATTTGATGAGCATGTCGGCATAACCCATCACCCCCAAGCCAATTTTGCGATTGCCTTTGGTCATGCGCGCGATTTCCGGCAGCGGATAGCGATTGACTTCGATCACGTTATCCAAAAAGTGCACGGAGGTATGAACGATCTCTTTGAGCTTGTCCCAATTGACTTGCTCGTCTTTGACCATCCGGGCCAAGTTGATCGAACCCAGGTTGCACGACTCGTACGGGAGCAGAGGCTGTTCCCCGCAGGGATTGGTGCTTTCGAACTCGCCAATATGGGGGGTAGGATTTTCTTTATTCAGGCGGTCGATGTAAATAATACCGGGCTCGCCGTTGCGCCAAGCCAAACCTACGATGGCGTTGAATACCTTGCGGGCATCGAGTTGCTTGACCACTTTGTTGGTGCGCGGGTTGATGAGATCGTACTCGATGCCTTGCTCTACCGCATTCATGAAGGTCTCGGTGATGGCCACCGAGATATTGAAGTTGTTCAGTGCTTTTTGCTCGGCCTTGCAACTAATGAAGGGCAGGATGTCTGGGTGATCTACCCGCAAGATACCCATGTTGGCGCCCCGGCGGGTGCCGCCTTGCTTGATGGTCTCGGTGGCGGTGTCAAACACTTTCATGAAACTGATGGGACCGGAGGAGACACCTTTGGTCGAAAGCACAACGTCTTTGGACGGGCGCACTCGGGAGAAGGAAAAACCGGTGCCGCCTCCCGATTTGTGAATCATGGCGGTATGCTTGACGGCCTCAAAGATACTTTCCATCGAGTCGCCCACCGGCAACACGAAACACGCCGACAGTTGCCCGAGCTCGCGCCCGGCATTCATCAGCGTCGGCGAGTTGGGCATGAAATCTCGAGAAGAAATCATGTTGTAAAACCGCCGCGCGGCCCCTTCGATATCTGCCTCGGGATCAAACTTTTGATCCCCTTCGGCGATCGCTCGGGCAACCCGGGCAAACATGTCCTTGGGACGTTCGAGAACATGGCCCTCGACGTCCCGGCGCAGATAGCGACGCTCCAGCACGCGCACTGCGTTATCATTCAGGTCAAGCTCCTGATCAAAACCGTGCTTGACCAATTGCTCGTCCAGAAGCGAAGCAATGGTGCGCGGCGTCAGTTGCGCCAGGTCCTTTCGCTTCAGCTCAGCCTCCACCTCCTGGCTGATACGTCGGGCTGCATCCGGCTCGATGGCCCGCTGGCGTACCAGCGCCTCCACCACCTGATTCGCATCCCAGCTTGTGTTTTCGTCCGCCCCAAGTTCCCCGCAGAGCGTAATCGGCAATTGCAATTCTGTTTGGCTTAACATTTCCACGATTCGTCACCCACCGATTAGTTTGCCGTTGCTCAGAAAGATAGTAAAATCCATATGTTGTAGATTGGCGCCCATTATGCCACCATATATTGTGTTGTCAAGACCTTTCTATGTACAATCGTGTTTCACCCACGTTTTCGGGAAAGTGCCGCCGACAAATTGAAAATCGGCAGCTTGCGCTCGGCACAACTACCGTCGTATGATGTGAAAAACGCCTTGGCGGTGGTACAAGCAAGCGTTCGTTTTAGCAGATGAATATGTCGTTTAGAGGGTTTCATGATCGAAAAACCAGAAGATGACCTGAGTGAATCCCAAGCCGGGCAGAGACTCGCCGAAATGCAGGACTTCTTCGACCAATTCAATCGCTCGATCAAAACCATCAGCTTGTATCAACACAACACCGCCCACTATGCCGAGTACCTGGAGCGTAGCTACCAGCAACTCAATGAGATGCTGGACAAATACGACAGCATCACCTGGAAGGTCAATCAACTCGGTTTTACTTATCAAGATGTCACGGTCTACGAAGACGATGCCACCGATCAGAATGTCGCCCACAAGTTCTACCGGGACGGGGTGCGCATCCTTATCTTTCGCCAGGGACTGACGGCCGAGGAATTGCTCGACTTCGTCCTGATCTGCATGGCCAACTTCCGCTCGGCCGAGTATATGTACGACGACATGGTCAGCCTCATGTGGAAGCAAGAGTTCACCCACCTTGAGTACGTGGTGGTAGAGACCTTCTCTGTTGCCGGCGAGAGCCAGGAGGATGCCAAGCAAGAAGTAGACAAGATCGTCAACTACCTCTACGAGCGCCTGACCAGCGATACCGACGACCGTTTTTCATTTGCCCGAATTTCTTTAGAAGACCTGGACATTGAGCTCGATGATGTGGAACAGGCCAAGGGTGTGGTCATCAAGGGCAACCCGGCCACCGAGGAAGAAAAAGAAAGAATTGGACAGCAGCTGGAAGAGGAAGAAGAGAACCGCGCTTTGCCCAAGCTGGTGGTCATCCTGTTTAAAGTGCTCGAAGAAGAGCTAGACCAGGAAATTAGCCAATCTCTAGAGGAAGTGTTTATCCAACTGCTGGACTCCTTCCTGATCCACGAAGATTTTCGTGGCATCAACCACATGGTCCGAAAGTTTCATAGCTTGTCCCGCAAAAAAATCCCGCCAGAGACCCAGGAGCGCATCGAGAAAATCGTAGAAACCTTTACCGCCAAGATGGGCGAAGAGGAGCGAATCGGACGCTTGGCCGAGGTCTTAGACGCCTCCAATGAAATAAATGATCCCATGGAAGTGCATCAGTATCTGAGCCGCTTGGACCCCTCGGCCATCTTGCCCTTGCTACAAGCACTAGAAGGCATGAGCAACCTGGCCCCGCGCCGCCTGATTTGCGACGGGCTCAGCGTAATGGGCGAGGATCAGCTCGACGTCTTCGTACGCCGGCTCAACAGCAAGAAGGCCAATTTGGTTCGGGACATGCTCTATATCATCGACAAGCTCAACCCCCCGGACAAACTGCGCCTCATCGCCGGCGGCCTCAAGCATCCCAACCTGGCCATCCGCTTAGAAGCATTGAACACCATCGGCTCCTCGGGCGATGAAAGCTGTCGCAGTTACTTGCTCCAAGCCCTCAAGGATCCCGACGCCCATATGCGCATCACCGCGGCCAAGCTCTTGCCCAATTTCGACCTGAGCCAGGCCACCAGAATTTTACTTCGGATTGTTCAGGGTGCCGGCTTTACCAAGAGAACACCGCAAGAGCAGGTGGCCATTTACTCGGCTCTGGCCATGACCGGTACCGAAGAGGCCATGAAACAATTTAGCGAACAACTACGTTCGACCGGGTTCTTGAGCAAGAAAAAGCGCCTGGACCAAAAACGCATTGTCATCAGCGGCCTGGCCAACTCCGGGTCCATTGCCGCCTTCAAACTACTCAAGGCCGAAATGGAACTGGGCATCAAGGAAGTTGAAATTCAAGCCATGGCCGAACGGGCCAGCACCAAACTCAGAAAAAAACTGCTAGGCAAGCAGTAGGCGGCGGAAGAAGTTCGGGAGAAACAATTTGTCGGATAAATTCAAATTCCAGGACAAACTCGGCGGAGATCCAGAACGCTTTGACTTTGCCCGCTCCTACGAAGAGAAACTCCACGCCCTGGGACGCACGGTTATCGCCTCGCTCTACATGCTCATTCGCAACGTCAAAATCTACACCCCGGAAAACGAAATCTTTGACAAACCGCTCGATCAACTCAAGGAATGCATCAACACCATCATCGCCATGGACGAGACGCTCAACCTCCAGGGGGCCGGCGAATCGTTTTACTTGAACAACATGCTGGTTAAAATCGACATCAAGTCTCTGGAGAATGTTCGCTATTTGCTCCAAGAGTTTGAGCGACGCAATGTGGGTGGCTTTACCCTTAACCAATCGATTACCATTTCCGAGCTGCGCAACTTCATCTACATCTTTTCCAAAGAAGCCAAAGAAAAAGTCGGCCATCAAGGCATGTCGGCCAATCTGCTCAAAGCTTTGCAGGTCCGTCGTTTTCAGAAAATTCAGGAGATTCTCAAAGATCAAGTTTCCGTTGATTCCGAGCAATCCGTCGATCGGAAACGCTACGCCTTGACGGTGTATGCCCGCTCCATCTACTTCATGCGCACCTATCTACAAAGTCTGCGCGGCGAAGGGCCAAAGATCATCTTCGGCAAGGCCGGCCGGTTCGTCCAGGACATGGTCGATGTTTGTTTCGGCCATCGTACCCAATTTCTGGGCCTGACCACGCTCAGGAGCGACGATGAATATTTGTGTCACCATTCGGTCAATGTGGCCCTGCTGGCCATCGTCTTCGGCAGCGAGTTGGGCATTAAAAAAGCCCGCCTGCGCGACCTAGGCATGGCCGCCCTGTTCCACGACATCGGCAAAGTAGACATCGACGGCGAGGTGCTCGAGAAACCGAGCAAGCTCGAACCAGAAGAATGGCAACAGATGCGCAAGGCTCCCATTTTCTCGGTGAAAAAAATCCTGCGCTCTCGCTCAATCAACGCCTTGACCGTTCACCGTATCATTACCGCCTATGAGCACAAGACGGACTATGGCGCTCCGGTCAAAGACCTCAAAGGCAATGTCTCCTTCGTGGTACCGCGGGCCAACCTTGGCGTTTACTCAAAGATCATCGCCATCGCCGACTGCTTTGACGCCCTCACCTCCCAGCGCCCCTACCGGGAATCCTTCAGCCCTGATATCGCCTTGACCCTGATGTGGACAGAACTCAAGCACAAATTCGACCCTGAGTTCTTGCACATCTTCATGAACGTAATGAAAGTGCCGGCCCTGCGGGTACTGTCGGAAAAAGGCGAGAAAATCGTTATCTTTTAGTCGTCCTGATCACGCAACTGACGAACAATGATACCAACTACCTCGGTGGAAAATAAAAGGGACAAGTGCCCGCGGTAACGCAAGATGAAATTGTCGCCGCGCGGAGACAAGGCACAACTCCAGGGCATGACAAAGTTATCATGGGTGCTGCAGATGCCTACCAAACCCACAGACTTGACCAAGGTACCGGCATTCAATTTCTCTAAAAAGGCACTACCGCGACGCAATTGATGCATGGATTTACCCGGCAGCGCCCGCGCCGGGGCACTGCCCAAATGAGGGGAACCCAGCGTGATTACCGTTCTTACCTGATCTGCGTTGCCGGCCTCTACCAAACTTCTGCCTACCATCCCGCCCAAGGAATGGCCCACGATATCCACTTGCTCGGCCCCGGTTTCCGCCAAGACGAAATCGATGAATTGGCGCAGTTGCAAGACCAAGTTCTCTATTCGATCGAATTCATTTTTGTGCCCCAGCACAAAGACGGGCGTTGCCAAGCCACGCGCCAGGCGCCAACGAAGCGGCCACAGGGTCAGCGGGTTTTCCAGCACTCCGGGCAACAAAATCACCGGCAGGCGGCCTTGGGCGGGCCGGCGATTGGCGGGCAGATACCGCGCCATCCGGAAAGGCACGGTGGCCACCACCCAAACGCTGGCCGCCCACTCCATAAGCCACAACAACGCGCTGCCGGTCAAGCGGCTGGCCAAGGTATCATGCGGCCCGCGCGAGCCACCGCCGGGAAACACCAGCCGGGCCAATGGAAATGTTATCGCCACCAAAACCGCTGCCACCAGCAGCGGTGCCAGCAGGAAGAAAAGCAACACGCTGCCCATGATCAAAACACCTTTCGTAGGCTGGCGGACAGGCCTTGATCAAAACCGCCATCGGACGCAAAGCCAAAGGAGTAATACAGGTTGAGCTGAAAAAGATCCAGGATCAAGGCATGAAAACCAACACCCAGGCTGTCGGCCCAGCTTATTTGTTCGGAATCGTCATCACGATCCAGTTCGCCAAAGACGGCCAGATCATGAAACAGACTGAACTTGAACAAATCACGGGCCAGCGACATACGAAACTCCAACGACAGATTGCCCACCCGGCGCACGTAGAACTTGTTGCCAAAAACACCGCGCACATAGCGGCCGCCTACCGGTTCTTCATTGTCGAAAGTAACGTTGCCCCACAACCAGGTCATGCGGGTCTTGAGCCAAAGATCATGCCAGCCGAAAGCGAAAACTTTTCGATACTGGGTCATGACCTTGCCCAACTCGCGGGTTCCTTCCACCCAATAGTGCCGCCCTTCCAACATCAATACATGCCGCCGATCTCGTCGTAAATCCTTGGTATCCAGCACCAGATCTACTTTGCCCATGGCAAAGGGCTGGAAACGGGCGCTGGGCTCGATGATATGGGTCGCGCTACTGAGCTGTTCGATACCAAACAAGTATCTCTGATCGGCCCCCCCACCAACAGAGATCATCATGCCGGGAGCGATTTCATAACCAAAATGGAGTGAGGCTTCCAGATCTTCGGTGTAATAGATTTCGGCATCCAAGTCAGCGCGTTGGCGGGAGACCAAATTGCTTTTGAACCACAGGTAAGATTTGAAACCCTTGCCAATCAAGGGGGGCGTAAACCATTTCCACTCCAGTTGGGCCCGCGACAGCGCCAGATAAGGATCGGAACCCTCTAGCCTCTCTCTCAACTTGGCGCCCGCCCTGCCGCCAAACCGCCAGCGGTCTTCGGCAAAGAGAAAACCCCGGTTCTGATAATTGGTACCAAAGGTCAAACCGTCGGGAAAATCGAATTCCAGATCCATGTCCAGCCCGACATCCCACTCGCCTCGGCCTACTTTGATATGCAGTTGGTGACTGGCCTGGAGGGGAAACAAGAGATCACCACCCAAATCGTCGAACTGCGGGCCCTGATGCGCGACTTTCTCGGTGCGTACCAGTCGGTAGGACACATAGGCGATCCCATACTTCTTGCTCAACTGTTTGAGCTGGCGCACCAGGTAGGGCCGGTTGAACACGTGATGCGGCAAGTTCACGCTGAGCTTGAGTTGCAAAGCGCGCAGGGTGCCACAACCAAGATAAACAATTTTCTGCAAGCGGCCTTCGTTCAAATCGATGTGAATGGTATCGCCGGACGCGCCGGCCTTGGCGGTAGCCAGACTATAGCCGGCCCGGTGCAAAAATTGCAGCAGCTGCTTACGAATCAAGCGAGCAGTGGCCCGGTTGGCCCGGGCCTTGGCCGGCATTTTGATAATGGCGTGATAGACTTCATCGACGATTACCTTATTGCCGTGAATCTCCACTTTGGGAACTTCGTCGAACTGGCGAGCCTGGACCACTGGCACCAGCCAGAAAAAGACCGAAAAGCAAAACAGCCACGGCCCGCACTTTGAGCAAATCTTGAACAAGTCCACCGACGCTCTCTTTGAACGCTACAAAATATCAAAAGTGAAGCGCAGCAAGATCCTCTGTTCAAACTGCAACTCTGTGGTCAACTGCCGATCCAGGTCGAGCCGAAAAACGTAAGCCACCGAGGCGAAGGACACCAAGCGCAAGCTGAGCGTGTTCTTCCAATTGATCACCGGATTTTGGCCACCGCCATCACCAACAAAGGGCAGGAGGGTATCCAACTCGGTGTCGATCATAAACCAGCGCGTCAGGCGCGCCGAGAGAATCATGGTGGCTTCCAATCCGAGCAGATTGCTCGAATCCACCCGTTGGAAGCAATTGAACTCATGGCAAGGATCATCGGCATCGTCGACCACCCCATCCTGGGCTTTGAACAACGAACGCACCAGGTAATTGCGGGCACCAAAACCCAAGCGCAAATGAAAATCCAGCATTTGCCAGGGACTCAGATCGAAAGAGACGCCTATGCCCTCCTTGAGCTCAAGCGGATCGAATGAATCAGCCAGCTGCTCCTGCCAAATAACACCCGCTTGCGGTGGTGTTTTGCGCGCGATTTGCTGGCCATCGCTATCGAGAAAGAGCACATCTTTTTCCAATTCCGGATCCATGCGATCAAAGGTTTTCCAACCGGGAAACAAATTGGTATCCAGACCAAAGCGAACATATGGACCCAGCCAAGGCAGCAAGCGATAGGTGTAGATAACGTCCATATCGATTTCGTCATTGGTTTTTTGCCGCCAGGCCAAGAAATCTTGCCCCGGCACCACGGTCTGGCCTTCGTCGATTTGAAGTCGGCCAATCAGAGAATGGTGGGGATCAAGGTAGCGCATGGACCAATCCACAAAGGCATTCATGGTCACGGTGTTGCCAAATTCGCGACCCACCACGTTATCGGCCCGGCTCCAGGACAAATCCCCACCCACGATCAAACCCAAGCGCCAGTTTTCTATTTCGGTTCGGCCTTCGCCCCGATCGACAACCCCCCCACCCAAAAAACGTCCTTCTTCGTCCTGGACCAGGGTGAAATTGATCATCTCGCCCGGCCGCGCCAGCACGGTGACAAAATCGGTGCGCGCCCGTGAGGTCTCGCCCGAACGCACAATCAGGTAGCGACCGGGGGGCAGCAGCCAGGTGCGCAAGGTCTCGCCCCGGGTTTCATCGGCACCAAGTCCCAGGCCAAAATCTTCTCCGCCCGGCAAGGCAAAGAGTTCATAGGCACCGCGGAACAACATGCCATGTCGATCCACCACCCGAACCACCAAACCGGCCCAAGTAGGATCAATCAGTTCGCAGTGTCCCTCAAAGACTTCCACCGGATGTTCGGTCATCTGGGTCTCGACCCCAGAGCCCACAAGTACGGTGTACTTGCCGGGCGCCAAAATAGCTTTTTGTCCGGTAGGCACGCGCTTGACCACCTGCTGGTCTTTCATAACGGCAAAGGGCGGTTCCGCCGCCGAATCGGTCATGGCCGGAACGAAAACCGCCCCCTTGCCCAAGGGAATCAACTGGGAGTCCATCTCCATCTGCACCTTGGGCGACGGCAACTGCCAGCACATTTGGGACGCGCCGTCACTGA
Source organism: Deltaproteobacteria bacterium (assembly GCA_030591445.1). GTDB lineage: Bacteria > Myxococcota > B64-G9 > B64-G9 > B64-G9 > JAUVBB01. Next base: position 5,084 of record JAUVBB010000116.1, on the reverse strand, counting down.
CCGGTTCGCCCTCATTTGCATGGCTGGGCGCCCCTATGGCAAACATAAGGATACCCAGGACCGACGCTCGCCCGGCAGCTCTCATGAGCCGGTCTCCCGGTCCCCGACCTTGCCGCGCAGAAAACGCTCAAGGTCGGCCGTCATCTTCTGCATCTGTTCTTCCATCAACTCACTCAAGGCCTTGACCACATAGACCGGCGCCTTGTTGTAGACTTTCTTCTTGGCGTTAATGTCGTAGGACCAAACCACCTTCTCGCCTCGGTAACGAGTCAAGCGCAAGCGCAGAGACAGATGGGCAAACCACTCGGCTCCGCTGTCTTGTTCCTCAATGGCAAACACCGTACCCGACAGTTCGTAATCGGGCGGATGGTCACTGTACTCGACGGCCACCACCGAAAAGAGCCGGGCATGCTGCAGGTGCCGCACCATCAGATCGGTCAGCATTTTCTGCGGTTTCGCCGCCCACAGCATGTAGTTGTAATATTGAAACTCATAAGGAGAATACCGGTAGACAATGCGTTCGGTGTCATAGGCCGGGGTCATATCCAACTGACGCACCCGCAAGTTAACCGGAAAAGTCTTGACCGCTCGCCCCTGGTTGGGCAGCAAGACATAGGCCATGGTAAAATAGTGTTTCTCCGGCACCGCCGTACAGGAAAGGCAAAGAGGAAGAAAAACCGCTGCTAGCAAAAAATGCCATCTTGCACCCAAGGCTCTCATTCTTTTCTCCATTTCATCGCCCTCAAAACCGCGGCCATCAGGGCAATTGCCTTTCTCGTCGTTCTTGCTGCCGTAACAGTCGCGATGGATCTTCCCGGATCAAGCGGCTGAAATCGCGCAGGTTCTCAGCCGACTCGGCCAGATGACGCAGGCCGATGCGGACATCGTCGCGAGAACGCTTGACCAGCAACTCGATTCGATCCACCAGCGCGACTGATTGCACGGACAACTTTTCCAACATCTGGGTCACCTTGCCCAATTCGGCGGCCCCCGCTCGTTGCCGAATCTCGGCCAAGGCGCCGCGCGCCTCGGCCAAAACCCCGGCCACCCGCTTGCCATCCAACACACCCTCGGCCGCCTTTCGGACCCCGGCCACGGCTTGCCGGGTTTCATGGGCCGCCAAGCGAATCTCTTCCAGGGCCGCGGAAAGCCGCTGGGAAGAAGTGGCCAGGCCCTTGATGATTTGACCAATTTCCTTGCTATTGTCCGCCACCACCCGGTCGAGGGTCGCCGCCAAAGAACCGGTTCGTTCGAGCACATCGCTGACCAAGGCCCGATTGCTCTCGTTGGTCAGATCGATCAGGTGATTGGCCAATAGTTCTGCTTTGATAGATATGGTCTCGGCCTGCCCGGTGAGCTTATCCACTACCGATCTGCCGGCGGCAATCTCTTGGCCTTCCTCGATGGTCGCGGCCTCGGAGGTGCCGCCCACCAACTCGATGAACTTCAAGCCGGTTATGCCCTGAACATTGAGCACCGCCCGGGCATTGTCCTTGACCGGGGTACCGGACTGCAGCGACACCGTCACCAGGGAATGACTGACCTCTTCGGGATCAATGCCGATTCCCTCCACGCGGCCCACCCGCACGCCGTTGTATTTAACCGGCGCTCCGATCTCAAGACCGGACACCGATATCTCGTAACGAATGGTGTAAAGGTCGCGGTCGGCAAAGATAGACGAACCCACCACCGTCACCAGCAAACCGACCAAAATGCCCACCGACAGCACCACAAAGATGCCCAGCCGAATTCTTTGCGCACGTGTAATCACAAAACACTCCCCTGTTTGCTGGCAGATCCGGTCAGGCGTTGCAACAAGGTCTGACCTTCCACCGGTGCCCGGCTTGCCTGCCGGGAAAAGAAATCGTGCACCACCGAGGTCTGGCACTGCTGGGCCTCGGCCACCGATCCGTCAAAAACGATGCCCCCGTCGGCCAGCATGACCACCCGGTCGGCAATGGTTTCGATGGAACCCAACTCGTGACTGATCACGACCAGGGTCATGTGCAGCGCCGCACAAAGATCGAGCAGCAGCCGATCGAGAGCGGCGGCCGTAACCGGATCGAGACCCGCCGATGGCTCATCGCATAACAACAACTCTGGGTCCATGGCCAGCGCCCGGGCCAGGGCGGCTCGTTTGCGCATGCCCCCGGACAACTCGGGCGGCGTCTTGTTGGCCGCCGCTTGCAGCCCCACCTGGGTCAGACGCATGCCCACCAAGGTGTCAACCACCGGCAAGGGCAAACGAGTAAACTGGTTAATGGGCAAGGCCACGTTTTCGGCCACCGTCAGCGAGTTAATCAATGCCCCACCCTGAAACAGCAAACCCACCCGTTTGCGCACCGCGGCCAGACCCATTTCGTCAAGACCGGCCAAATCGGAGTCCAGCAAGCAAACCGATCCCGACAGCGGAGGCAGCAGACCAATGATCCCCTTGAGCAAGGTGCTTTTGCCACAACCACTAGCGCCGGCCACTACCGTGATCTGCCCGGGCCGAATGCTCAGGTCGATATCCCGCAATACCGGCTGTTCGTTATAGCCGAAGGAAGCAGCCGTCAACTTACAAAGCACGTCGGTCACGTTTTCCTCACAAATACATGGCCAAGCTAAACACACAATCAGCGATAATCACGGTAAAGATAGCCACCACCACCGAACGGGTGGTAGACAGCCCCACGCCCTCCGCCCCGCCACGGGTACGCAGACCACTCTGAGCCGCCACCAGCAAGATAATCCAGCCAAAAACCACGCTCTTGAGCAGCCCGCTAAACAAGTCGTTGGCCTGAATCGCCCCCATGGCCTGGTGCAAAAAAGCCGGCCCCGGAATACCCAAGGCCGCCGAGGCAATCAACATGCCCCCGAAAATGCCAAAGGCGATGCTGACAAAGGTCAATAGTGGTTGACTAAAAGTAACCGCATAAAGCTTGGGCACCACCAAAAAACGCACCGGTGAAAAGCCCATGGCCTCTAAAGCATCGATCTCTTCGGTCACCCGCATGGTGGCAATCTCGGCGGCAATCGCCGAGCCCGAACGCCCGGCCACAATCACCGCCGTCAGCAAAGGACCCATCTCGCGCACCATGGACACCGCCACCAGATTGGCCGCATAGATATTGGCCCCGAACTGCTGCAACTGATGGACCGAGAGCAAAGCCATGGTCAAACCGATCAGCGTCGATAGCAGCGCAATAATACCAAAAGCCCGCGATCCCAGCAGAATGCTCTGGCGAGTCAGCTCCCCTTTGGGCGCCCCTCGTTCGGAACAAAAAGGACCCACCACCGCCCAATAAAAAGTATCGGCCACCAGCAACAACATTTCCCGGCCCGCGGCCAGCTGATCGGCAGCCTGCTGTCCCAAAGTCTCCAACCTACCCGGCGGAGACACCACCGCCTCGTCCGCCGGTTCAAGCATGCGAAAAAGAGACAGCGTCCTTTGGGCCGCGTCACTTATGCGCAAAAGCTCAAGTTCACAACCCCGATCCTCGGCCAGTCGCATCGACTCGGTCAACACCGCCGCCCCCGCGCTATCGACATAGTCAACCTCGGCCAGATCGAGCCCAATCCGAGACTCATCCTCCGGCAACCAGGCCCGAATCCACTCCAGCACCGCCGGCGCCGATTCACGATCCAATCGACCACGCACTTTTACCCTGGTGCGCCCACCTTCTTGGTAGCGCTCCACGAAAGCATGTTGGGCAGACCCCATGGCTCGAAACTACCATGCCCCCCCCCGCCGGTCAAAAATTCAGCTATGAGAACGGGGTGATACGTTCGATGACCGAGAAAACCGGAAAGTTTGTGATCAATTCGGGCTAGGCGGCATCAACCGAAACAATCATCTGCAAGTTCAACTGTCTCAACTGGTCCTGAAGCGCCAAACGTACGAATTGGGTTTCCGCGTAACCAAGAACCCGAGCGAACCTCGCGGCACGATCGGGACTCAGCAAGCGTCGGCTCTTTTCAATATCGCATACGTGGGCGCGGCTGATTCCGAGTCTTCGACCCATTTCGGCTTGAGACCAATCTTCACCTTTGCGAATCGCCATAAAGGTCTCGGCAAGCGTCAGGGGACCGCCAGTAAGCTCATCAAGAAAGGTCTCAGCATTGACCGCTTTCTCTCGTTTAGTAATCATGTTTGCTTACCTCCTCAACCCTGACGATCTCGACCTCACCATCAGCAGATTGCGTATAAATAGCTCGATAGGCTCTGCTTAATCGAACGGACCGCTGGCCCCGACGCTTTCCCTTGAGCGGCTCATCATGGAAACCGGGAAGTTTTCTGACTTCAACCATTCCCTCCGTTTTTACCGCGTTCACCCAGACCTTGAGCTTCAAAGCTATATGCGCAGGAACCTTCAGCAACTGCTTCCTTGCGCGACCGCTTATGATTATCCTAGTCACAAACACAGTATACCCCTTCCAGGGGTACATCGTCAAGAGTAAGATTTACTATTTCGTGCTCGGCCTCCCCTCTCACTGGACCTCTCTCTTGAGAGAGTGTTGTAAAAGTGTATGGTTCAGTTTTGTCCGTAGGGTGTGGGGTTCCGTGATTTGTACGGTCCTGTAGGATATCCTTGCCCGCATTTGTTTGCGCTCAATTAACTTCCGGCTGGGGATAAACCCCAGCCCTACAGGTTGATTCGCAGGTATTGCCTTTTGCGAGACCCTCTTAAGGTGCCAGGGACCTCGGAGAGATATTCAATGTAAATATGGGAAATCTTTCAGCATTTGCCCCTTTCAAGGGGCCCTATTGAAATGCCCTCTTATGGTGTGTCAATCGCTGGTTGAGATGTCATGAACACTAGACAACGGTCGATCTGTTCGACTTCTCGTAACTTCCAACATCAGATCCCGGTCCACCCCCTCCCCTCCCTCTTTCCCGTCTGCCCCCAGTGATTTGATGGTACATAAGGTCTCGCTCTGGACCTGATAGACAATCGCGTTCTTCCACATGTCGGCAGGAATCAGTTTCATTATTTTCTTGGCAACCAGCTCTTCTAGGCCCTCTTCTGTTGTTGGAAAACACCCATTCCGAATGGCATAGACATGCAGGGCCGCTTCAAGATTGTACAACACGATACTTG
>JAUVBB010000035.1 GCA_030591445.1 Deltaproteobacteria bacterium | reverse complement strand
TGCGCTCTTGTCAGAATTCTTGAAGTTGATTATGCTGAACATTGCTCATGCTCAGAAAACAGCGAATAGCGAGTAGGCCGCGCAGGAATTGGGTGCCGTTGGTGATGGCGGGATTGTGGGCGGTGCTCTGTGTGGGCGGGAGTATTTTTGGTTACCGCTTGGGGACTGCTGGGGTGGATGATTTGGCGCTGGAACATGCGCGGGCGGTGTTTGAGACGGTGGTCAACTTTCGGGCTTGGAATGCGTCCCATGGCGGTGTGTTTGTGCCGGCCAACACGGGGAGTGAGCCCAATCCTTATTTGCCGGCTGACAAGCGAACCTTGGAGTCGGTTCAGGGCGAGCAGTTGGTCATGGTTAACCCGGCTTATATGACGCGGCAGGTGGGCGAGATTACGGTGGGCACGGATGGATTGTTGGTGCGGGTTACCAGTCTTTTGCCCCTTCGTCCGGAGAACAAGGCTTTTCCATGGGAAAGTAAGGCGCTTCGGCTATTTGCGGAAAAGGACTTGGCTGAGTTTAGTCAGTTTGCTTGGCCGGCAGGCAAAGAGCCGCAGTTTCATTATGCGTCGCCATTGCTAACCAAGGCTTCCTGCCTCGAGTGCCATGCCACCCAGGGTTATCAGGTAGGGGATATCCGGGGGGCGGTCACGCTTGCTTTTCCGGCGGGTCACTATTCCTTGGCCAAGCTGTCTCTTCGCCAGAATGCGGTTTGGTTGGGGAGCTTGGTGTTCTTGCTGGGAATGGCTGTGATTTATTTGTTGGCGCGGGCGGCGCGCGGGCGGCGGCAGGCCTTGGCCAAGGCGAAAGAGATGACTTTACTCGATTCCTTAACCGGCTTGCACAACCGGCGGGGCTTCGACATTCGTGCGGAGCAGGCCCTGGAGACCTTGGCCCGGGAACGCGGCAGCGCGGTGTTGGCCTTTGCGGATTTGGATCACTTGAAGGAACTCAATGACATCCACGGACACCAGGAAGGCGACGCGGCGCTGCGGCTGATTGGCAAGGCTTTGGGGCAGACCTTTCGTGGCTCCGATGTGGTGGCGCGCATCGGCGGGGACGAGTTTGCCATCTTGCTGATGGATGCCACTTGGGAGAATCACCCGATTATCCGGGAACGGATTGATAACTCGGTGTGCCAGGCGAACCAGAGTTGGCATGGCTCGGTGGCCTTGGCGCTGAGCGTGGGCCTGGTGCCGATCGATCTGTCGCGTGGACAGTCCATGCCTGCCATCCAAGACTTGCTGGCCAGCGCCGACGAAAAAATGTATAGCGACAAAAAGCGCAGACGAAAAAGCTGATATGGGTTACCATAGATGGATTGATGAACGGTTTACATTCCCACTATGCCTACGTTGTCTCTTTGATTCTGTGGGTCTGCTTGCCCTTGGCGACAGGCTGCCAAGAGGCTAAAAACGATCAGGCAGAGCAAGCGACACCGGTGCCCGAGCGCAGCCGGTCCGCTGCCATTCGCCACCTGGGCGCAATGACCGACAATTTGTTGGATACGGTCCATGGATTTCTTTACGAGCAGGCTTTGACCAAACACCGGCAGGAGCAGTATCGCGGGAACTTGGCCGAGATCAAGAAGCGCGGTGTTTTGCGGGTGGCCATGCTCAACAACTCCATTGCTTATTTCATCTACCGCGGTCAGCAAGTGGGATTTCAATTTGAGATGATGGAATTGCTGGCAAAGCGTTTGGACGTGAGACTGGAAGTGGTGGTTCCCAAAGTGCCCAAGGACTTGACCCGCTTGCTGGTAGAAGACAGAGCCGACCTGGTGGTCAACTCAAAAGTGCAGGCCGACCCCTTTGGCGATCAGGTTGCCTACTCGCAGGCGATTGCTTTTTCCAATCAGGCATTGGTACAGCCGGCCGGCGAAAAGCCGATTGTTCTGCTCTCTGATCTGATGAACCGGTCGCTTACGGTCCGCCACAGCTCCCAGTACTACCAGACCCTCAAGCCCTTTACCTGGATGGCGCCGGGTTTTTCCCTGCTGCGGGCAGACGAGGATTTAGAGACCGAAGATCTTATTGACCTGGTGGGCCAGAAGAAGATTGCCTTGACCATTGCCAACACCGCTTTGCTGGCGGTCGAAATGACCTATCGTGATGACATCCAGGGTACCTTGGTCTTGGCCGAGAAAAAACCATTGGGGCTGGCGGTACGCAAAGATGCGGGGCAACTGCTGGCGCGCATCAATCGATTTATCGAAGAAGATTGTCGTGGCGCCTGGTATCGTGCTTTGCGCCACAAGTACTTTTCCAAGCGTAAGCGCATGATCGAGGTGCGTAGCCAGGCCATGGCTCGGTCGGGCGCCATCTCTCCCTTTGACCACCTGGCCCGAAAATACGGCCGCAAATATGCTGTCGACTGGCGCTTGGTTTTGGCGCAGATGTACCAGGAGTCAAGGTTTGATCCCCAGGCCCTGAGTTGGGCCGGGGCCCAGGGCTTGCTCCAGGTTATGCCGGCGACCGGCAAAGAGATGGGCTTTGTGAAACTTTATGACCCCGAGCAAAATGTTCATGCCGGGGTGAAATATCTCGCCCGCCTCTTGGCGCGCATCGACACTTCTTTGCCGATGCGCCAGAGGATACGCTTTGCGCTGGCCGCCTACAATGTGGGCTTGGGCCACGTGTACGACGCGCGCCGCCTGGCCCGCAAACAAGGTCTGGACCCCGACCGTTGGTTTGGCCAGGTAGAGCAGGCCATGCTCTTGCTGGAAAAACCACGTTACTATCAACGCGCCCGCCATGGATACTGTCGGGGCAGTGAGCCGGTCATTTATTTGAGTAGGGTGCAAGCGAAGTACGATGCCTACGTGGCGCTCATGCCCGCCGCGGGCAAGTGAAGCATTAACGCGCATAGGCCAGGCAGGTTCGATCCTCAACGTGAGCTTGGCCGGCAAGATTTTGCATGGCGGCCAGGTTCCATTGGCCGACTTTGCAGGCGATGTTGGCGCGTAGATCCGGTAACAACTTGTCCTCGACCAGGCGCTGCGGATGCAAATAAGGATCGTCGGCCAAGGGATTGTTCTCGGAGAAAGCAGGGGGCAAGATCGCCAGCGGTGTCGTTATCAGCTCCTCGATGATTTGGCCTGCTTGTACTTCGGCTACGATACTTAAGTGCTTGGCATCAGTCTCGCCAGTGGAAGTTGTCAGGGCCCACAGCGCCAGCAATAAGCCCAGCGCCACAAAAACGATGATGACCAGATAACGTTTCATTTTCAAACCCCCTGGCGCCGGACTCCCTGGACGAGCAGGACGCGGGAAAGTGGGTAAAACTATTTGGCTTGAGCAACTCATTACTTCCTCAGTGTAGGCGACCTCCTGTGTAAAAGTCCTACCGACAGAAGTAAAATGACGTCAATCTTGTCAAGAACTTGTAAATTGTAGGGGGTTTCGAAAAAATAGATTGGACCAAGTATCAGACTCCATGCCAAAATGAGCCGAACTCAATTTTTCAGGAGTGAAGCCAATGAAAGTGGCAATCATCTGTTTGGGGCTGCTGGTTTTTTGCCCGGATTTGTCCGCGGCCGGCAACTATAGCGGGCAGTGGTCCTATCAAGCTCTCAACGCCGGTGACACTAGTTTTAAGGTGGAACAAGAGGGCAACAATATTACTTTTTACCGGGTGCTTCATCCCGAGTTCGAGGGGGAGCGCTACTTGCTCGAGCATATGTACCGGGGAACACTCGTTGGTGAGAAAGTGACCGGCAGGCTCTTCGTGCGCGAAGAGGGGATGAAAGAGTTCGAGTTTTTGCGGGCTTTCGATGGCAAGTTGGCCGGCCAGGACGAAATGGTAATCGACCAGATGGACTTGCGTCGGATAGGCGGGCAAGTGGTGAAAGAGGCCGAGGCAGAAGTGCCGGTGGCCCAAGCGCCCGCGCCCGCGCCGTCGAAATACGCCAAGGTGGTGTTCAGGAAGCCGGCGCCTCCGCCGGTGAAGATTCCCGAACTCATTCCGGTTGCCGCCAGGGTTCAAACCACCCAGGGCCGGAAAGTTGCCTCCCTGTTGGCCAAGGCCGATGGTTTCTTGCAAGAAAAGAACTATCTTGCCGCTAGCCAGAACTACGAAGCCGCCCTGGCACTCGATGCCCACAAGGTCGAAGCCTTATACAAGCTAGGTGTCAGCCACGGTTCGCTTGGTACCCAGGCTGCCCGTTCCGGGAAAAAAGACTTGGCCCGCACCCACTATAGCAAAGCCATCATCTACTGGACCCGCGCCATCCGCTACGATCCCTACAATTGGGGCGCCCGCGAAAACATCCGCCGGGCCCACAAGAAACTCGGTGCCTAGTTGTTTAGCACTTGGGATCTTTGTCGTCCCAGCGGCGTTCGAGCCAGGAGCGAAGGCGGAGTTTGCGTATGGCGGGGGCCAGGAAATAACGCAGGGTGACGGTGACGGCGATGAGCAGAGTGCCGCCCAGACCAACCAAGGCGGCCGTGGGGATTGGGTCTCCAGACATGAGCGCGGGCAGGGAACCGCCCAATAGACCGGCGGCAATGAGGCCCCAGAAGACGTCCATGCCGATGCCCCGTACCGATCTGCGTAGTAAGTTGGCTTCGGGATCGCGGGCTTGGATACAGAGGCGGCCGCCTTCGAGATCCATGAGAATTTGTGACATTTGTTGGGGTACTTCGTTGAGGATGTTGGTCAGTTGCAACAAGGCCCGGCCGGCGCCGCCCTTCAGGTCGTCGAGGCTATAGCGCTCGGTCATCAGCCGCTTGACGTAGGGCGCGGCCATGTTGGCCAGATCGAGTTCGGGGTGAAGCATGCGCACCACACCTTCGATGGTGACCATGGCCTTGGTCGCCAGGGTGAATTCGGGCGGAATGCGTACTTGGTGTTGCCAGGAAAGATCGAGCAGCTTCTGCAGCACCTGGCTGGTGTCGATCTGGTCGAGTTTGCCTTCCAGCGTGCTTTCCAGGGTGGCTTCGACGTCTTGTTTGAGCTTGCCCAGATCGGCGCGTTTGGAGTGACTGCCAATGCGGTAGACCAGCCGGGCGACGGTGTCGGCGTCTTTGAGGATGATGCCCAGGCTCAGTTGGACGATGGTGCTGCGCTGGGCCGAAGCCAAGGTGCCGGTCTGGCCGAAGTCCAGCAAGCCCATCCGGCCGTCGTCGAGCACCAGGAGATTGCCCGGATGCGGATCGGCGTGGAAACGGCCGTCTTCAAAGACTTGTTGGAAAAATCCCTCGATGAGATTCATGGCCGCTTTTTGGGCCAGATCGCTGCCGGGCTCCACCTGGTCGATGCGCAGGCCTTTGATCCGACGCATGGTTAGCACGTTGCGCCCGGAAAGATCATCGAGAGGTTCGGGGATAACCAGGTTGTTGCGCCCATGAAAGTTTTTGGCAAAGGAACGCAGGTTTTGGGCCTCGCGGGCCAAGTCCATTTCAAAACCGATGGCCCGGTCGAACTCCTTGATCACCTCGGTGGGAGCGTAGAGCGCGCCTTCTTCCGCCACCGCTTCCAGCAGATGGGCCAGATAATAGAGAATATCCAGGGAACTGCGGACTGTTAGCTCGATGTCCGGACGCTTGACCTTGACCACCACGTCTTGGCCGTCTTTGGTCACGGCCCGGTGCACCTGCGCGATCGAGGCCGAAGCCATGGGCTCTTTTTCGAATGCGCTAAATAGGTCTTCAGGCTTCTGTCCCAGGTCTTTCTTGATGATCTTAACCACCTGGGCATAGGGAAATGGGGGCGCCTGATCCTGCAGTACCGACAAGGCGGTAATGTATTCGGCGGGCAGGATGTCGGGGCGGCAAGACAGCAGCTGTCCCATTTTGATGAAAGTGGGACCAAGCTCGGTCAGCAAAAGAGTGAAGCGCTGGGCCGGGCTATGGGCGCGATCTTCTTCGGTTTTTGGTTTGCGAATCCGCAGCCGTTCGAAAATCCGCGCCCGATCAAGCAGATCGCCGAAGCCGTGCTTGACGATGACCTGCAAAATCTGGCGCATGCGATTCAGGTCGCCGACTGCTTGCCTGAGTACCACATTGCCTCCCGCTAGGTTAGACCTCTATCCATTATCACTTTTTCTGTCGCTAAGACAAGAAACGGGCGGGTTGGGGCAGGATCAGGTCGGGGCTTGCCTTTTGGGGCCGGTCGCTGCTAGGTTGGGGGGCATGAAGCGGACTGCTACTCTTATGATGCTGGTTTCGGGGTGGGTGGCGATGGTTTTGACTGCGGCTTGTCAGGAGGGAACCGTCCAAATTTGCGTGACCGACACGGATTGTTCCAATGGCCTGGTTTGTTCGGGGGGCATATGCCAAAACAGCCTGGGCTGGGAATCCTGCCAGATAGATTTTGACTGTCGGGCCGGTTATTTCTGCAATCATGGGGTTTGCGTTCTGGACCAGGGTATTCATCCCGATGGCGGTCCCTTGCCGGACGGCGGCGACCCAGGCAGTAATCCGAGCGATCTCGGTGGAGATCCGGGCTCAGATCCCGGCCCTGGGACATCTCTGTTGTTGACTCCCGGAGTGGGCATTGGCCCGGTGCAGGTTAGTGCCAGTCGTTCCACCTATTACACCTTGGGCAATGTTCGTTCTGCTCTGGGCGAAAACGGCGCGGCGGTTGGTTCGGCTAAATTCACGCTATCTTTCAAGAACCAAACCCTATCGGCCTCGGGCATCGATTCCAACGCCAGCCCCAATCAAGTCTTCGACAACGACGATCATGTCATCTCCTTGATGGCGTTTTCCGGGCTCAATGCCAAGACCGCTGATGGCCTGGGACCGGGCTCTACCTTGGCCCAGGTTCACGGTCGCTACCCGTCACCCGATTTGGCTACCGTGGTTCCCGCTTACAATGAATATCCCGGCGGCAAGATGGAGTACTACTTCACGCTGGGCTTGTTTGTGGGCTACAACGTCAGTGATGTGGCCACTTTTTTCACGGTCACCCGTCCTTATCAGCAGCCGCCCAATGCGGTCATCAATCCCGGCTCTGGCACTCTCAAGTTCGGGGGCACCACCATCCTGTTTGGTGATGGCACCGATATCGGTGACCTTCGTTCCAAGCACCTCGGTGCCTTGGGCAATCCAGACTGGGATTATTCTTTCAGTCTCACCATCGATACCCAATATGGTCCCGTGCCCATCGATTTTTATTTGGATACTTACCGGATTTTGGGCCTGGAAATCGTCGGCGGCGACGAGCCCCAGTACAACGTGACCAAGTTGTTGGTGGCCTCGATATATGCCCCATTTTACGGCAAGACGGCCGCCGGTCACGGTTTGGCCACCAGCAAGGCAGCCTGGGAAACGGAGCTGGGTGTGCCCGGTGACGTGGTCACCGATCAGAACACGGGCATTACCAGCCATGTCTACAACGCGGGTTCGCGGAAATTTGCCATTACTTATTCAGACAACGGTGTTAGTCAGGACGACATCGCGGTTTTTCTGGTGTTGAATTACCAGACCAATTAATTAAGGGGAGTCAAAATAGTGAAAGCTTCGGTTTGGATGAGTTTGGCGTTGGCTATGACTTTGATGGCCGGGACGGCATGTGATTGCGGCAGTTCTTCATTCAACTGTCCCAATGGGGATTGCACGTATAATACCGATTGCAATGATGGCTTTGCTTGCTTGGAAGGCTGCTGTGTGGAGCGCGAAGGGCCTGCCTGCACCCAGGCCACCGAAGCTACCGATTGTCCGGGGGCGGGGGAGTGCTGCGGGACCGACGGAGAATGCACCACCGATTGCGGCGCGGCTTGTGAAAACGAATGTGGCCGCGACAGCGATTGCGCGGAACTAGGCGATTGTATGGAGTGTGTGGACAAATGTTGTGTGAGCTTTGCCTGCACCGAAGACGCCGATTGCCCGCCGGATGGGGATTTGCCGCGTTTTTGTGGCGAATTCGATGCCGAAATCGGCTGTGCCAGTTGCGAATACGTTCGCTGCGAGACCGACGCCGAGTGCGTTGACCCTGACTTCGAACTTTTTGTCGTTTGTGAGGAAGATGGCTACTTGCCTCGCTGTAGCAACGGTCAATGTGTGTGTGGCCATCCCTGCGGTGCTCCCTGTCAAGATCCGCTCTATTGCTGCCAAAGCTCGCGCACTTGCGAACCGGTGCCGGTGGCTTGTCAGGACGAAAGCTGCCCCAGTTGCGAGCAGCCCAATCCGAATCCTGGTGGCATATTGAACGAACAAACTTGTCAGCTCGATGGCGTCGATTGTACCTGTGAGCCCATGCCTGCCTTGCCCGACGCGTTTGCCGGCAGATTCTCTGCCCTGGCCCTGGGCAACGACGGCGTGCCGGTCATTTCGGCTTTCTACGGCCTGTTGCAAGACGCATCGGGTGATGCTTACGGCGATTTGGTATATGGTGTGGCCGCTTCGGCCGCTGCCGACGCCTACGTCGATTGGACCATCCTCGATGGGGTACCCACTGACGCGATCTGCGCCGGGGCCGCGGCTGGGCCCCGTGCCGGTATTGCCGAGCCCGGGGAGGAAGTCGGTTTTGACACCGACATCGTAGTCGATGCCGACACCGGCCTGGCCCGCATTTCTTACTTTGATGCCACCAACGGGGTTTTGAAATTCGCCGCCGAAACCGATACCGGCTGGGAGATTCACGTTGTTGACGCTGACGGGCTTACCGGTCGTTATACCTCCATGGTGTTGGATGGCGAGGCCAAGCCGATCATCGCCTACATGACCCTCAAGCATAACCTGCTCTCGTCGGTGCGCGTGGCCTGGGCCACCGTGGCCGCGCCCGCCTCGGCCGCCGACTGGACCTTCTATACCGTCGCTTCGGCGACCGTCGCCTGCGCGCCGACAGATTGCTCCGACGGCGAAGCCTGTTTGGCCGACAGCGGCATCTGCGCCGTGCTCGATGACCCAGCCAATTGCGCGGAAGGCGCCGGCTGTGGTGATGGTGAAGTTTGTATCGCCGGCAATTGTGAAGACGAAGGCGGCGAAGCCGGCATTGATGACCTGCCTCCCGGCGTGGGTCTGTTTGTGGATCTGGCCTTGCTGGCAGACGGTTCGCCGGTGTTGGCCTACTATGACTCGAGCTTCGGAAACCTGAGCCTGGCCTGGTGGGATGCGGCCAGTTCCGCATTCGATGGCCCGGTACTCTTGGTCGGCGAAGACGGCCAGGGCAACGACCAAGGTGATTTGGGTACCGATGTCAGCCTCTTTGTGGATAACCCGGCCAACGTCTTGCACCTGGCCTACCAGGACGCCGATCTGGGCGACCTGTACTACGGTTCTTTTGAGGGTCCACCCGTCTGTGCCCCCGCCGACCGTTGTAGCGGTGACGGCGATTGCGGCGCGAGCATCGCCTGTCTCGATCATTGTTGCGGCGGCTGGTTGTTCACCGGCGCCAAAGTCGAATTGGTCGATCTAGGCGCGCGCGATGAGAACGGTGATCCGGTCGATCCGGCCGCTGCGGTAGGCTCTTTGCACTGGGTTGGCAACTTCAATAAACTGGTGGTCGACGCCGCCGGCGAAGTACGCGTCGCTTATCAAGATGGCAGCGCGCTAGATCTGGTCTACGCAGTTCGCAACGCCGCCGGCATTTGGAACCTCGAGATCCTGGCCCGCAAACTCGCCGACGCCCAATACGACGGCGCCCACGGCTTCTTCATCGACCAAATACTCAACGCCGCCGGCAACCTGGCCCACATCAGCTATTTCAAATACAACCTACGCACCGATCCCTGGAGTTCTGAGCTGGAACTGTTGGTCCGGTAACTACGTGCCATAACTAAGATTTATCCACTCAAGGATGGGTTGCTTTCCAGCTGGTTAACGATCTCTAACTGACTAAAAATATGGGGGTGGAACTGGTGATGAACAAATCTGGGGCAGTGTTTGCTATCGTTTTGTTGGTCGCAGGCGTGGGTTCCTGTACCGACGCTTTTGTGCAGGTGCGCGAGCTGAACACCGCTGCAGGGTATCGGAACTTTGTGAGTCAGAATCCCGATCATCCCCGGCTGGCGGAAGCCAAGGAACTCGAAGCCCGGGTCGCATTTCTCGATTTGAGTGACAATGCGAAAATGTACGACCTGAAATTCTATTTGAAAAAATATCCCGACTCCCCGATGCAGGATCAGGTGGAGGCACGGTTGCAGGAGATGAAGCTAGAGCTGTATATAGCCGTTCGATATTTGAACGGAATAAAGCGTCTGCTTAAAGACTGTAAGGATGAGACCGTAGCCGCCCGGACCAAGGATGCCTACGATTACTTCCGCATGGCCATTGTTGCCATCTATCGCTTACACAAAAAGCCTTTCGAGGAGTACCTGCGTAAGCAGGCCGGCGGCGAATTTGCCGGTCATGCCCGCAAGATCATTGCCTGGATGGAATCGGTGAGCGTCAAGCCGCAGAAAATCATACCGGTTTTTTTGGAAGGGTTTTTCGACCAGGAAGCACGTGCCCAAATCACCGATAAATTTCGCAGCCTCGGTGTGCAGACCAAGTTCAAGAAAGGTTTGAGGAAATTAGACTCCTATGAGGGACAGCTGGTTTATCGAATTACTGAATTGTTGCCTGATCAACAGGTCCAGCTGTTTAGCGAAAAGGGTGAGTTGGTCGAATTCACGTCTCCGTTTAACGGTGTGGCCGCCGAGATATTTACCATCGTTGATGGCAAGGTCAATCCCTTCTGGATTTGGGGGACGGCCAACCTGTTGGGCATATCCTCCCTGGACATTCCTGCTATCTCATGGGACACCAGAAACGCCATCCTGGCTGAAACCAAGGCCAGCTCTCTTCTCGGCGAAATTACTGATTTCAGTAAGCTCATATTGGTTTCAACACTAGACGGATTCGAACTTTATGACCCAATCTTTCCTGATACCTTGCGGCTGGCCTACAGCTATGTCCGTAAGGTGGGGGCGCGTGGTACCAGGCACAATGTGCGGGACAAGGTCGTCGTGCACGGAAAACTTGTTGCTCTTTACGGCCATGGAGTTGAGCTGGTTGACTGCCACTCACTGCGGCAAGTCAAAATCAATTCTACCGCGGCCGATTTCGCCCGCGTTGGGCAGGTCACTTTTGGGACATTTATCGGCGAGCGGTTTTTTTTCACCACCGAATCCGGCTTGTTGCATGAAGTCGATATGGACTCCAAATTCTCCAAAACTTACGGTGAGGGAGATTTCAGCTTTGTCACTGGCAGCAAACAACAATTGATCGCCAAAACCGATGACGGCATTACTGTCTACGATATGAAAAGGGGACTGGGTCTCGACGAACGCTACAGCTTATCCGCCTATGATTTCCCGGTTGAGTTTTCTCCAGACTCGCCCATTGTCGAATCGACATCTTTTGAACGCAGTATGATCCTGGTAAATGGCAAGGGAGAGACCGCCCGCTTGGTCAACGGGAGACTTGATATCTTCTCTGTCAACAAGGATACAATGGGAACGATTTTGCGGCTGGACGGGAGCGGGAGATGGTTGGCCGCCATTGGTGATGCCGGCCTGGCCTTACGGCTTTATGAACGAGCCCGGGGTAGCTGGCGACACGTGGGTTCGGTTCCGATCCAGAGTTGCCAGGATGTGAATCTCCGGTATCCTTATGCCTATATTATCTGTGGCGATCAGATCAAAACAGTACATGTCGGAGCGATAGCCAGGAACCGATGAGTCAGCTTGCGCGCAACCTGTTGATGGTCTTCTTCCTCCTGTCCGGAGGGGGATGTCCCACTTCCCGTCCGCACCTTGAGCTTGGAGCCCAGGTCCGGGAAGTCACAGAAACGCAACGCTTGCCGGCGGCCGAAAAGGTCTTCGATACCTTGCAGCGAATTTATGTCCAACCCCAACGCTTGCGTCTGCCGGTATTGCTGCGGTCGGCCGCCTCGCTATTGAGCAACTTCCCTGAACTGGATGTCGAGCTGGACGAGAAATCGGGCTTCGTCATGTTGACGAGTGGGGGAGAGGCACGCAAGGTCAGCTGTCCACTAGCGGGTCCCTTGTGGAGCTATAAATCATGCGCTCGTCGCTTGGCCCACGCTGCCACTGAGCTGATTACCGATCTCGATGGGCAGCAATTGGACCGGGTCTTTTCGCAGAGCCTGCTGGACGGATTGGACCCGCATACCATCCTGCTGTGGAACGAGGCCGACCTTTGTTATTTTAGTTCCGAGGGCTGCGCAGAGCCCGAGGTCGGGGTCGGGCTTCGTTTCGGAAGCAACGGCGACCGGCTAGTCGTCTTGTCGGTCATAAGCGACGGGCCGGCAAGCCGGGCGGGTATCTTGCCCGGCGACCTGCTGCTTAGTCTGGATGGAATGCCGGCTGACGATCTCGAACCCATCGAAGCCGAATGGTTGCTGCGCGGGGTGGCGGGCAGCAAGATTACCCTGTTTATGGAACGCAATCGAGATGGCAAGCCCTATGCGGAGACTATGATCCGAGAAGAGCTTGGAAAAACCAAAATGTTTGCGGGCAAGAAAATGGGTCGAATTGCCTACCTTCGGTTAAGTGGTTTTGTCCCCGGGGTGGCTGATGAAATGAAATCCTGGCTGAACAAGGCGCGTAATTTACGGGGCATTGTTCTTGATCTCAGGGACAATCCGGGCGGCCTGGTGAGGGAGGCCTTGCAAATAGCCGATCTCTTCATTGATCGGGGAGCCGTGCTGGTGGTCAAGAGCCGGGACGGTCGGGAAAAGCTAGGACTGGCCGCCAGCTCATGCGGTACCGCGCCGCGGGTTTCCATGGTGGTGCTGGTCAACGGCCGATCGGTTAGCGCTTCCGAGATGCTGGCTGGCACACTGCAAGACAACGAAAGAGCTTTGATCGTGGGCCAAAGAACTTTTGGCAAGGGCAGCATGCAAGTTCCGGTGGAGGTTCCCGGCGGCATTCTGCTGGTGACCGTGCGACGATACTATACGGGCAAAGGGAGGGATATCCAGGGCAAGGGAGTCGTCCCCGACGTAGAGTTGCGGCCTGTGCGTGCGCGCCGGGATCGTCTACGCTGGCGTCATTGGCCAGTCCCTCACCGGGAAGCAGATATCAGCACCGCGCTTTCGGCTAGCAGAAAGGAACCAGGCGAAGACAGCGCCGAAGTTTTCCGTTACCTGGAAGAAAGCAAAGGCGAGAAATCTGAACGAGCGGTTGCTCTGGCGGTGGAATTTGTAAAGCACATACCATGGTTGGGAAAACTCAGGCCACGTTCCGCTTCGGCCCGGGTCGGTCTGCGCAAAGTCGAGGACCAGAAGATCCGGGTCGCCTTGGCAAGGATTGACATTGAGGACGCAGGACCAAAGAAAGATAAGCTATCCTTTACGGTAGAGTTTGCCGACCAGGAAGCAATTGCGGGTGAACTGGCACGCGTTCGGGTCGGGGTTCGCAATACCGGTGTGGTGGCTATCCAGGGTCTCTCCTGCCATTTGGTGACAGAAAATCAACATCTTTCCGAGCGCGAAATCGCCTTCCCTTCCTTGATGCCCGGTCAAAGCCAAGAAAGAACAATCGATATTCATATTCCTTCGACCGCGGTGGCACGCGCGGATCCGGTGCGGTTGGTTTGGCACGGCCCTGGCGGAGGCTTGTTGGTTCGCCCGCAAAAACAACAGCCCGTTTTCTTTCGCATAGAGAGGCCGGCCCCGGCCCGTCTGGGGCTGGACCTTACTTTTGAGGCAATAGCGCCGTCGGCAGTGAAGACTGCCGGCGATCCAGTGCGTTTGAGGGTCAAGATCAAGAATTTTGGGCACCGTCCTTCTCCAGTGGGTTTTGTTTCCATCGATAGCCGTTCGGGATCGGTCTCTAGTTGGAATGACAAAGTTTGCCCTTTGAAATCGCTCGAACCCGGCCATAGCGGTAGCTGTTGCTTTACTGGCATGGCTAGCCGGAAAACGGGTAGTAACAAAGCCTCCTTGACGGTTCGCTTCAGTGATCAGAAGGGGCGCATTCTCAGTGTGCGCCGGTTCCAATTGCTCACTGGCGGCAAGCCCAAAGGCGTCAATGTCAAGTCCGAGGCTCATAGCCCGGATTGGAGTCCCAGCGTACTAGTCAAGGCCGCGGGTCTGGTAGTAGCCGCCGACACCATCGATTTGAATATTCGGGCCTGGTCGAACGGTGACTCCTTACGTGATCTCATTATTTACGTCGAGGGCAAGAAATCTTTCTATCACCGCCTAAATAAGGCAGCCGCGGAGTTAACCGCGACTGTGCCGATACCGCTTGGTTCTTCCTTGATACAGGTTGTTGCTCGCAAGCATTCGCGGATGGTAGCCGAGCAATCCCTGCGCGTGCTGCGGACGCTTAGCCCGATTCGTCATTAAGTTTTCCGATTGCTTAGCGCAGCTGAGTGGCAATGACATCCATGGCGTCGAGCAGGCTGTCGACGTGACAGTTGCTGCGATGAAGGGCGGATTTCTCGGCGGTTTCGGTGCGCAGATCGTAGAGGGTGGCGGTGATGGCACATTTGCTGCCGATGCGCAGTAGCTTGGTGGACAGTGATTTCTGGGCCGACAGGGCTTTGCCCAGCTCGAGCTGACAACTTTCATCGTAACAAGTGCGGTAGCTGGAACGCTTGTTGCCGGCCAGCCGTTGTCGTAGTTGATCGCGCGGCACTACCCGCAGGCCGGTCTGACGGGTCAGGCTGGCGGCCAGGTAGTCGGTGAGTTGGTTCAGTTCGCGCTTTTTTAGTTGGCCGCTGGCGTCTTGGATGTCGAATACCGCGACGATGTCGCGGGTGGCACTGGCAGGCCCGACGGCGGGGGAAGTCGGTGTTGACGGCGCCGGTATTCTGGCGGCTTCGGCGATTACGGAATCCGGATCGGGGGGCAAGATCATGCGTACCCGAGTCTGCTCGGTGGGCAATAGCAGTTCCATGCTTTGTGGCACATAACCTTTCAGCGAGGCGTGCAATTGCACCGGGAAGGGTTTTGCCGGTTGGGCCGAGCGGGCACCGGCATCCATAAAATAGAAGAAATAGTATGCCGCCAAACCGCCAATGAGCCCGCTGTAGGTCAGGGCTTGAGCGGTGGTCGAGTAGTTATCGGTATCCGAGTAGGTCCAGACCGAACCGGCGATGCCGGTTGCCGCTAAGACGCCGATGGTTCCCCACCACCAAGCACGATTTACTTTTTGCACTTGAACCTCGTAGGGAACCTTGAGGCTGGTGGGCGCATAGCCCAGGGGCTTCTTTTCAGCACCCGGCTTTTGCCAAGATACATAGGCCTGGGCTGGTTCCGACACTACTTGCAGATTTTGAACCCGCTGTTCGGTGCGGGTTGCATACAAACAACCAGCTGTCGAAAACGACAGACTAGCAAGCAGGGAAGGTAGGACAATATTTAAGATCCACTCCGGGCGCGTTTTTGTTGCTTTCATGTTGTTTTCATAACATCGAATTGGCGCTAGGTCTATCCCGGTGGCAAGGGTGGGTTCATGGTTTGCGCCGCAGGTCCTCGTCGGCCTCCAAAAGCTGTTCCACGCGAGCCAGGCGGTGTTCCAGTTCATTTAGGCGCAGGTTGGTTTTTTGTTGTTGCGCCGAGCGACTATTGCCAGACTTGACCGACGGTCGGCGATTGAGGCGATACCATATCCACACCAGCGCGCCAGCCAGCGATAGGCCAAGCAGAATTTGAATGACGAATTTCACCATGGGCAAGCTCCTGAAAACTTACTGGCTTTGGCGGGCCACCTCCGCCTGGATCAAGTCGTTGATATCTAGCCGATTGACGGTGACGCTGTTTTTGGCACCGTTATCACAGGGCAAGATCACAATATCATCAGGCTTGAAGTGTTTGACGTACTCCATTTTGATGGCGATTTGCCCGCCTTGGCTGGCCATGGCTTCGCGCAATTTGCGCACCGCTAGGGCTTGGGCGCTTTTTTCGGCCAAGATAGCTTGGGCTTCGTTTTCTTTCTCGGCAAAGTAGGCGTCGGCCTGGTGTTTCAGGGAAGCCTGTCCGCCCTTGGCCTCGGCGATGGTCTCGTTGGATTGTCCGATCTGTTCCTGCAGCTTCTTCTTCCAAAACTCTTTCTGTGAGCTCTTCTCGAGTTGATATTTTTCCAGATCCTGGCCGGCTTTTTTTGCGTCGTTGATGGCGGTTTGGAAACGCTTGTCTTCGAAGCGATAGTTCTTGGGGCTGACCCGGTCAATCAGGATGCCGTACTTCTTGAAACGTTCTTTTAACTCCTCGGTGGCAAGTTGGGCTTCTTCGAAACGACGTTGGCTTTCGTAAAACTCGGAAGAGCGCAGCCGATTGAAGTAGTCACGAATGATGCTACGAGCGATGGGCCGGACGTATTTCTCTTTGATGATCGCGATATTGGCCCCGACGGTCTCGATGACATCGACCGCCTTGGTGTGGTCCATCTTCCAGGTCAAGACCACGTCTTGGCCGATATTGTTGCCTTCCTTGGTTTTGAACACCAGGTCATCGCGGCGCGGACGATCACCGGTTTTGGCATCCATGGTCATATAGAAACTCTGCATTTCCAAGTTGAGGGTGAACCAGTCGTTTTTGACTGGGACGTAGAAAATGGTTTGCCCGGGCGCGATGGTTTCGTACTTGTTGTCGCCGCACCAGAACTTGCAGTATTTCACCCCGATTTCGCTGGTGCCGGTCGAGCCTGGTACGCACCCGGATATGGGCATGGCCAGCAAAGCGGCCGCCAGCAGCAGAATGGTCAAGGGAGTGGCGACGGTATTTTTTTGTTTTTTCATGATGGCGCCTTTCTATCTGCCCGAAAGTTTGTTGAGCATGTCGCGCAAGTCGAGCGGGTTCATCCCGTCGGCGCGACAGCTTTTGATGTAAATCTTTTTGATGGCGGTGGCTTTCTTGGCCATTTCGATGCCCACCAACCGGTCGGCGCCGGCACCCTCGTAGGCCTTGTTGACCAGCAGTTGTCCCTGGGCCTGGGCCTGCTTCTCCAGCAAATCGCCGGCCGCTTCTTTTTGCCGGGCATACAGGTCGGCCTCGGCGCGAATGACCCGCCTTTCTTTGTCGGCGCGGTTTTTCTCCACTTCCACCGCAGCCTGGCCTTCGGCGGTGATCTTGCGAACCTCGGCATGCATTTGTTCGGCCAGTGCCTGGTGCCGGTTGGCGATTTCGAGTTGTCGCTGCAGCACCTTGGCGCTGATCTTGGTTTCATACTCGGGCATGTATTTAAACTGGCGAATGAGCACTTCTCCCACTTCGATACCCACCGGATTGAGATCATCGTTGAGGAACTTTTGGGCTTCGGTGGCGTGCTTCTGACGGATATCGACATCATAGAGTTGCTCGGCCGCCATCTGACCCAGCGCTTTCTTCAAGGCCGGGTCGGCCTTGGTCTTGACGAACTGCTTGAACAAATCTCCCTTGCCCACGCCCTTGTCCTTATCGATGACAATGGAAGGATCGGTGATGCGATAAAGAATGGTTACTTCGAAGCGGTTGAGAAAACCGTCCGAAGAGGGGATCTCCAAGGTGCCTTCCCCGTCGTAACCAGGAATGTGGCCCTCGAGGTGTTTTTCGTAAGCAAAGTGATTGAAGTCGAGAACCTGCCAGGTGCGCGGAAAACGATGATAGGTTACCCCCGGCGCGGTGAAATACACATGCCCGCCCTGGTTCACCCCGGGAATGATACCATCACCAAAGCGTGACTCCTTGATGGCGAATTCGTCCGGCAGCACATAAGTGAAGCAGGCCGAGTAACCGCCAAAGACCAAGAACACGGCTATGGCACAAACCACCATGAAAACCGAGAGGCGTTTCAAGCGCCCCCCAGATAGAACGGATTCGCTCTTCGCCATAATATTCTCCTCCCTCGAAAAATTGACCATCTCTTATTTGAACGTCCAGGAAGCCGCAAGAAGAATGCAGGAGCGCGTCCCAACAAGCAATACCCAAATTGAGCTATTCTATTCGCGATTTGGTGTTGGCTAAGACTTTTCGACTACCGCCTGGGCCCACAAGGCGAAGCGATCGGTCTCCCGGGGCTGGAGACCTCCGAGTGTTTCGTAGGAAGAAAGAGTATAGGTTTGTTCCTGACAGGAGAGGTTCAGATCGTGGAAAACGCCGATGGCCACGCCTTTGGCGTTTACGGTTCTTGTGGCCATAGACGCAGTTTCGATATTTCTAAAAGCAACCGCATGGGTTTTGCTGCCGATTTGGTAGGTGAATCCATGTTGGTGTAGCCGCACCCGGCGTACTCGGCGGTCTTGGCCTTTGAGCTGGTTTACGCCCAGGAAAAAAAGCCCGAAACCGGCCAGCGCGGGAATGACCACCCAAAATAGCCCTTGGTGAATGAAATAGAAGGACAGGCCGATGATACCCAGACCGCCTGCCACCCGGATGGTCGCCAGCGATATCGCGTCCGGAGCATTCTGCAAAACCACCGGCTCGCCGGCGGTCTTGCCTAGTTCTTTCACGGATACCAAAGACTTTGTGCAGAGAACTTCAAGGGGTCGGGGGGCTTGCATTGGCATCTACTCGGGTTGCTTGCAGGGGCCGTAGCAGCGGTACTCGTCTTGGTCCCAATATTCGCAGTCGCCGCCCAGGCATTCGGCGTCATCGGTACAGAGCTCACCGCCGTATTTCAGGGACTGACAAGTGCCGGAGTCGCAGTAGCCTTCGTGGGGATCGCAGACGCTATCGGCGCAGGAGTCACCCAGAGAGGCATAGGCTACGCACTTTTCTTCCTGACAATGGCTGCCGGCCATACAGGTGTCGACGCGCCAGATGGTAGTCACGCAAGATTCGCCGACTTTGCTTCGTCTCTTGCAGGTAAAGCCGTCCATCAAGTCGCAATAAGCATCGGCAGAGCAAGCCATCAGAAAAGTGCACATTTCGCCCGGTTCGGCGGGTACGCACTCGAGGGAAATGGTTTCGCATTTGCCGTTACGGCAGATGCTGGGGACCAGGCACTCGGCGTCGTTCAGAAACGTTTCGTCGCAGGCCGCGCCGGGCATCTTGCGTAGCTCGCAGGTGCCGTTGAGACAGTAGGAGTCGAGCGTGCATTCCCAGTATTGACAGGGCTCTCCCAAGGTGGGGCGTATTTTGCATGTGTCGGACGGGGAGCACCAGCCGGAGAGGCAGTCGTCGTCGTATTCGCAGGAAGAACCGTCTGGTTTGGGGTCTGTGCACATGGGATCATAGAGGCTATAGTCGCAGAATTGTTCCTCGGGGCAGTCGGAGTCGGACCAGCACAGGCCAGGCTTGGTACATGAGCCGTTTTCACACAAGTTGTCCCAGCACTCCTCGTCGGCATCGCAAGGGGCGCCGGAAGGTTTTTGCTCCATGCAATTATAGTAGCAGTAGTTTTCGCACTCGGCGTCTTCCTCGCAAGATTCGCCGTCGGTTTTCAGAGCCACGCAGAGGGCGGGAAAATCATCCTCGTTGCACCAGCTGTCCGCGTCGCAGTCTTCGTGGCTGAAGCACTCGCCGGGGCCCCGACAGCGGTAACGATTGTAATCGCGGCTGCAGAAGCCGCCTTCGCATTCGACATCGTAGACACATTCGGCCCCGTAGGGTTTGCTCTGAAGGCAGCGGCTGTAATGGCAGTAATGGATGCATTGCTCGTCACGGTTGCAGTCTTCGGTGTCGGTCTTCAGGTCCGCGCACAAGGAAGTGTCGGTATCGCAGTAGCCCTGACACTCATTGTCCCACGAACAGGGCTCACCGGCGGGAATGCCACACAGGCCGGCCAAGAGATCGCAGAACTCCTTGCGGCAGGCATCGTCGACGGTGCAGGGCTCGCCGCTGTAGCGTGTGGGTTGGCAAGTCAGGGTAGCCGGATCGCAGAAGATGGTGTAATTCGAATCGCACTGTGATGTTGTCTGGCAAACTTCGTCGGTTTTCTTGTAAGTGAAACACTCGCCGTCCATACAGATCCAGGAAGCGCACTCCTCGTCCCATTCGCAGGGCTCGCCATCGGCCAGGGGGTCTACGCAGAACAGGTTGTTGGGGCATCTTTGCGACCGGCAGTTGCTGTGTTGGTGGCAGTCTTCGCCGTTGGGCAAGCCGCAGGCGCCTTCGAAGCAAATGCCGCAGAGGCACACTTCGGCAACCGTGCAGGACTCGCCGTAGTCTTTCCATACCGTGCACAAGCCCTCGATGCACGGGCCGAGACCGCAGGTGTAGTCTTGCTCGCAGGGAGCGCCTTCTGGAAGGTTGCTGGAGTTGACGCAAGTCCCTAGGTAGCAGGTTGAGTCAGAGCGACAGTTCAAGTCTTCGTCGCAGGGCTCGGAGTCCTCGCGGCGATCGATGCAAAGACCCTGGTAGCATGAGTACTGACAATAGGCGTGCGCTTCACAGGGCTCACCCACACGGTAGATCGGGATGCAATGGTTCTCGAAACAGCGGTTGGTGGCGCACTCCACATTCTCGCTACAGGGCCCGCCTTCCTCCCGGCGGGTAAAGCAATTGCCCTCATAGCAGAAACTTGATTCACACTGCGCATTGTCATCGCAGGGCTGGTCGTCAGCGAGAGGGTCGATGCAGATGTCTTGATAGCAGCGATTCGAGAGGCAATGGTTGTAATTCTCACAGGCTTGGCCGGCTGCCGATTGGGCCACGCACATTCCTGGATCGCTGTTGTAGTCGCAATAGGCCCCCGGTCCGCACCAGCCGTTGTGACAGGGCTCGCCAGGGCCGGGATAGGGTTGGCAAGTGGTGCAAACCTCGTCCCCGATGTTTGCCGGTCGGCCACAGTAGAGTTCTTCCTGACATTCGTTGTCGTACTGACAGACCTCGCCTTCGCCCACGGTGCCCGCTAGCGGATTGCCACCCTCATCGGGAATTTGCAGGGCATTTTGGCAGGCCTCGGGCAGGCGCGAATCGTCGTCATAGTACTGAACGCTATGCAGGGACTCTTTGACCAAAGTGCAATCGGCCGCATCCCACCAGGCGATACATTCTTTGCCCATTTCCTGATCGTAGACCACTTGACGAACTTCTAGCTGGTAGTTCCAGCGATCGATATCGTACTCGTCGTCGGCGATGCCGCAGGTGGAGCCGAAGTCGAAGCTCTGTACGCACTCTTGGCGACACGCGAAGGCGAAGCCCAACTCTTTGCCCAGGCCACAGCGCTCCATGGCGTCACAATAGGCAGCGTACAAGGCCCGCTCCTCGGTATAGGGCCCATCGGCCCGATCACAATAAGGGCGACTGTCGTTTTGGGCGGTACCCGAGCTGCAAGCCAGGGCCACCAGACCGAGAAGAAGGACGAAAGCACAATAATTAAGAGGGTTTCGTAACATGGGCGGATCTCCCCTGGTAATCTCCATCGAATGAACAATAGCTACATAATATCCGACTAGTCAGTTCAAGTAAATATTCAAATATACACAACCAAGGGCAAGAAAACCGGGGACGGTTTAAAATATGTTCGCCAGAAAGGTGGGCAGCTTGGCTATTTGCCCGCCCGCGCACGGCCTTCGTCGTGTAACCAGGGGTTCTCGCTGCCGGCGATGTCGCCAAAGCGGGTCAGTTTGGCTTTTTCTTTCTTTTTCATTAGATCGACATGACGATCATCTTCGACGAAGGCCACGATTCGACAGATGCATGATTCGCCATCTACCAGGCGCCAGGGGAAGGCGGCGATGGTGGCGCGTTGGTTGAGCATCAGGTCGATGTCGCCGCCGATACACTCGGCATGGACGATACTGTGATTGAACAGTTCCAGGTGCATTAATTGGTACTTGGAATCGTCAAAGAAATCGGCCAGGGGCATGCCGTACTTTTTCTTGAAATGAGCATCGGCTTCCTTGGCTTGGCGGGGCATCCATTCTCGAATAGTGGTGTTCATGGGATGATCGGCGCTGCCGCAGTCGACTCCGATCCAGCGGAGCTTTTTCTTTTTGGCCCACTCGGCAAATTCCCGGTCGGGACCGGGGTGTTTGACCATGTAGGCGACTTCCTCGGCGGTGGGTTGATCCCAGCCGAAATGATGGTAGCCGGTGTGAATGATCAGGATGTCGCCTTCTTTTACTTCGACTCTATCCTCGACCATCTTGGAGGTGTAGACATCGTATTCGCCGGCGGCGTCGGATAGATCGACGATCACGCCATCATGCATCAAGTAGTCGAGAGGCAGCGAGGCAATGTCCCGCCCCGGAGAGTAAAAATGGATCTCGCCGTCTAAGTGGGTGCCGACGTGATTAGAATGCGTCAACAACTGGCCGTTGGCGCCGTTGGGGGCCAGGCGCTTGAAGTACTTCATTTGCAGGGGCTCATAGGTTGGCCAGGCCGGAGTGCCAATGCCCAAGGGGATGGATAATTCAATCGGTAGCATTTGTAACCTCCTTCAATTGTTGGCAATGCTCATAGAAAGCGTCAAAGGCTTGGTGAAAACATTCCCAGGGTGGCGAGGTCAAGCCGGCGCCGACCTGGCCGATTCCTGGTTCGCGATGCGCGATGCCGGTGTTTATGGCCGGGAGCATGTTGAGCTCGATTACTTTTTGCAGATCGATTCCGGTGGGGGCCCCGGCGAAACCGAGTTGCGGGATGGTCCAGATCGGGTTGCGGCCAATGGTAATTTGTCCCATGCGTCGGGTGGTCTCGAGCGCATCATCGGCGGTGCCGCCGACGAACTGGACGATGGCCGGGGCGGCTGCCATGGCAAAGCCGCCGATGCCAACGGTCTCCATGATGGTGCTATCTCCGATATCGGGGTTGGCGTCTTCTTTGGAGAAGCCAGGGAAGTACAAACCTTCGATGTCCTGGGCCTTACCTATAAACCAGCGGCCGGGCAGGCAGGCCAACTGGATGCCGAAATCAGTCCCGTTGCGGGCCATGACCGATAGCATGCTTGAAAAAGGGAGGTCTTCGACGCCGGCTAGAATGCACTTGGCCATGGGCATGCTTAGGTTCAGAAAGAAATGATCGTTGCTATGGATGAAGGCCAGCACTTGGGCGATTTCGGCTGAGTCGCGCTTGAGTCTGACCATCGCGGGGGCCAACTCGCGAATGAGTAGGGAAGTACCGGCGCGGTTACGATTGTGGCCTTCGTCGCCCATGTGGAGCGCTTGGGCCATCAGCATTTTTAGATCGATTGGTCCGTGGGCCTGCAGGGTTTCGGATAGGATGGGCGCCAAAATGTTGGCCATGAAACCCAGCCGTTCGATCACTTCCGGGCTATAGGCTCCATAGCGCAGTACTTTGCCCAGGCCTTCGTTGAGAGTGCAGAAGCTGCGTTGGCCGGAGTGTAGGTCCTCAATGATCCAGACCGGCATTGACGAAGTCACCAAGCCGGCCATGGGACCAACGGTCTGATGATGATGGCAGGGAGCGAAACGGATTTTGCCGGCGGCGGCCAGTTGCTCGGCCTGGGCGGGGGTCTGGGCCAGGCCTTCTAGCAGAATACCGCCGATGACGGCGCCCCGCAGGGGGCCGGACATACGCGCCCATTCAATCGGGGGGCCGGCGTGTAAAAACAAATCGGCTTCCATCCCCGGAATCCAGTCTCCGGCTATTCCGACACCGACCAACTGAGGCTGGGCGGCCAATAATTTATCGAGCCCCTGCTGATTGGCCTGATCGATCGCTTCGGCAATCTTGGGCTTCCGCAAAGCGGAAAGTTTTTGCAGGCGTTTGGGATCGCCGCCGGCTGGAGGTTGAAAGGCAACCTGGCTGACGGCCACCCCGGATGATCGGGCGCCACTCATAACATCTTCGAGACCCAGATGAGCAATGGCCAGCGGACCTTGCATGAGATCGTGAACCAAATCAGGCGACATGGCCGGCTCCTTTGGTCATGACCGCGGCGGCTAGCTTGGCGGCGCGCGCGGACGAGGCTGGTACCTGTACGCCGGCCGAAGTCAGCAGAAGAATTTGCCGCTTGAGATCCTGGGGGTCGAGATCGGTACCGCTCACCGATGCGATCACCAAAAGGGGATGCAAGCCCCGTTGCTGACGGGCTTGAAAGATGGTTTCAGTCAGTTCCGGGGCCGGATCTGGATGAGCGCCGTCACCCAATACCAGATCCAGGAGCAAGAGACTCACTTTTGGGTCTGCGAAGACAGCGCGAATCATCTGGCAACGCAGGGTTTGATCGATCATAGGATGCGGCTTGCCGACAGTATAGAAATCCGCCCCGGCATCTATGACCAGATGAGCAGAGCCTTCTACTCCTCCATCAAAGGCCAGTGGATGATCAGGAACCTCGATCTCCAGGCCGGCTTCGCCAAGCAGCATGGCTGCCTCGGCGGCCAGCGAACCGCCGCCGAACAATCCAATCAGGCGCCCCGGGGTCTTGGCCTCCGTGCCCAACATGGCCAAGGGGGTGATGTCCGGCTGTTGGTATTTCTTTTTGCGCACAAACGCCGCTGCCAGACTGGCGGCTTGGTCTAGGTCGGCCGCGTAGCTTAGCCCGGCTACCGATACCCGTGGTGACTGGCCCAAATAGCGCACCACCACCGGTTTGTCGATGGCGGTAAGGATTTGGTGTAAACGATCGGCCACCGCTGGGGCCGGATGTTTGGCCACCAGGACAATCACCTGGGTTTGATCATCATTGGCCAGCAGCTCAATGCCAGCCTCGGTCATGATGCCACCGACCTGGGCAGACAGATCGGCGCTGCCGGTGCCGATGCCTTGTGAGATTCCCAGCCCCTGGCTGTGCAGACGGCAGGCAATTTCCTGCATGCCGGTGCCGGAGGCGCCTACCAGACCGATGGGCCCGCGCCGCACCCGATTGGCAAAGCCAAGCCCCACGCCCGCCAACCAGGCGGTACCGCAATCCGGGCCCATCAACAGCAAGCCCAATTCACGGGCCCGCTGTTTGAGTCTGAGCTCGTCTTCAATGGCTACGTTGTTCGAAAACAGAAAGACGTGCTTGCCAGCATCCAGGGCTTGATCGGATAAATAGACTGCATACTGGCCCGGTACGGCAATGGATACCAGATTGATGTCGGCTTGGGCCTGCATGGCTGCTGCCAGATTGTCATAGATGCGCTCAGATTGATTGGCGCCAACGCCTGCGGCGGCAACTTTGAGGAGCCGCGCGAGATCCTGCTGGGCGGCCTGAAAATTTTCTTGGGCTTCAGCACGGATGGCAGTTACCAGGTCCATGGGCGTTGCTTGTTCGAGTTCGGGATCCTTGAATCCGGCATCTGCCAGTAACTGACGGTTCATCTCGGTGCCCATCAAAACCACCGCCTCTGCGACTCCGCTCAGTTCGGAAATTTCTCTGGATAGGCGCATCAAGAAAGCCGAGTCGTGATAGCTGCCTTTGGAAATGATGACCCGTTCGATCATGTCGGTGCTCCTTGCCCGGATGTTGCCCGGCGAGCCAGGGCCAATGCTCCCGCCAGCATATCGCAACCGGAATGATTGCCGATGCGCGTGAGTCTGGCGGCTTGTCGGCTGACGTGGCTCTTGTTTTCTTTGTGTCGGCCCAGAGAGGCAACAAAACGCAGCAACGGTTCCGGGAAAGCACCCCTGACGGCGTGCGCGATCATCTCACGCCCGGTTTCGGTAGTAGCATCAGCCGGAAGTTCTTCCAATGCGGCCAAGTACTTTCTCAGGTTTCCGTGGGGCATCAGCCCGGCTACAGTCATCGCAGAAGCAGCAGCGGCTACCCCCAGCAATAGATCGTCTCCGCTGGGCGTCGAGCCGGGACCTAGTCCGGCCAGGCCGGAGACGAAGGGACAAAAAGGTTCGCAGTCTTCTGGGCCAAAGAGTCTCTCTATCAACTTGCGCAGTCGACTGCCCGCCGTCCTGACGATCTCTTGCTCGATTCCATGACCGACAAGCGCTTCGGGATCGAGTAGGTCGCGAGTACGGATCGGTAAGGGTATTTTGGCCAATTCCTGCCGGCAGGCTGCCCAGTCCAGGTTTTTGCAGAACGCATCAATAC
This sequence comes from Deltaproteobacteria bacterium, assembly GCA_030591445.1. GTDB lineage: Bacteria > Myxococcota > B64-G9 > B64-G9 > B64-G9 > JAUVBB01. Next base: position 557 of record JAUVBB010000035.1, on the reverse strand, counting down.
CGAGGTTTACCCCGGCGCCTTCTAGTTGCAGGGGTTGGCCGGCCGGTAAAGTGAGCAGGCGTCCATGAAGTGAAACTTGCTGATCGACGGCGGGGCGGACAAGGTCCCAGGGAATGGAGATCCCGTAAGGTACCAGGTCTTGGCTGGCAGGCAGTAAAGTGATCAGCGGCCCCTGATGAGTGGGCCTCAATATGGCGGCATGGCTATAAACTCTGGCCACGCGACCCTTAAAGTCAGGCAAGATTTCGACGAATTGACGATCAAATCTATGGACCGGTATAGGAGTCACTAGGAGTCTTTTTTCTCCCGCAGGGCCCGCCAGACTCTTTCGGCAGTGATGGGCATTTCGGTTAGATGAATTCCGCAAGCGTCGTTGATAGCATTGGCAATCGCGGCCGGCGTGGGGATCATGGTATGTTCGCCGATACCCCGGGCGCCGTACGGCCCATCTTGTTGCGGAGTCTCGACGAAATGCGCTTCGAGAACCTTGGGCAGATCGGCGCTGGTAGGAATTTTGTAATCCATCAAAGAGGCGTTGATCACTTTGCCACTTTCTT
>JAUVBB010000590.1 GCA_030591445.1 Deltaproteobacteria bacterium | reverse complement strand
CCCGGACCATCGCCAGCACCAAGCCGGCCGCTTTGGTTGCCGTGGGCAAGGCCGCGTTGGCCAAGCTCCAAGCAGAGGCCAGCGAACAAACCCTGCTCTTTGCCACTATCATCGATCCCGTCGGCACCGGTTTGAACCAAACGGGATTCGCCGGCGTCAGCCCCTGGTTGCCACCCCAAGCCATGGTTCGCCACTGGCTTGACATTCTGCCCCGGAAAAGAGATCTGGCCCTGATTTATCCGGCGGCCAGCATGGCCGAGACGGCCCGGCTAACGGTCGCAGCCATGAGCGCGCAAAAACGCAAGCTCAGCCTCTTTCCGGTTAAAAGCACGGATGACCTGCCCGCGATCCTCGAGCAAGCCGGCCAAGTTGCCGGAGCCTGGATCGTCCTGGCGGACAAAAAGATTCTGGGCACAAAAACATTCAATCAAATACAGCTGGCCGCCGAAGCCAAGGCCATCCCCTTGGCGGTCTCCGACGAGGAACATGTCCGGCGCGGTGCTTTGGTGGGCGTGGGCGCAGACAGCCATCGCGTAGGGGCACAAGTTTGCCGGCTGGCCGGCGCCTTGGCTCGCGGCGAGCTACCGGCTGACAGCCATGTATTTTGTCCCGAGTACTCCTTCGCCGTGGTCAACATCACGGTGGCCGAGAAGCTGGGCTATGTGTACGACTTCTCCAATCTCAAACAGGCTAAGATATACAAATGGCATTAGCGGCTCAACACGACACGCGTCTGATATGTTTCGATCTCGATGGCACTCTGGTTGATCAAACCATTTTCATCTGGTCCACCTTGCACGAATATTTCGGGTCGGACCCGCTGCGACGCCAACAGGCCGCCGAGGATTTTCATGCCGGCCGAATCAGTTACCACGATTGGTTCCACAACGATCTGACCTTGCTGCGCGAAAAGGGAGCCCAACGCGACCGGATGATTAAAGCGATAGAACCCCTACGCCCGACCCTGGGCGCCCATGAGACTTTGGCTCGCTTGTCCAAACGAGGCTATCGGCTGGCGGTTATTTCCGGTTCCCTGGATCTCGTATTGCAGCACTTTTTCCCCCAGGCGCCGTTTGCCCATGTCCTGATCAACCAAATTCACTTCGATGCCGATGGCAATATCGCCGGCGGCATCCCCACGCCTTACGATTTAGAAGGCAAGGCCCGTGGTCTTACCGAGCTAGCGCGGCGGGAAGGAATATCCACCGCGGACTGCGCTTTTATCGGTGACAACGTAAACGATCTTCCGGTCATGAAGAAAGCCGGTTTCGCCATCGGGGTCAACATCAAGAGCCCCAAAGTCGCGGAGGTAGCCGACCTGGTTCTCGAGCGGACTGACCTGCGTCAATTGCTGGCCTACTTCCCCGGTCCCAGCCTGAAGTCCTGAGGCACCCAATATGGCCAAACCCACCGCCGTCGTCGACTATCAGATTTGCGATCCCAAAAAGTGCAGCGAAGATGGCAAATGTCCGGCGATAAAAAAATGTAAGCACAAGGCCCTACAACAAGAAGCCAAGGGAGAAGCCCCCGCTGTATTTGGCCTATGCATGGGTTGTTCTACTTGCGTCACGGCCTGCCCCCTGAAAGCCATCCGTTTGATCTAATGTCTTCTTTTTGCTACAAAAATAGCTCATTTGTCGCCTAAATGTTACAGTATTTCCTGCTTGGCCTATCCTACCTGAAGCAATAAGTTTACATAAGAGTTTGTTTTCCATTAGATTTCCATGATTTCCCTCACTGGCTGATTATTGGTACGTAAATTGCAATTATCATCTAATGAACAAGTGAAACCAAGGAGGTCGATAGCTATGAAAAGACCTAAACATAAAAGAATTCTCATGATCGCGGCCAGCGCAGCTTGTTTCCTCTTTGCCCTTTCTTCGATTGCAGCCGCAAACTTCTCTGCGCTTCGGGGCAAGATCATCACCAGCAACACTGAAATTGATGTGCCGGAAACCGAGAAAGATTTCGTCAAAAAACTAACCCGCCAAGACCGGGCCCAGCTTCGCCAAAACAGCGACGGATTCTGGGTGATTCATTTCGTGGCCTTTTTCAACAAACCACTGCACAACAGCCACGTCGGCATCGTCCTGCTCGACACCCAAGGCAATCCGGTCACCGTCGCCAGCATCGCGGTGAACAGTGGCCAAAGCACCCTTGCCAGCGAATTGGTGATAGAAGCCGGCAGTGCCTCCCCGGGTCGCCACGTGCTGCAAGTCTATTACGCCAAAAACAACCGTCCGGTCGTCCTGGCCAAGAAACCCATTGTGTTGAAGTAAAACCGATTAGTGCTTCAAAAAGGCACGGGCCTGCTCACATTGGTCCGGCTGATCGGATAAGGCATCACAGATTTTCAATGCCTGCGCCAGGTGGGCGCGGGCTTCTTGGTTCTTGCCTTGGGCCTGGGCAACTTCCGCAAGCCCGGTGAGCGGCATGGTTAGTCTGGCATCTACCGGACCAAAGACCTTGGCCCATATCTTGAGGGCAAGCGCGAAGTGTTTGCGGGCCTGGTCGAATTGCTTCATGGCTTTTACGGCATTGCCCAGGCTGTTGGCACAAGTGGCCACCAAGGGATGCTCCGGGCCCAGCGTTTTTTGAAAGATGGCCTGGGCGCGCAGAAGGGACGTTTGCGCTTTTTGGTACTTTCCCTGGAAGAAATAGAGGTTTCCCAAACTGCCCAAAGAATAGGCCAGTTCGGAATGCTCCGGACCCAGGACCTTTTCCCGTATGGCCAATCCCCTTTGGCAGTGCTCGGCCGCCTTTTCGAAATCCCCCAGCTGCATAAATAACGCGCACACGTTGGTGTAGGCATTGGCTACTTTCGGATGATCCGAACCCAGGACTTTTTCCTGCATTCGCAACGAGCGGAGCATGTACTCTTTAGCCAACTCGATCTTCTTTTCCGCCAGATACAGATTGCCCAGGTTGCCCAAAACAAAGGCCACTTCGGAATGTTCCGGACCCACTGTTTCTTCCAAAATGGTCAGGGCTCGATCATAAAACTTCCGAGCTTGCCCGTATTTGCCCAGAGAGT
>JAUVBB010000023.1 GCA_030591445.1 Deltaproteobacteria bacterium | reverse complement strand
GCCAGATCCGTCACATTTTCTTTTCTACCTCCAGATGTCATTGGACGCTTCCTTTGCTGTAATTGTACAAGCAAAGATACCCATACCTAGGAAAGTTCTTTTCGTCGGAACCTGTTTTTTTCTTGTAAATGAGTCTTCGATCACCCCCGATGAAAACAATTCTATCTTTGGTTGGCAGATCGAGTCGCATGATGTCTCCGTTTTCGACATAGAAAACAGATTCTCCTTTGGGCCCAAAAACGACATCGTTGAGAAACGAGTTACCCTCGAACAATGGTTTGTCTGGTTTGTCGATTTTGATGATATATGATTTCCTAATGCTAGGCCCATTGAGCACAGGCTGTGATGTTGAAAAATAGAGCAAGCGGCCGTCAAGTGAAGGCCTAACACCGCTGAAAGAATAAATGCCTCGGCCTCCATACTTTTTCATACTGATGATATCCAAAGTTTTTAGTAATTTGGCATTGAAATCGTAAACCTTTATTTCCTTGGGATGAACGGCAATTAGCTGTTTCTTGCCTCTTGCTATGAAACAGGTACCTTCGGAGAAGACATAGGGAAATTTTTCGAGCGTCCCGGTAGATATTCGATACAGACGGAGAACACCGTGGTTGTAAAAGAGTATACCGTCTCCGTCATCAGTAAACTGGGGCGAGCCCTTGGTGATAAAGTCGCCAATCTCTCGCAATTTTTTTGTTTGTAAATCCAATATTGAAACTTGGGCATCGTGGTATAAAAAAATGTAGCGCCCGTTTGGAGAGCGTGAACCGATGCCAAATCCTTTAGTATAAAGAGTTTTCACTTTAGAGAAGAGAGTTTCTAGTTCTTCCTGAGCTAAGGTGAGCCGCAGATCTGTCCCATCGATTTTAATGCTCCAGACTGAATCTTCGTCGTCATTGTCTGCATCCCAGATAAATTGTAGGCGGGGGAGGTCGTAGCTCTTGGGATCTTGCAGGTTTTCACGGGGAGTTATTTCTCTTATATAGCTGGATAGGTATTCACCGGGTATATTCCCATCGCTGTCTCTCGGGGGTGGCGAGTCGTCGTAGCGCCAGCTTTCTATTTCGGGTTTGTCTTCACAGGAATCGCAGGCGGTGGCCAGAAAGAGGATGGCCAATGTTAAGGTTCGGAGGATGGGTATGGGTTTTGTGCTCAACATTATAAAGCCTCTTGTTAGTCGAAGTCCCAGAAGTCTTCATTGTCTTCTTCTGGTTCGTCGTCTGCTTGCTGGTCTTCGTTTTCTGGCTCTGGGGGTGGGAAGAAATCTTCCTCTTCGGCGTTTTGGAAGGTGTAGAAGGGGTCTTGACCGTCTTTGGGATCTTGGATCAGGTCGTAGCGCATTCCGGTGGGGGGCTTGGGGAAGACCAGTTCTACCCAGTCGGGCTCTACTTCTTCGAGTTTGCTCACTTCGATGACGTGCTGGAATATACCGTCTGGGCTTTGCAGGGTTATGGTGTCGTCTTGGTTATCGGGATCGTCCACGTTGATGTGGTAGTTGAAGCGAAGGTAGTATCCCGCCGGTTTGACTCTAATGGTGTGGGTCTTGGCAGTGTCTAGTTGTTCGCTCCAGGCCTGGGGAAGAAAGATAAAACCGGGTTGGTCCTGGTCGTCGAAGTCATAGCTTTCGCCGTCTTGGCCGCGTTTGGTGCAACCGACATAGAATGCCAGTCTCTCGGCAATTGCCGTCGGCGCGCGAACGCCCCAATTGAATTCACTCAGTTCCTCGGCCGTCATGCCAAGCTCCTGGGCCAGGCTGGCCAGGGTATCGCCGGTTTTCACCTTGCGTCCTTCGACGATGGCAATTCGAGTACCTAGGAATTCTCCGCCCTTGGTCTGGCCTACCAACTCCTCCTCCCAGTTTTCCTTCTGGCCGGAAGCGTCCTCGCCAAGCGTTACGAAATGCATGCAGTTGTCCAGGGTGATACCCTTGATGTTACAACCTACCTCACAGCTACCCTCGGGAATGTCACGAAGATCGATCAAGCCCTTTATCCCGGTGGACAGCTCGCGCTCTTCGCCGTTGGCAAACTTGAATGTCAGCTTAACCCTGGGAATAACCACCCCGCTTTGATCGTCTACTACCTTTACCTGGATCCAGCTAAGCTCCTCCTCCTCTTCTTCTTCGGGCTCTTCTTTTGGTTTTTTCACCTGCGCAGGCGTGATAAAACCTTCCCAGCTTAGCGCCGGTAATCGGGCCATAACATAACTGCCGCGATCAAGCAGTTTGGCCATCTCCTCAATAACCTCGTGGTCATCCAGGTTTTGAACTCCTATTTTCATGGCGTCGGAAAGCAAACAGCGCAAATTGTGAATGGCAAAGCGGTCCAAGATAAATTCATAAAGAATACGCTGGGCGTGTGTCAGTGAATTGAAACACACCCATTCGGGTTCGTCCCCATTCGCAAACTCGTATCTGCGGCCAATTTCGTACCCGTCGCCGAATCTCCCAATCTTGCAAGTCATGGTATCGGCCCTCCCGGCAATTCTAATCCATTCATGCAATCAGCATTTTTGCCAAGGTAACTTATAATTATTCAATGGCTCAGGATTCATCGCTTCGCTCCCTTACCAAGCAGAGTCTTCCCATCCCTACCCACCGCCCACTCATCTGTCTGTGATCTGCTTCACACACCCACTTCCTCGGCGGATTGACTTTCTGCATGTTGTCACCCGCCTCGGAAAATGCAACCAAAATCAACGCAATTCGGCAAGTTGACCTGCTCCCTGTATCAGATCAACCCACGTGAACGGTTACAATTTCCCTTGTTCGAAGATCTGGTCTTTTTGGTCCAATAGCGGGTCATTGAAGAGGTCGCCCGACGTAGCGGCGGCGGATGTCGGCATGAATAATGATTGATTAGCAGATAGTTACGAAATCTTCCCGTATTCTGACGCCGTAGTTAGAATTCATAATCTTTTAGTTTTTCTTCGATCCTTGAAACATCATCTAAACTTATGTTATCAATTTTAAATTCTCGCTGTTTTGTTTTTATCCATATTCTTCCATGTGTTTGTAATCTGCGGTCCACCGTCATCTCCCAATCGGATCCGTACTTTTCCGTCAAATTGAAATTACCAAGAAAGATCTCTTTCCCCTTCTCGGTAACTGCGATTTTCAAATTGGGATGCCTCCAACGATAGACTACACTGGGTAGAGCTATTAGAATAACCAACGAGATAAAAGGACTAGCCCACACAGACAACGGAAAGCTCAGAATGTCTAACCAGATTTTATTGACTGCCATAAGAAAGAAAAGCCACACAAGAAAATAAAAAAGGTAATCAAATGGCCTATGGCAAGATGAGAATATTACTTTCCGAATCAACGAAACATGGACAATTGACAGTTTCAAACCAGAATCAGTGATTTCAACTTTCGAAAAACAGAGTTTACTAACTCTTTCTAGAAAGAATTGAATATCTTTCATTTCCTCTCATTTCACCTCAAAGTTTCTTTGTTTTATTTAATAAAGACAACATACTTGATTTCAGACTTCTCATTCATTGGCATAAAAACCGTCCCTATTGCTTCATGAAACCACACACACAACCATCTCCTTTGGTTATCGAATTTACTTGCTCTCTTATTGTACAATCGGATCTCGAAAATATTTGCTGTCTCTTTGACAATACTCAAATTGTCGCGTTCCAGCACTTCCCTTATTGTTTCTTTTTCCTTCTCTGACGGTTCCTGCTTGAAGCATACTCTGAATATCTGTTCAGGAAATGACTTCCACGTCAGGACTAGCGGATAATTCAAAAGCGTGAACGGCAAAGAATCGATCAGTTTAGAATCAGCTTTGGACTTAACTTCGGTAACCACTGTCCCAAACAATAAAAACATCGAACTACCGACGAGCAATTCCCCAATAAAACGGGCTGACAAATATCTTTCAATATCCGTGGTCGAAAAAGAATAAACCAGAAAGCAAATACCGCCAACGAAGCATAGAGCAGCAACAATGTACCCAAAAACACCAGTAATACTAACAAATCCAATCCGGGTAAGACTTCGATTATACCGATATCGCTCCTGGATGGAAATATTCTTACCATTGTTGTTTTTTATGTCTGTCATTTCTAGACAATCACTCTTCTACTTCGACTCGATGCTTTTTGTCATGAATTTACCTTTCTTGGCAAATACATTTTTTGCTTTCAGGTAGATATCTTTCACTGTCTTTACAATAATATCTCCCTTGCTCACTATTTCTATTTTCCCGCCCGCCTTCTTGTTGTTAATAAAGATATCTCCACTTTTATTCAAGGTAACCAAAGCGCCGCTTTTGGTGAAAATCGTTGCTTTGTCTCCATCCAGCTTTAGCTGAGCCTCATTGCCTTCTCCCCCGACGAGAACAATGGCTTCCTCAGAGTCAAGGTAGTATCTTTTCTTAATCTTCTGTTCCTTTTCCGCATAATTACTTTTTGATTCTCTGCCATAGCCAAAAGTTTTAGTCCAGGACAACATGGTCGAAAGTTTACCGCCTACGAAGGTATCTTGTTTCAGACCAACATATTCCTCGGAAGTGACCCCCACTGTTGATTTATGAAAATCGCCTTGCACTTCCCAAAGATACTTTCCATCAACCTTGTTGATGACATCCTTGCCCGCATGGATAAACATATTGCTCAGGGTCGTCCAATTGATGCTTTTTCCGATCTCTACAATGGACTCATTGGTGGGCGATTTTATGCGAATAAACCCCGACGCCGCATCCAAAACCACTTCGTTGCCATATTTATCCCGAACTTGAATGTCCTCGGCTTCCTTCATCAGAATTTCATTGCCGCATTGTTGCTTTATTTCAATATCCGGTCCAGCGGCGTGCATGTGAATCTCGTTGCCGCATTCTTGTTTGATTTCGATTTTGGGTTCGGCGGCGTCTAGGATCACTTCGTTGCCACAGGTTTGTTTGATGTGGACTTGTTGGCTGCCGTCGGTGTCTTCGAGGATGATGTCGTTGCCGCCGAAAGTGCGGACGGCGCTTTGGGATTGGTTGGCATCGGTGACCGGGCTCTTGTTCTCGGGGTTGGGCACGGTGCTGGAGATGACGGGGCGGTCGAGATCGCCGTCGATGAAGGTGAGTAGGACTTCGGCGCCTTTGTGTAGGGGGAAATGCATGCCGAAGCCGGGGCCGGAGTAGGATTGGGCCATGCGTACGAAACGGGAGGCCTTGCCATCTTTGCGGCCGCTTAGATCGTAGGGCAGGATTACTTTGTAACGGCCCTGGTCGTCTAGCTCGGCGTACTGACCGTCGCCGGCGGCATCGACGGTGGCGTTCATCATGCCGTAGAATTTGGTGGGCTGGGCTTTCTTCTCTGGCCGGTACTGAACGTCACCGGCGTCGTTGGCCTTGGGGATGGCTTTGAATTCGTTGCGATAGCCCAGTTTGCTCTGGCTGCCCCCACCAGCGCCGCCGCGGCCGCCGGACAGGTGCCCGCTTTGGCTGCCCTTGTGGGTAACTTCGGTCACCAGGTACTTGTTCTTGTCTTTTTCACTGAATCGATAGTGATCTTCGAGATCGTAGAGATAACCAGGGGTCAAATGTTGCGCGGTGCCTTTGCCGGAAAACACGACTTCGCCACACTTGTGTGCTTCTGCCCGCAAGGTAGCCAGTTTCTGGCCCTCGGCGGGATCTTTGAAGTGTTCTTCGTACACGTAGACATTGCCCCGGCCATTGGCGTCGACTTCTTCTTCTGCTTGTACTTCCAGGCTGGGCTTACGGTAATTGTAATCCTTGAGCAAAACCTTCTGCGGCAGTACGTTTTGCTGACACGACCATTCGGTCACCAGATCCTGGTCGGCAGGCACCTGGCCGGAAGGGTCGATGTAGGTCAGCTTGGCCCCGGCGGGGTGATCGACGTGGGCCATGTTGCTATCGGTGATGATCATCTTTTCCTGCTCGTCGCCCTGCTCAAAGTAATAGTAAATGCCTTCGCGTTCCATCCAGCGGGACAGGAAGTTGAGATTCGACTCCCGGTATTGGCTAATGTACTCCCAGACCGGGTACTCTTCTTTCAACTTCAACTCGTAGTCCTGGGTGGTCAGCCCCGATTGCTCCATCACCTTGTCAATGATGTCCGGCAGTTTCTCGTCGACAAAGATCTGGTTATCGAAATGCTGCCCCACTTGCCATAAGCGTGGCACCAACACCGCCTGGTAAAAGGTGTTCTCCTTGACCTGGCGCTGTTGCTGAAATTCTTTAATGATGCCGTGGAAAAACCGGGGCTTTTCTCCCCCCTCGATGACCAGCGTCGCCGGCTCTTGCATCATCTTCTTCAAATCGATTTGGGCATCGCGCGAAACCAGCGTAATAGTGAACCGGTAGGGCGTGGAAATGCTCTCGGTCCCATCGAAGGACTCCACCTCGAACTTGTGTACATCCTCTTCATCCGGATAGGCCTTCGACACGAATGACAACGGCTTTCTTCCAGTAAATGACATGATCCATCCTTTATCCATAGCATCTTAGGGTTCATGGCCAGGCTCCCGTATCAAGCGGAGTCTTCCCATCCCTACCCGCCACCCACTCATCTGTCTGTGATCTGCTTCACGCCCCAATTATTCTTCTTGCGGGGCTTGGACCTTATTGGGCAATTCGATGCCCACGTTGTCCTTTTTGTCGGCGGCTTTGAGTAAAAAGGCGAAAACTAAGCCCAGGCTGCCTACCGCGGCCAGCATCAGCAAGGGATTGGTGTAATCGTAGGTGGCTTCCTGTCCATCTATGAGGGCTTGGGCCACGCCGGGATTGGAGGCATCAAGAACCACGCCAATCAACAAGGGAAACAACCACAGGCCGATGTTTTGCACTGAAGTCATCAGACCGTAGGCAGTGCCCAAACGATTCTCTTTGACGATTCTGGCCACCGCCGGCCACATGGCTGCCGGCACCAGGGAGAAAGCCACTCCCAGGATGAACATGGGCACATAGGGAGTGATGTTGGTCAAAGCGAACATCAGGTGGACGCAAACCAGCAGCAGGGAGCCCAGAATCATCAAGGACGCGCTCTTGCCCTTGTGATCGCATATCAGGCCGAATATGGGCGTGAAAAATATGGTACCAAAAGGCAACATCGCGGCAATGTCGCCGGCGGTCTCGCGAGCAAAGCCGTACTTATTGGCCATCAAGTCGGGCGCGTATTTCATAAAGGGAAATACGGCCGAATAAAAGGTCACACACAAAAGAGTGATATAGAGAAAAGCCTTGTTGCTTAAAAGTTTGGCAATGTCGGCCAGGCGAAATACCTCGTCGGGTTCGGCGGTCATGCCTTGCTTGCTCTGCTGATCGTATTTTCGATCGAAGAAGGTGTAAAACAAGAACGCCAACATGCCGATGGCCATGAGCACAAAACCCAAGAACACCGGGGCGGTCCAGTCGGGGTCGATCATGCGCGGGGAGATAATCATGGCCGCGCCAGAACCCAGCCGGGCGATGGCGATGTTGAGCCCCAAAGCCAGAGCCAACTCCTTCCCCTTGAACCATTTGACCACCACCTTGGAGACAACCACGATGCTGGTCTCGGCCCCCAGTCCGAAAAGGAAATAACCGATGGACATCATTTTCAAAGCGGGCGAGTAGTCGGGTTTGAAGGAATTCAAGAAAGCGTAGCCCAAGCCGCCACTATTGAAGGCTTCGGTGGTACCATAATAGGTCAGAAACGAACCCACAACCATGGCGCCAAAGAACATCAGTCCGGTAATCCGAATGCCGATGCGATCGAGAATGATGCCCCCGATGACCGCCATGCCCAAGAAAACATTGGGAATCGAATAGGCGGAATTGAAAAAGCCGTAATCGGAAGAACTAAAGCCCAATTTGGTGGTCAGCAAATCCTTGAGCGGCGACAGGGCATCGTAGAAATAATAGTTGAGCGCCATGGCCAAGCTCACCAACAACATCATGCTCCAGCGCATCTTTGCCGAATCGGCCATATTTAGTCTGGGTTGGTTATTCTCCATTTTCATCCTTTCCTCAGGGATCCGGACCGCAGGCTACCTCGATTCCTGCCGGCATGCAACGAAGCAAACCAGCCCCGGCGATGCTTGACAATAATTGGGACATGGTCATAGGCTCGGCTCGAGAAATCGGGGAATGTCTATATTTTCAGGAGTGCCATCATGCCCAGAATTGTACTTATAGGGCTTACGCTGCCTATGTTTTTTCTAGTGACCTGTGGTGAACCGGCGGGCTTTGAGGAGAACGACATCATGACCGGAGAGAAGGCAACTTTGTTGACCGAACCACCGATTTGGAACTCGGTGAGCGAAATACAGCAAGCATGTAGCGAACATTTGGCGGCAGCAGAAGCCTTGCGCAGTGAAATCAAGGCGGTGGCCGGACGGCGCCTGCTTGAAAATACGCTTAGGCCCTTCAACCTCATGTTGGTCGAAATCAACCGGATTTTGCCACTGACCGAGTTGATTGCCAACGTGCATCCGGACAAGGTAATGCGCGCCGAGGCGGAGCAATGCCAGCAGCAGGCGATGAAACTGCATGCCGATATCGAGCTCGACCATGACTTGTACCAGGCGGTGGCCGGGGTATCGACCCGCGGTCTAGATACCCAGGCCAAGCGCTTTTTGGATCGGCTGCTTATCGACTTTCGCTTGGCCGGCGTGGACAAAGACGAAGAGACCAGGGCGCGGCTTTCGCTAATCAAGGAAGAGATGGTCAAGGTGGGCCAGGATTTCTCGCGCAATATCCGCGAGGATAAGCGCTCGATCCAGATTCGCGACCCAAAGGACTTGGCCGGTTTGCCGGCCGATTTTGTGGCCGCCCACCCAGCCGACGAGCAGGGCGTGGTCAGCGTGAGCACGGACTACCCGGATTACGTTCCTTTTGTAAACTACGCCGACAACGAGCAACTGCGCAAAGATCTACAGGTTGCTTTCTTGAGCCGCGCCTATCCGGCCAACGATGCCATTTTCGCCCGGCTGCTGATGCTGCGTTATCAATATGCCACCCTGCTGGGTTTCGACAACTGGGCCGACTATAACGCCGCCGACAAAATGGTGAAAAATGCGCGCAACATCGCCGATTTCATCGACCAGGTGGCCGACTATGCCCGGCCCAGCATGCGGCGCGATCTCGATGACTTGCTTGCGCGCAAGCGCCAAGACCTCCCCGCTGCCACCGAGATCGGCTCCTGGGACCGCTTCTACTACCTAAACAAAGTGCAAGAAGAGCGCTTCGGCGTCGATCCGCAAGAAGTCCGGGCCCATTTCGAGTTCCACCGGGTCAAACAGGGCCTGCTCGACCTGGCTCAGGAATTGTACGAGGTCACTTTTGTTCCGGTGGCCGATGCGCCACGCTGGCACGCGCAGGTCGAAGCCTATGATGTTTACCGCGGCGATAAATTGGCCGCCCGCTTCTACCTGGACCTCCATCCACGCGAGGGCAAATACGGCCATATGGCCGAGTTTGGCATTTACACCGGCGTGACCGGCGTGCAACTGCCCTCGGCCAGCCTGGTTTGCAACTTTACCGACCCCTCTCTGACCGCCGGCCCGGCGCTGATGGAGCACGGCGACGTAGTCACTTTTTTCCATGAATTCGGTCATCTGATGCACCAACTGATGGGCGGCGACCACGCCTGGGTAACGCTATCGGGCATCAACTGTGAGTGGGACTTTGTCGAGACGCCCTCGCAAGTCTTCGAAGAGTGGGCCTGGGACCCAGACGTGCTGGCCCGCTTTGCCAGCCACCACGAGACCGGACGGCCCATCCCGGCGGCCTTGGTACGCAAAATGCGCGATGCCGCCGAATTCGGCAAGGGCGTCCATGTCATGCGCCAGATGTATTACGCGGCCTTGTCCTATGGCTATCACAGCCGCAACCCTGAAGGCATGGACCTGATGGCGGTTGTGCTGGAGACCGGCAAAAGCTATAGCCCTTTCAGCCATATCGACCAGACTTACGACTTTGCCAGCTTCGGCCACCTCGAAGGCTATAGCTCGATGTACTATACCTATATGTGGTCACTGGTCTTGACCAAGGACATCGCCACCAAGCTCAAGGCTTACGGCTTGCTCGACGCCAACATCTTCCGATCTTACCGGCAAGAAATCGTCGAGCCCGGGGGTACCGTCGACGCCGAGGAAATGGTACGCAACTTCCTGGGCCGCCCCCACTCGATCGATGCTTTTCGGGATTGGCTAGAAAAAAGCTAAAGGTGCTAGAAAGTTCCGTGCCAGGCTAACACGGCCCCACCGGGCACGGCGCCCAGCTCTACCGGCGGCGGGGCATCGTCGGGCCATAGCAAAATCAACAGGCCGCCGGCCACCGACAAGCCGCCCAGGCCATAGAGAATGCCGCTGGACAGTTGATAGGTAAAAATCTCGTCATTGAGCGCGTCTCTTTCAACGTCGGTATCGGGCGTCTTATCGGCCGTCTCAAAAGACTTGTAGGTCATGAAACCGCCCGCGCCCATACAAACCACGCCGACGCCGATGAGCGTCCAGCCGGCCCAATCATAATTGGCGTTGGGGTCGGGCTTTTTGAAGGGGACATCGGTGGCGGAAAAAAGCGGAAGACTCAAACTCGCCAAGCGCGGCGCCGTGACCAAAGAGCTTTGCACCGGCCACTGCAAACGCAGCTCGGGACCCTGGAAGTCAAACCGGCTGGCAGCTGCCTGGGTAGATTGAGAAATCAGCAGGCCAAATACGCAAGCAATCGTCAACAAGGTAGCTTTCATCGATTCTGTTCCTCACCTGGACACTGGACGTCGGTTCGGGATTCCCCGCTTTCGGCCGGCAAGATTGGCACAGGGTCCGAGATAAGTCAATTGGGCGTAAAAAATCTAGCTCAGAAAATGACCAACATGGCCCCGGCCCTGATCTTCTTGCACAAAGGGCTGAGTTGGGTACCGTCTTTGAGTAGCAATTGGCCCTGAGCGAGGGTCCAGGGAGTGTTTTCGTGAGTGGACCGACGGTCTTGCCAGGCCCGCGTGATTTGGGCCACGATTTCGCCGGGGATGAGTTTTTGCTCTAGACCCCAAAGAGCGTCGAACTTGTTGGGGAAGTTGAACTGCAGGCAGCGCGGTTGGTTCGCGTCAGAGCCGCCCCCGGCTTTTTTGACTCGATTTTTGTCTTTGACCACAAAATACATGCCCTTGGGCAAGCGGCCGCCATCTGCTTTCGGCTGGCTCAGCCCCAGCTTTTGCTCGGTGAGCAAGCGACCCTTCTCGTACAGGCGCACCCGCCCGCTGCCCTGGTCAACCAGCATCAACCGGCGCTCTTGCTGCGGCACCAGCAAATAGCGGTGGGCACGAATGAAGGACGAGGGCTTTTCGTAATGCTCTTGCACCCATTCCTTGGTCTTGCCATAGCGCGAGGGCCAAAAACCCGGGCCGGTGTTTTCTTGATGCCGAAACTCAAGATGTAAGTGAGCCAGCATCTTGCGGTCGGGGTTCTGGCCGATCAGCCCCACCGTCTGGCGCCGATAAACAATATCGCCCTTTTTAACCCGGATGTCGTCGAGATGCTTGTAAACCGAGCGAATGCGCTTTTTGCGATGGTTCTCATAATAGACATGCTGCAACATCACCACCCCGCCCGAGGAGCCGGAGATGCCGGAAAACACCACCTTGCCGGTGGCCGAAGCCCGTACCGGCTGACCCAGGTCGGTATTGGACCCGCCCATGCCGTTCCAATCTTCGGCCGGATGCAGCCCATACATATAGTACTGGCAAAAATCGACAGCAATGTACCAACCCGGATGCTTTTCGCCGGCGCCGATATCGGTATAACCCCCGCGCGCGTCCGGATCCCCCACCGGAAAATCAAAACCATCGGCGGGCGGAAAGTCAGCTTTCATGAATCGATCAAAGACATCCTTGGGCTCATCCACATGCTCAACGGGCATGAACGAACCCTCTTCAAACTCTTCCTCGTCTTCGATCTGGCCCGACCCCCCGCCGAAAGGCACAAATATGATCACCGCCGCGAGCATGGCGCACAACACCACTGCCCCGATGATCACTGCCCGCCAATAGGCCGCCTGGACTCGCCGCCGATATTTCATCTACACCTCAAACCCCCACCGATACTCCCCACCTTGGCACGCGCCGCGCCTGAGATCAATGTTGGGCTGAGTCGGCAAAAGTCAAGATCAGGAGGGAATCAAGGCAGGTATCGACCACCGTCGGCGGAGGGGCTGTCTATACCGCCACCCCAGAAGATAGCCTCGATCCCGGTCCAAATGGACGAGGCATCTTCGTATCCGTTTGGTTGATTCCAGGTGGTCATGGTGCTCCAGGTGTTGTGCTCGGGATCAAAGCGCAATCCGGGCTTGGGATAACTATCGTCAGCACAGCCGAAAAAGTGATTGCTGCCAAAAATGATCATCTCGGTGCCAGTCCAGACCGCCCCGGGCGCGGAGAGACGGCATACGCCGAGATCTTCGCCAAAGGCAGACCAGGTATCGGTCTTCGGGTCGTAGCGATAGCCGTCGGCCGGGGTCTCATCGCTAAAACCATTTCCGCCCCAAACTAGTAGCTCACTGCCTGTCCAAACCGCGGCAAAACCCGATCGATTCGGCGCGCCCACGGTGGACATGAGCCGCCAAGAGTCGCTGATCGGATCGTATAGACCACCACTGGGGTCGCCGGAAAATCTATCTCCCCACACCAGTAGAGCAGAGCCAGTCCAGGCGGAAAACGGCCATACCCGACCGGCCGGGGCACCAGTGGTGCTCATCGGCAGCCAGGTGTCGGTCTGGGCATGATAGCGGCCACCATCCTGAGGCGCCGCGATCTCACCCATGCCGCCCCAGACAAACATGTGCTCACCGTTCCACACCACGGTATGCATCCAACGGGCACTGGGGGCACCCTCAGAGTTCATGGCCTGCCAACGATCCTCGGCGGCATTCCAGCGAGCGCCGAACTTGGAATAACCGGGAGAACTACTATCAGCCCCTCCCCAAACCAGCAACTCGCCATCAGCCCAGACTGCAGCAGTGCGACGTACGGCGGTAGGAGCACCTTCTGTCGGCAAATCCGTCCACTGATCCAGTTCCGCATGATAACGAGCACCTACCGGTTTATCGCCACCCCAGATGACCATTTCGCTTCCGGTCCATACCGCCGCGTGCTCGGCCCGGGCCGACGGCCGATCTTCCTGACTCATGCTGAGCCAGAGGTCGTGCGGAATCACGCACTGATTGTCGGGCAAACACATGAGTTCGTCGCCACAAGTTCCGCAGGATAGGACGGTACCGCAACCGTCGTCAAAGGAACCACAGCTTCGAAAAGCTTCCGCGCAAGAAATAGGTGCACAGTCACTTGGCCCACAGAGGCCGTCGCATTGTGAGGCGGTGGTATCAAAACGCATCAGGAAGGAGTCGACCCGACCCGAGGAGATGAGCTGGGTCTTGCCCGCTACATCGTGAACCATTTGAGTTCTTTCGGTAAACCACCCAGCCACCACCGCGGTCTGATCGGCCAACAAGGGCACTTGCCGTGTGGTCACGTTATTGCCGGCGCCAGAGGTGTGGCGCACCCAATCGAAGGAGCCATCGGCCAAGAAACTGGCCACAAAGAGATCGCCGTAGCCCTGTGGGATCAAAGTCGTTTCATTGGCCTCGCCGGGGCCCAGGGTCAGGTTTATCTCAAAACTGCCGGCCAGCAAGAAACTCCCATCGGGCCGTGGTTTAAGCACGCCACCGGAGCCATCTCGGATCTGTTTGGCCCAAAGCAAGGTACCGTCCTCAAGATAGCGAGCCAAGTAACCGTGGTAGCCCTCATCATCAAAGTGGTGTTGGCCGGCCTGACCCTCGCCCAGGGTCACCGGACCATAGACCCCCAGGCCCAACAGATAGCCATCGCTCATGGGCGCGACCGTCCAGATGGACCCGCCACTGGTATCCCCGTGAAGGCTACGTAGCCAAAGCACTGTGCCCGAGACATCGACGCGCCCAACAAAAGCATCCGACTGGCCGTCAACCGCGGTTACCATCTTGGTGCCAAACAGGCCGCTGCCCAACACCAAGGATTGGGAAAAACTGCCGGCCACCAGGGTACTACCGTCGGCGGTGGGCCGCAGGGCATTGGTAGAAAAATAAACTTCGGGCAGGCCCTTGCCGGCGATGGCCCACTTCAGGTCACCATTGCTCTCGTGGGCAGCCAGATATTGATATTGCTCGCCAAAAGGCGCGCTGAGCGTTGTCTCGTCGACCTCGCCCTTGCCCAGAACAATGGAGTCGCTGTAACGGCCGGCTTGCACCACGCTGCCGTCATCAAAACCGGCAAACAGTTCTGGCCAGCCACAGCAATCGTCATCGGACACTATCTCGAGGGCTTTGCGCTGCCATAGGATCTGGCCATCGGCATCCAGACGAGTCAGATAATAACTGATGTCGCCGATGCCGATCACTCCGTTGTCCACTTCGTCGGTATTCAACAATAAGGTAAGCTGCCCACCAGGCATGGCCGCCAGACCCTCGGGCTCGCTGCCTTCGGTACCGCCGAATCGCTTTGCCCAAAGCAGGCGGCCGTCGCTTGCATACTTGGCCACCGCGGTCTCGTAGTTATCGGCCGTTTGCAGCGTGGTCTCGTTTGACTCACGCTCGCCGAAAATCGACTCCATCTGTATGGTGGCCGCCACCGCCAGGGAATCGTCGTCGCCGGCAACCAGGTACTCGACCCATGTTCCGGCCACTCCGGCGCCGGTGCGTCGGGCCCAGGTGACAGAGCAATCGGAATCGGTCTGAGAATCGCAATCCACCGGGCAACAGGCGTCACCGGAGACGCACTCGGTGATCTCATCGACCACACAGGCCCCGTCAGCGCAAGTCACGGTGTGACAGGCGTCAGCGCTAGGGCAGGCTTGCTTAATCTCTTCTTGGTTGCCGCAAGAGTCAAACCAATAGACGTCGCCGTCTTGGCATTGGGCGGAGGCTTGCGGGCTACAGCAAGTCAAATCACGACAGACTTCGCCTTGGGCACAGCATGTATCACCACAGACCGGCCCGGCGCATTGACATTGGCCGGCCAGACACTCTTGGCCGGCCAAGGGACAGCTGCCGCAATCGAGCGGGATGCCACAGCCATTGCTCCATTTGCCGCATTGATAGCCCAATTGTTCACAGCTTTGGCCAGTACAACGGCACAAGTCGGTACCACAGACGGCGCCGCTATCGCAATTTGAATGGGCCCATTCCATGCAGCCGTCCTCATCGTAGTCGCCACAGGTACGAAAATGAGCATCATCGACACATTCAGACAAGCCGGGCTGGCTACAATCGTCGACACAACAAAATCCGCCCCGGCACTGCTCGCCGGTGGCACAATCTAGTTGCATGCCTTCTTCACCGGTGCGGGCATCACAATCGTCATCCTGGCCATTGCACAGCTCGGCCGGCGGCGCGGGACAGGTTTCACAACTGTCAAAGCTCAGGCAAGTGGCATAATCCATACAGGTATTGGCCGCCCCACAGTCCTGCGGGCACAGCAGGCATTGCTCGCCCAGGTCCTCATCGCAAATCCCGTTGCCGCACTTGCCTCCGCCCACCAGAACATCTTGGCAACCCAAGACCGAAATCGTTGCCACCATCATGACCAAAGATTTTTGCGCCAAACATGAAATTCTAAAGTTCATCATCAAACCTCCCGTTGTGTATTCTGCCCCATGTTTGGCCGGATGAATCGAATTCCTTCAAAAAACTTTTGCTGCCTGGTTTCAGCGGCTGTCACTTTTTTGCAAACCCCGCCGGGCCGCCTCGGCTTGGGCCTCGTTCAGTCCTAGCCCCAAGGCCCGTCGAAAAGCGTCCGCGGCTTGTTGGTTTTTTCCTTGATGCAGGAGAATATCACCGCGCATGCGCAGAAACTGGGCCTTCTTTCCCCGCAGCAGGGGCCGCCCCAACAAACCGTCAATATGAGCGCCCGCCTCGACGTAGCGCCCGGCCTGATACAACCAATCGGCCCGGCTCATGGCGAGTTCCGCCTGCAGGGGATGGCTTGGATAACGCTGATCCATTTGCGCAAGCAAAGCCAAGGCTAACGTCAATTCACCGCTGGCCGCTGCTTGTTGGGCTTGTTGGTAAAGCGCTAGCTGGGCAGAAAGCAAACTGGGCACGGATGGCAATTCGGCCGGCGGCGCCTCTTCGACTGCAGCAATTTGTTGGCTCCGGGGCGCTTTGGGGGCCGGCACCAAGACCGGCTCTATCTGCAAAAGCTCTGCCAGCGGTTTTTCGGTAGGCGGCCGGCTCGGCTTATGGTACCCCTTCTTTTGGGGCGGCGCCACCTTGACCGGCTCGGGTGGCAACAGCCAGCGGATGGTATAGGCCGCCGTGGCACTGATCCCCACCAGCATCGATAGGCCCACTGCGATGGTGGCCCAGCGACGACCGGGCGCGAATGAGAAAAAAGATCGGCCCTGGGTCAGCGCCCCGATCTTTTCATTGATTCTTTGCCCAACCCGAAGGCCCAATTGGGAATCTGGCTGCCGGTCGGCTTCTGCCCGAATCAGCGAGCTCAGGGCTTGATCTTCTCTCAATTTGGGAGGTTGCACGGGAGCTTTCACCGGGATTCCTCCTTCTGTAGTCTTTTTTCGGCCAAGTGCCGAAATGATCGACGAGCGTGATGCAGCCGGGTCCATACCGTGCCCAGCGGAATGTCGAGCATTTGCGCAATGCTCTCCCCGTCGAGGTCTTCTAGTTCGTAAAGCACAAAAACCTCACGCTGCTTGAAAGACAGTTTTTGCAGCAGTTGACCTACCAAATGAGCGCGTTGCCGCCGATCGAGCTCCGCGTCGGGTTGTTGAGAACGAGAAGCCGCCGACTCCGGTTCGGCCGACCAGCGGGCGGCAAAAGTCACAAACCGGCGCAAACCCCGCTGATGGGTGCGGCACATGTTGGCGGCGATGCCATAGAGCCAGGTACGCGGATTGGCCCGCTCGGGGTCGAAGATCCGGCGCTTTTGATAGGCGGTCACGAAGGTCTCCTGCAACAAGTCCTCCACATGGGCACCACGACCGCTCAAGCGTTCAATGCAGCGGGTGATAAAGGTGCCGTGGCAACGATACATATCGCTGACGTCCAGCTCTAGGCTATCTGGCCCTGCTGTCAATCTGGCCTCAATCATCGCATCCATCGTCTGCCATCCCGTACCTTAATTGGCCGCAGACCATGGATTGCTTCAAAAAAAGATGAATCGCTTAGAACTTTTTGTACCAGAAAGGAAATCCAACCACCAGACCTACCCGCAACCAGGGCAAATCAGCCCGGGCCAGTTCTGCGGTATATACTTGGTGACGCAAGGGAGATACCGAGATTTCGACACCCCAGAGCATGCCCCGCCATGAGCGGAGCATGGTCAGTTGACCCTCCAGCCACAAAAGCCAATGCTGATAATTATCGGGATAGCCAAAACCCGCCACCAGCAGCCCGCCCAATCTCACTTCACAGCGCAACATCCAATCTTGCCGGGCGTAGCGCCAGCCCAGACCGAGCAATCCCAGGCCTTCAGTAAACTGTCCCTCGCCCAAACCACGAGGCAAGGCCGCTCGTAGCGCGGCACTGCCAATTAATCGATGAGAAGACGAGCCGACATCGATCGCGGCTCCCAGTTCAAGATCCGCCCCCGGATCGGGCAAACGACCACTGGCCGCCACAAAGAGCTGGCCGGCCAACTCGGCCACGTCGCGCAGCACGGTTTGTTTTTCGGGCACGGGGGGCGGCGGCGGGGGTAGCGGCTTTGGAGGCTGCCACTGTTCGGCCGGGGTATCGCGCAGAAAACCAGCCAGCACCGTGCGCAACAACTCGAGCCCCTGCGGGCAATCACCGGCAGCCAGCGGCAAACTGCGTTCGTAAATCACGGCGCCGGTACGCTTGACCACCACCCGCAAGGCAACCACATGACCCGAGACCGCCGGCTGGACCACCACGGTAAACAACAAGTGCCGGTCGGGATCGTAGCGCATGATCAAATCGCTCAGCACCTCGCTCACCGGCTGCCCGCTCAGGCAATCAGAATACTCTTCTACCACTATCCAGAACTCACCCGCCCGCACCGGCGCCACGGCATAGCCCAGCCAGACCCAAATGATGCCAATCCATGCCGCTCTCATCTTCATGTCCACCCACTTCTCTCAGTTCGCAAGCGCTCTTGGCCCATGGTCAACCATGAAGAGCGCACCGATGTCAAATGAAACCCGGCCGCGTCTCAGTCATCTTGCACATGCAAAATGCCAATGGTCCATTCTGAATCGGGCGGGTTGTCGCGGTAGGTGTCGCGGGCGCCATCGCAATCCCAGTGGGCAATCATGGCCGTCTTGATGGCATAGCTGCCGGCTTGGGCCGGCGCCTGTAAAGTGCCGGTGATACTGCCGCTTACGCCCTCGGGACAAGAGTTGATGACGCCCAAATCGGTACAAATTTGCGCCTGGTTGCCAATGCCGATCACGATCTGGTCGAGGCAATCGGGGCAGCCTTCCATTTGGGCGGCAAAGTAGCGGGCCGAGAACGAGAGTTCCTCGCCCACTTCCACGGTAGCCTCCGGCCCACCCTCGTTGAGCCGAACGTCTTGTAAGTACAATTGCCAAGGCTCACAAACCGGCTCCCGCACTTTGATGCGCGCCACCGACTCGCCACGCGACGCCCATTGGGCATATTGCTCGCTGGCGTGTAAGCAATTGACCTCGCCGGCCAGCGTAACCCACAACTCATACTCACCCGGCGTAGGCGGCGCCCGGCCGGAAAAAACCAGCCTTCCGGAAACTATCTGCGGACAGATGGGCGGCTTGGCCAAATCAAAACAGTGCCACTCCTGATGCCCATATCCCTCTGCCCACAAACCCGCCACCAACTGATACATGCACTCGTCGCAACCCGTGACCTGGGTAGCCAAATAATCCATCGCCACGTTTATATCCTCGCCCGGATCGACCTCCACATAAGCCCCCTGCCCATTCAAACTCACCTGCCGAACCCGGTAGCCCCCGGTAGCCAACTCATCACAATCAAACACCCCGCCCCCATCACCCCCAACAGCACCACCATCAAGCTCGTCGCCCCCGGTCTGCCCGCCAACGATCTCGTTGGGCCAAACACAAACATGCCGGCTCAGGTCACAAACATAGCCCCCGAGACAGGCGTCTTTCTCATCACAATCCTTGCCATGAAGAAACGCACTGTCACAGGACGCAAGCATCCCCAAAAGAACCACCACTATGAGCCAAGTTTTTTCCATCCCTACTATTCTAGCCCCGACCCACCAAAGCGGTCAAACCTTGTTGTATTCCATTTATCGATAATTGCTTGACAGGCAATTTGAAAGAAATAGAATACACCTATGACTCGAAGGTTAGGAAAACTAGAGACCGCTTTCTTCGCATACACACAGATGCGAAATTTGGTCACAGTTGGTACGGGCGAACTCACCGGGCCACTGCGAATCAGCCCAAAACAGGAAAGGGAGTTGTTCACCCGCATGTCACGCAACAAGATCATCGCAAAGGTTCGGCGCGGTCTCTATCTCGTACCTCCACGACTACCGCTAGGCGGAATCTGGAGCCCAACAGAAGCCCAGGCACTCAATACTCTCATAGATGACCTACAAGGCCGCTACCAAATTTGCGGCCCGAATGCATTCCTACGCTACGGATATGTGGAGCAAATACCTACCAGGGTATATGCATATAACAACCGCCTGTCAGGTGACAGGATGATCGGCACGGTCGCGTTAACCATGATCAAGGTAGCCGACGCCCGGCTCGGCAAGACTGAACGAATCCAGGATTCAGCAGGCCAGGCGCTAGTCTATTCGTCGCGAGCCCGTACACTTTTGGACGCTATCTATGACTGGTCACGATTTGGCAGCCTGCCTCGCGGCTTCGATTGGATTCGTCAGGACATCGCAAGCGGGCGCATAAACGCTACCGAGCTTGTGCGGATCACGCTTCGATACGGCAACCAAGGCACCGCGCGGCGTATGGGCGCCTTGCTGGAAAGCCTGGGCACCGAAGACTCCTTGCTGGCAAAACTTAGTCGTATGCTCAAGTCCGCCACCAGTCTGATCCCCTTCGACCCCAGCCAAGCCAAACGCTGAACCATAAACCGACGATGGGGGGTGGTGCTCAATGAACGAAACTGAATCAGCACAACCACGATTCCACGAAGATATCCCACTCTTTAGAGAAGCGGTAAACTTCTCCTCCGCCCGCACCGGATTTTCGGCAAGACTCATCGAGAAAGATTATTTCTGCACGGTGTTACTTGCTTATCTATCAAAAGCAACCGATGGCCGCGTAATATTCAAGGGCGGAACCTGCCTAGCAAAAGTACTCGCTGGATTTTACCGACTCAGCGAAGACATGGATTTTACTATCTCCCAGTCTGCCAAAACCACTCGGAAGGAACGAAGCAAACAAGTAGCAGACATGAAAAGCGCCATATCCCACCTGGCCAAAAAACTGCCCATATTCGATGTACAACGGCCGCTAACGGGGTCCAACAACTCCGTCCAATACAACGGAACCTTACGTTATCGTTCGTTGGTCAATGGACAGCCGGATCAGATCCGCGTCGAGGTAAGCCTTCGGGAACCCTTGCTAACGCCCGTGTTGAACGGCCAAGCTCGAACCATCCTGTTGGACCCGATCACCAACCAAGCCCTCGTACCATTGGTGTCTTACCCTTGCATCTCTCAAGAAGAAGCCTTTGCGGAAAAATTCAGGGCAGCACTGACCCGACGCAATGTGGCCATTCGCGACTTCTATGATATTGCTTACGCATTGGAAAAACTAGACCTGCAACCAGCAAATGCCACCTTCGTGGATTTGGTACGCCAGAAACTGGCAGTGTCCGGCAACCCACCCGTGGATGTGGGAATCCAAAGGTGGAGAAACCTTCGTGCCCAGATGGAAAGCCAACTCAAGCCGGTTTTGCGTGACAGTGACTTCCAACATTTCGATCTAAAACAGGCGTTCGAAGCTGTCTCGGAAATGGCTACCCGACTGTCTACTCGTATCCCGATCTGAACGACAAGAAACACCTTTCAAGTGGCGCGTGCTCCTGCGCAAACCCGAAAGGCGCAAACGTTCTACTTCTTCTTACCCTCACATCCAATCAAGTGATCTTGATACTTGGCCAGCTTTTACATTGGTCTTGGTCTTCATTTTAATCTCCTTTCATCATTCGTGCTGCCAATTGGCATTCTTGCCAATTTCCTGCTTCTCTCTCTATATACGGGGGACGGGCGTGGATCGTTTCAGCAGGTCGTCAAAAATGGTAATTCTGTATTTTAAAACCGATGGTTAAGCGGGACTCAGCGGGCCTTGGTGGGTTGTCGATTGCCTGGTTTGGCGGATGAGCGGCGGCGGCGGTTGGGGTTCGGTTTGTTGCGGGAACCGGGGGCGGCATCGCTGGGGCCGCGGGTGGGGTTGGATCTGGGGGCGGACCGAGCGCCGGGTCTGGTGCGGGGCTTGGAGCGGTTCGGCTGCCGGCTGCCGGGTTTGCGGCCGCGCGAGGGCCTTCTGTCGCCGGCCGGCTTGGGGGCTACCCGGGCGGGGCTGGCGGTCATGGCTTCGGGGCTGTGCCAGGCGTGGTCGGAAACTACCGGGATTTCGTTGCCGATGAGGCGCTCGATGCTTCTTAGATCGGCGGTTTCGGCGGCATCGCAGAATGAGATGGCGATGCCGCTGAGGCCGGCGCGGCCAGTGCGGCCAATGCGGTGGATGTACACTTCGGGTTCGTGGGGCAGGTCAAAATTGACTACGTGACTGATGTTTTCGACATCTATGCCCCGCGAGGCTACGTCGGTGGCCACCAGGAAGCTGATTTTGCCCGTATGAAAGCCGGTGAGGGCACGGGTGCGGGCGTTTTGGGATTTGTTGCCGTGGATGGCGACCGCCGTGATGCGGGCCTTGTTGAGTTTGGAGACCAGGTGATTGGCGCCGTGCTTGGTGCGGGTAAAAATCAGCACCCGGAGCATGCTGGGCTGCGAAAGCAGTTCAATCAAGAGTTTGGGCTTGTCCCGCCGGGCCACAAACATCAAACTTCGTTCAATCTTGTCCACGGTGGAGGTCGGTGGGCTGACATCGACCCGGGCCGGATTATCGAGAAAGGCGCCGGCCAGGCGGGTAATATCCGGAGGCAAAGTTGCTGAGAACAAAAGGTTTTGTCTTTTGGTGGGCAGAAATTTCAAAACCTTGCGGATATCGTGGATAAAACCCATGTCCAACATGCGGTCGGCTTCGTCCAGGACAAAGAACTGCACTTGGCCCAGGTGAATGAAACCCTGATTCACCAGATCCAAGAGGCGGCCGGGGGTGGCCACCAGGATGTGAATCCCCTGGCGCAAAGCGGCTACCTGGGGGTTCTGCTTGACCCCGCCGAAAATCACCAGAGGACGCAGTTTCAGGTAGCGCGCATAGCTCTTGAAGGCTTCTTCGATCTGGGCAGCCAACTCTCGGGTGGGCGACAGCACCAAGGCGCGGATGATGGGCTTGCCCTGGGCGGCGTTGCTTTCGCATAGCTTTTGCAGCAAGGGCAAGGCAAAAGCCCCGGTTTTGCCAGTGCCAGTTTGGGCACAACCCAACATATCCCGGCCGGCCATCAGCAAGGGGATGGACTTAGCCTGAATCGGGGTCGGATGTTTGTGACCCATCAAGCTCAGCGCTTGTAGTATTGGCTTGGACAGCTCCAGGTCGTTGAAAGTAAGCAGATCAGCAGATTCAGCCATATTCTAAGTACCCTTTCCGAAACGAGGCAATCATCTGAAGGGCACTCATTTCAATGGCTGGACCTTAACCCAGATCGGCGGCAAAAGCCAGTTGGATCCGGTTAAGCAAATGTATTGCACTTTTTTTACAGTCATGACAGAACCATGACCTCGGCCCCATATTACTGAATTATTAAAGAATTTCTGTAACATGCGGTACGAGACTTTTTAAGAAAGGACAATGGATGGAGTCATCTAGAGGAAAAAAGGTTCTGCTCTCCAGTGTTTGTCAACCATTTGGGACCAAATACGGGGATGGGTTTGGGGTTTCGTACGAAGGCAGCCATCAAATCATGTGGGCCCAGGGTATTTTTCGAACCCGGGCCACTACCATGCAGTGGGGAATCGACTTTATCGCCGTGAACCTCAAGACACCGACGGTCACGCTGCACTACCCGACCATGGATCAGTTCATCGAGGAGATCAAAAAGGGCTACGACTATATCGGCATCGCCTTTGTGCTGACCACCATGCACAAAATGAAGCCCATGGTAAAGGCCATCCGCGAACATGCCCCCAACTCTAAGATCGTGCTCGGGGGCTACGGAACTTCGCTGGGCGAACCCTTGAAAGAATTGGCCGACTACGTTTGTAAGGGTGAAGGCGTTGAGTACATGCGCCGCTTGCTAGGCGAACCGGTAGACGTGCCCTTTGTTCAGCCCGACATCACCCAGACCCAATCGCTGTTCTCCATTCCCATTCCGGGAGAGGTGGGCTACGTGTTTGTGGGACTGGGTTGTCCCAACGGCTGCGATTTTTGCGCCACCTCACATTATTTCGATAAAAAACACATCAAGTTCTTGCCCACCGGCCAGTCTATTGTCGACTCCTTTCACAAGATGCGAGTCAAGCATCCGAAAATGGTCGATTTTTGGTTGAACGACGAGGACCTGCTGCTGAACAAAGAACGAGGCCACCAGTTTTTACAGGCCATGCGCAAGTCTGATTTACCGCCGCTGGCACTCACAGCTCTTAGCAGTGTTAAAGCGCTTTCGCAGTATCCCATCAGCGAGCTGGTAGAGATGGGCATTGACTGGATCTGGGTTGGTTTCGAAGGCATGCGGGCGGGCTTCGACAAAATGAAAGGCCGTTCCTACCGGGACCTGTTTGAAGACCTCAGATATCACGGCATCAGCATTTTGGCTTCCATGATCATCGGCTTTGACTACCAAACCCCGGAGATCATCGAAGAAGAGTTCGAAGAGTTGATGAGCCTGGGACCAACCGCCACTCAGTTTCTGATTTATGGCACCCCTCATGGCACGCCCTCGTATAAAAGAATGCAGGATCAGGGCCGCATACTCTCCAAGAACTATGAGAACTTCAGACTGCACGATGGCTTCACCCTGACCTTCAAGCATCCCAACATCAGCCCGGAAGAAATGTCTGCCATTCAACGCGACCTGTTCCGCAAAGAGTTCGAACGCCTAGGACCAACCATTTTCCGGGTCCCCGAAGGTTGGTTGCGGGGTTACGAAAACCTGCGTAACCATCCCGCGCCTCGGGTACGGGCCAAGGCTGAAAAATACGGAATAGACGCCCACCGCATGTTAATGACCATGCCCGGCGCCAAAAAATATCTCAACCCAACCGTGGTTGATCATTTGAATGAGTTCGAAAGCAGACTTATCGAACAGACCGGTCCCATGACTATGAAGGAACGGCTGGGCGCAAAACTGATACCAGCGGCGATGGCCTATACCAAGTACAAGGTTGATAACGACGTTAACCAACAGCCTACCTATGCCCGCAGAACCTTTCGCATGCCCAAGCAAACCAAAAAATCGCCTTCCTTTGCCCTGTGGCCCCGGTCCGCGACCAAAACTCGCTAAGCTGGCCTAACGGCCAAAACCTCACGAAAATTTGATTCCTAGTTCCTGCGCGTGGCGCTCGGCCAGGTAGCGTTTCGCGGCCGACACCAAAACCACCGAGTGACCATGCTTGCCCGCGCGGCCGGTGCGCCCGGCCCGGTGCAAGTAGGCCTCGGCCGACGGCGGCAACTCGTAGTGCAGCACCCACTCTAAGGCGGGCAGATCCAGCCCCAGAGCAGCGGCGTCGGTGGTAATCAACACACTGTTTTTCTCCTTGCGGAAAGTGGCGATGGCCTGCTGGCGTTGCGGCTGAGAACGGTCGAGACTTAGACTAACCGGGTTGAGTTGGTACTTTTGCAAAAAGCGGTAGAGATGCCGAATCAAGTGCGGCTGGTTCACGAACACCAGCGCCCGCCGGCATTTATTCTTTTTCAAGTACTGGGCCAAAAAGGTGTCGGCCGCCGCCCCCGAAGCGACAATCTCCAAAGAATGGCTGATGTGAGTGAGCAAGGGCGCGTCTTTGGTTTGGGTGCGTACCAGGCGCTCGCCCATCAACTTGGCGGCCAGCTCTTCGGCCTGCGGCCCGATGGTGGCGCCGGTCAGGATGAGTTGAATCTTAGGATCGGGTCGAGAGAGCACCTCCAGCAGATAACTGGCGCCCTTGCCAGTCAAGATAGGATCGGGCTCATCCAGCACTACCACGTTGACCCGCTTCATCTTGCGCGCCTGGTACTGCTCCAGGATACGGCCCGGGGTACCGGCTATCAGCCGCGTACTTTTGGTCACCCGCGACTTTTGGTACTTGTGACTGCCGGTGGCCACCAACGCCCCGGTCATGATCCCCGGATCTTTGTATTTATCAGCGGTGCGCAGGATCTGCATGGCCAACTCGGTGGCCGGGGTAAACACCACCGCCCGGGATTGGTCATTATCAAGCAGATTTTGCAAGATGGGCAAAAGGTAGGCCAGCGTCTTGCCGGTACCGGTAGCCGACTGAACCACCACCGGCTGCCCGGCCAAAATGGGCCCGATAGCCGCCCGCTGCACCTCGGTCGGGCTGACGATGCCATCGGCGGCAAAGCCGCGGCTTAGCACCTCGCTAACCCTGAACCCCTCAATATCCTCGAATCCCAACTCGGTCATCTTCACTCTCCTTCAGCTCACAGACTATTTCACCAAACTCCTCTGCACACAAGGTCATTGCTAACGCTGGATCACTGTCGTATGTTCATGCGCAACAAAAGGGAGAGACCATGAGCCAACTGCCGGAAAACAAGCGAGTCGCGGTTTTCTGTGATTTTGAAAATGTCGCCTTGGGCGTACGGGATGCCAAATTTGAGAAGTTCGATGTCCGCAAGGTGCTCGAGCGCCTGCTGCTCAAGGGCAGCATCGTGGTCAAGAAGGCTTACTGCGATTGGGAACGCTACAAAGAGTTCCGCGCGGCCATGCACGAGGCGGCCTTTGAACTAATCGAAATCCCCCACGTCCGCCAGGCCGGCAAGAACTCCGCCGATATTCGCATGGTGGTCGACGCGCTGGACCTTTGTTACACCAAGTCCCACGTGGACACCTTTGTGATCATCAGCGGCGACTCAGATTTCTCACCCCTGGTCAGCAAATTGCGCGAGAACGACAAGTTCGTCATCGGGGTAGGCGTCAAGAACTCCAGCAGCGACCTATTGGTGGCCAATTGCGACGAGTTCATTTACTACGACGATCTGGTGCGCAAACCAAAACCGCGCAAGGCCGCTAGCCCAAAGAAAACCGCTCGCACCAGCCCCGCCGCCGCCAAAACGGAAAAAGCGACCAAGAAAACCGCCCCCAAAAAAGCCTGCCAAGAAGACGAAGAGCAGGAAAAACGTCTTCAGGAAGCCCTGGATTTGATCATCGAAACTTTAGAGGCTCTGGCCGAAGAACGCGGTGCCGAGGAAAAAATTTGGGGCTCCATGGTCAAGCAAACCCTCAAACGCCGCCGCCCCGGCTTCACCGAGTCCTACTACGGCTTCCGCAATTTCAACCGCCTGCTGGAAGAAGCCGCCTCCCGGGGCCTGCTGGAACTCAAACTAGACGAGAAATCCGGCGGCTACATCATCTGGGGATTTCAATCGGACGATTGAGTTGCTGCCAACTATCGGCCGCGGGTTTTGAATTCGACTTTCACCGACCGCAGGGCAACTCCTTCGGCACTACGAAAACCTTGAAACTTGTTGCTGTTGAGCCAAAACTTATAGGACCAGTTGGGCTTCAGTTTAACGGGAACGGTCAGAATTTTTCGGGCCGCATCGTAGGAAGGATCCCCCGTATCGGGGTAGTGCTTGCCGCCACCAACCAGTGCCCAGCCTTTTCGCATGGGGCGGTCAAATACAATTTGCATCTGGGCGGTGTCAGGATTGACATCGCCGGCTCCGTTGGCGGGGCTCATCGATACCATGACCGGGCGTTTCTTGTCTTGTTCCTCTTCATCGCGCACCGTAACTTTGAAGAAGGCAGCCAACTGAGGAAGAAATGGCTTGAGATCGTCTTGCTTGGGCCGCTGTTTTCGGTATCGCTCCAAAAGGTCTGCGAGCTTGCCGACCCAGGCAAAACCCCTTTGCTTCATCTTTTCCAAATGCCGGGCGGCATCGCCGGGCCGGTTTTGGTCGCGAAGATACAGTTGGACAACTGCCCGCACCAGCGTCTCACAAGCCATTATCTGCCAAGTGCCATAGGCACTGGCCTTCATTTGGTCACGGTACAATTGAAACAATCTTGACACCGAATTCTTAAGCAAGTCTTGCGAGCCAAGC
Organism: Deltaproteobacteria bacterium; assembly: GCA_030591445.1. Classification (GTDB taxonomy): domain Bacteria; phylum Myxococcota; class B64-G9; order B64-G9; family B64-G9; genus JAUVBB01. The sequence continues at coordinate 2,576 of JAUVBB010000023.1, read as the reverse complement.
ACCAAAGGGTTCACGTAGCTGTGAGCAAACTCATGCACAATCAAAGCGAACACAAAATCCGTGAAGACCGGCATTCCTTTTTGGTCATATTGGTGCATGCCGATAATAGAATAGACCTCTGCCGATGCATCGGGACGCATGAAGGTGGCCCCGTATGAACTGCCGCCGTTTATCGCGCTCAACACCAAACGAGTTTGCAGCCCGGGTTTGGCGCCAAACAAACCATCAAACCAGGAAATGATATTTCGGCCTTGAATTTTGGCTTGCAGATGTCGATTGAATCCCAGGTAAGTATGCTTGTGCTGTTGGTGGAAAGCCATGAACCCAGATTTTTCCACAAAGTCCCGCGCCTGCCCCAAGAACAATTTGATTTCATCCGCCTGCCAGCGCTTATCGAGTTTGGCCGGGTGAGGCCTAAGCGGTACCCGCAGAGCCAGAGATGGAACATTGTCGATATGCACCGCCAGGGACATCGGCGCATCGTAGCTCACGCCATATTTCTCTCTAAGCCGGCGGGCAGTCTGGATCAGCGGGTGATTTTTATAGATCATAAAATACTCATCCACCGCCTCGGTGTATGGGCATTTGGAATTTGCCATGTTGTACTCTTGGTTGCCGGCCAAGCGAAAAACAATGCTCATCAACTCAACTCGAGGGTCGGCCGAAATCTGTATCCCAGACTTTTCTTGCGCCATCACCGCATGGCCCAAAAGAACCATGCCCAGCAAGCAGGCCAGCTGAACAAAACAAGATTTCGATTTCTGGTACACCATAGAGCCCTCCCTTTTCGATGCCCCATGTCATTAGCACAATGCCATCCAAAAAAACATAGCCGGAGGCCCTATTCTCTGTGGAAAAACCAGGGGGAAAGTTAAGGATAAGCGGGGGAAAAGCCGAGGAAAACGAGTGGAAAGCCTGTTGGTTCTATATAAATTCCCGGAGTCCGCAAAGTCCGCGATAATAACTCGTAATGTAAGTTTCTCATTGTATAATAAATAGATGACAAAGATCATCAAAGAACATAAATCCTATATTGCCCTCCGCAAAGATTTAGATGCCCTGCTGAGCGCGGGCCGAAAGCGGGCTCTGCAAGTCATCGCCGAGCTACGCAATCAGACGTATTGGCGCATGGGTCAGCGCCTGAGTGGGGCCCGCGAAATCAGCAGCCCTGGCCAGGCCCGCGCCTTGATGGGCAAGTTGGCCAAAGACCTGGGCATCGCCTCTTCCATCCTTTACCGCGCATTACAGTTTTTCCAAGCCTACCCCGACGGCCTGCCCGATCGGACCGAGTTCCGTAGCCTGAGTTGGGCCGTTCATGCCGAGCTCTTGCCCGTACGCGATGCCGACCAGCGTGCCTTTTACCTGCAAAACGCCATCCGCCAAAACTGGTCTTCCAAAGCCGTGCGCCGCGCGGTGCGCAGCAATCTCTACCAAGCCACCCAAGCCGGCGCCCCAAGCCCCCACCCCCTCGATCGCCCGCGCCTAGCCGTCCACAACTACGTAGCCACCGTCGAACGCATCATCGATGGCGACACCCTCATCGTCCGCATCGACCTGGGCTTTCGCACCCATCGGGAAGAGACCATCCGCCTGCGCGGCATCGACGCCCCCGAACGCCACAGCCCCGCAGGCCGTGCCGCCACCAAATTTATCACCCAGGCTCTCGCCAAGATCGACCCCATCGTGGTCCACACCTACAAAACCGACAAATACGCCCGCTACGTAGCCGACATCTTCTACCACCCCGAGCTTAAGGACAAAGACGCCATTTTTAGCCAAGGCAAATTCCTCAACCAAGAAATCCTAAACCACGGCCACGCCCAAGTCGCCCACTGGGGCTAGAGATCCAGCTTGACTCTCTTGCTATATTCTTTCTACATTTCAAGTAAGAGAAAACTAATCATGGTGTCCTTCCTCGGGAGCAAAAAATGAAAGCCACAACCACAATATTCGGCCTTTTTATTCTGAGTCTGGCCCTGGCAGGATGTAAGAAAAGCGACGGGGCCGGCGGGGAGGCACCCGCGGTCGGCAGCATTTACTCTGTCACCACGGCCAAGAAAGACCTCTTCAAGGTGGTCAAAGTCCTCGCCGTGGCGGACAAGACGATACACCTTAAAGTCTACGTCAACCCGTTCAGTTCACGGCCAGCGGAGATCACCGAGAGCGAGCTTTCCATAGGGATGTATGAACATGCGAGCCTCCCAGGGACTTTTGCCGGGGTGAAGGACGGAAAGACCTACCTAGGCATAACTCACCTGGCGATCCACAAGGAGACTTGGTCGCTATGGGAGCCCAAGCTCCTGGTGACATCGGCGGCAAGCGAAGAAGAACTCGCGCCCTTCCGCAAGTGGAACGGCCAGACCCTGCCCACCAGGACCAAGCTAACCCAGTGACCGCCAGTCACCCGGGCCCAGATCCCCCAGAGCCCACCAATGGCAAGCGAAACCTGCAGACTTAATCCAAAGTCGTAGAGCTTATTCAATTGAGCAAGCCGCCAATGCAAGCTGGGCTTGAGAAGTTTAGTGTCGAGGAGCTTGGTCAGATGAATGCATAAATTCGCAAGGGCACAATTTTCT
>JAUVBB010000399.1 GCA_030591445.1 Deltaproteobacteria bacterium | reverse complement strand
TGACCTCGGTGAGCGGAAAACCCTTACGGGCATAATCAATGGCCGGGGCCAACACGGTTTTCATCGGCAGCTTGCCGAAACGCTGGTGCAACTCGAACCAACCATCCACCACACCCGGCACCGTGACAGGCAAAGGCCCGTGGGCCGGAATCTTCTTCAAGCCCTTCTGCTTAAAATAGGAAAGGCTAAGTCCCACCGGCGAGCGGCCGGAAGCGTTGAGCCCATATAGCTTCCGGTCTTTGTTGCTCCATACCAGCGCAAAAAGATCTCCCCCAATCCCACAACCAGTAGGCTCGGTAAGACCCAACACCGCGTTGGCGGCAATGGCCGCATCCACCGCCGTCCCTCCCTTTTTCAAAATATCGAGCGCCACCTGGGTAGCCAAAGGCTGAGAAGTGGCCACCATGGCGTTTTGCGCAATAACTTCACTACGGGTGGCAAAGGGCTTTCCCACCACTCGATCCGCGGCCCGGGTCGTAGTCCATGGCAACAAGAGAAGAACAATACCGATAAAAAGGGACCTCATGGACAACTCCAATCGTAACCGTTCTCACCGTTATTAGAACACAAGTTGATAGCGGGTGCCGGCCCCTTGTCCGTATTTTTGGATTAGCTTGGCGTCTAATAGGATGCGCAGGGAGCGAGAGATGGTTCGTTTTGCTAGGAGTGTTTCTTGACGAAGGCGTTTCGGGGTGAGACGTTGCTCGGGTAACTCTTTGAAGCAGTGAAGAACATTCGTTGCGGACTCGGAAAGACTTTGGATCAATTCGATGCGTTCTTGGTAGAATAAGATCGAGTCCAGAGCAGCGTCCATGGCCTTTAGCATGAAAGCCAGGAATAGTTGCATTTTGTATTTCTTGGCGTCTTGATGAAATCTTCCATCGGATACCTGGGCAAGAGTTGCGTAGTACTCGGCTTTGTTCTGCTCAATGAATCTGTCGACCGAAAGATACGGAGCAACTTGGCTAAGGCTTGCATCGCCGCATTGTAGCAAGGCCAGGGTAAACAAAGCCCGACCGAGACGTCCGTTGCCATCTTGAAAGGGATGACAGGCAAGGAACCTGAAAACCAATTCACAAGCAACCGCGATGGACCACGGATGTGCCGGCAGACTTTGATTGTACCAAGCAATCAAATCCGCAACCGCCGTCTCGGTAATCGGACCCGGATCGCTGGTCTGTAAGACGATCCGCTTGGCACCCGTTTCCGCATTCCGTTCGATGACCGAGTTGGGAACCACTTTGTAACGTCCGATGTGAAAATCGGCCGGGGCATAATACTTGAGCAATTCGCGATGTAGCCCACGAAGGGTGGCCTGACTTAGCGGAAAAAGTTCCGTACCCTGCGAATAAACCACCAGCAACATTTCCCGACAGCCGGCCACTTCTTCGAGGCTTCGTTCTCGATCCTTGGATAACTTCTCTTGGATTTGGGCCCGCTTGCTCACAAAAGATGTGGGCCGGCCATCTGTTTCCAACTCGGTGTCAATCCAATCGATTTGCGCATCGGTCAGCACCGCGTTTTCTATCCGAGTGCTGGCCCCAATCGTGCTGATACGTGCTTGTCGATGGATAGCCGCCCTGCTTACTTGATCCATACTGGCTAATAATTCAGCCCGCCTGAACGCCTTTCGGTCGATATCCTTTAGCTTTTTGGTTATATGATCGTTGAGATGATAGGAGATTGCCATTTTTCCAAAGTACCATATCACGCCACATCACGCCACAATTATCCGTAATATGTGGCGTGATGTGGCGTGATTCCTATAAAAAGGAAAAGGGCCCAGACTTTTTATTTGGGCTTGAGGAACATAGGGCGGTGGCGGCGGCAACGAGTGGGGCGGGGGCGTTTGCGCATACGGGTTACGAAAATTCCCTCAATTCCGTGATCGGCCAAATAGTCCGCTAGGCTTTCTTCGACTACCCGACCAGCGAAAGGGTTAGCGTTTATCCAGTTACCATCGCCACTGTAAATACCAACATGCCACACCCACACGGGCTTGCCATTTAGCTTGCCGATGGCGGGCTCGGCCGGGTTCTCCATGAACCCCACTTCCATGATCACGTCACCGGGCATCAGCAGGGGGAGGTCCAGGTTTTTGGCCGACACCGGATCCAGCCCGGGTACCCGCCGACCGAGTTCCGCTCTGGCTACCGATACGGTGGGCAGGGTGGAGTATGACTTCCAGCCACAAGGCCCGATTCGCTCGGCGGCGTAGAAAACCAGGCCCTGGCAATCTATGCCATCGCCGCCATTGCGCAGCCGACCGCCGAAAACATAGCTTACGCCGAGAGTCTCCCGTGCCGCGGCGACAAACTTCTGTGCGGTTTTCTTCTCCATGCCCAAGGGCAGAGCCAGGGTTTGCGAGCCAAAGACCAAGAGACAAACGACTAGCAAAAACATGAGTCCTCCAGCTCTAAAAAATAACCACCATGGTTCCCAAGGGCACTTGGCGATAGAACTTCCCGATATCTTTTAGATGCAAGACCACACAACCCCACGAAAGATGCTTTGATTCCCGCTTGTCCCATTCTTGGGCCCAACCGTGGAAGCCAATGCCCCCGCCCAAGCGCGTCTTCTGATTGCTCAGTTTTCGCTGTGCCCAATCACGCGCAATGGATCTCTCCCGGGATTTCGAGATGATTCCCTGCAGCCTTCCCCATCGGGCATCGTAGCGATTTGGGTAATTGATCTTGGTCCAGTGGCCTCCGTAATAGGCACCGTAGGGGCCAGAGAATTCGCCTTGGTGCCGGGAGACAACAAAGTACATTCCCCGGGGCGTCTTTAGATCTCCCCGCCGACGCTTTTGCCCATTTTTCTGTCCCAGAGCAATATCGTATGCCGCAGCCCGCACCCCTTTTTTATAAAGAACCATCTGGTACGATTCCTGATCCACCAGAATCAGGTTCTTCTCCTGCTAAGGCACAAATAACTGGCGATGAGATCGAATGAACGCGGCCGGAGAAGCGTCGCTCTGGCGCGGTTCAAGCTGGAGTTGGGCTTGAGGCAATGCACATCGTCCCAGAGAAGCTATCAACTGCCCACGTTTGACCGCATCTCCCTGCTTGACCTTGATGCTTTTCAGGCGAGCATATACCGATTGTAGGGTCTTCTTTTCGTGGTTCTCATAGAAGATGTGCCGGATGGCAATCACGCCACACTCGGAATTGTCGGCATTTTTTACCGAGACAATCTTGCCCCTGGCGATGGCCTGTACCTGCCCGCCCTTCTGGTCAGGAAAATCAAAGCCATCGGCGGGAAGAACATCTACCGCCAGGTAATCATCGAACAGATCCGAAGCCGCAACTGCCAGATCACTCCAAGCCATGAGCACCAGCAATGCCGGAAAAACGATTCTACTCATGCTTTGCGCTCCTTTCTCTCTGGAGCAGTAAATACGCAAGCTACGTGCCAAGATCGTAAAACAGAAATTGAGTTTTACATTCAGCCAGTTGACAACAAGCTGGACAAAAGCAATGCGTCTGCAGGTGTACAAAATAGTGTCTTTTTGTAAAACATTTTTACGCCAAATCGGCATCAGCCCAATAAGCGCGACTTGACCCTGGCGCAGGCCATGGCCAATAGAATCAACAGGCACAAGAAAATGGGCGGGTTCGGTCGGGTCAAACTGCAGTTACAGCTACCGGATATGGCGGCGGGTTCGGCTGTGTCGGCGGCGGAGCCATCTCCGTCGGAGGCAGAGCCCTCGTCGTCTTGCGGATCGCTGCCGGCATCTTCGGGACTTGCGTCGTCGTCTGCGATCTCGCTAGCGTCGGCGGCATCGGCGCCGTCTTCGGTACCACCGTCGGTGACGCTGGTGCCTCGTTCCGGCCTGGGCTGGCCGTCGCCGACCACGGGGCCGGCGGAGGAATCGAGGCGTTCCAATGCGCCGACATCGGCGGCGGCTCCGCGGGGGGCACCCATGAAGTCATCGACCGGTCGCCATGCTTCTACTCCGGCGCCGGCGGCGTCGAGCAGGGGGCCGCCGGGCAAGGGCCATAGCTGATAGGCGGGGCCGGCAGGATCGATAAAGCAGGCGGAGGGATCGGAACAGATCTGGTTGCCGATAACAGTGCCTGCGGGCATTGCGGGAGAAATGGCCGGGCCCGCGTTGCTCTGGCCAATGGCATTGTAGGCCAGTACGTTGCCCCGATCGGGCTCCCATGCTTGTACGGTCAGGCCGGAGTCTATGTTGTCGAGCAGGGTATTGTGGACGATCCAAACTTCGTCCATCAGGTTTCTGCCGGCGTAGTTCTGGGCCACGATGCCGCCCCAGCTGTTGCCAACCACGATGTTGTTGCGCACCAGCACCGGCCCGCCGGCCACGTTGATGCCGGCGTCGGTGCGTGATCCTTCGACATAGTTGCCTTCGATCACGCTTTGCGGATTGGCCAAGGACGAACCGTAAAGCATGATGCTGGGACCCTTGGTGTCGTAGAAGCTGTTGTCCCGGATCAGCCCCCAGGAGTTGAGCTTGACCTCGATACCATAGCCCACATTGGCGCTGTCTACTCCGTGGACAAAATTGCTCTCGACTCGCAGATCGGTGCTGGTACAAGCATTGCCGTCGTGGCAACCAAAGTACATTCCGGTGGCGGCCAGATTCTCAAAGCGGTTGCCAATTACTTCGAGTCCCACGGTGCTTCCGGAATTTGCTGAAATGGAAACGCCGCCGGTGGCGGAAAAAGAGCATTGCTCGATGCGCAGATGATTGCCGGCCTTGATCTTGATGGCATCCACTCCGGCCTGGGTTTGGCTAAACTCGATCCATTTCAGAATCACCCACTCGGCCGGGGTATTGAAATCGATCACGTTGGAAGAATTGCCGGCATAGCTCATGCGCGCTCGCGCCTGGCTGTCTTTTGAACGTACCGTGATCGGCTGCTGCTCGCTGCCCTGGGCGCGGATGACGCAGGGGTCGGCGTAGTCGCCGGCGGCCAGCAGCACTTCATCGCCCGGGCTGGCGCCATTGATAAGCCCGCACCAGTCATCGCTGGGACTGGCCGCAATGGTGCCGGCGGTGACGGCCGGCGGGAGCAACAGGCAGCAAAGCAAAAGCAACAAGGGAATACGTTTACTGAGCTGACGGCTGAGCCGAAAAAACATGCCTTCGGAAAGACGCTTGAGCAGCCAGAGCGGAGTCATGAACCGGGCGCCGGAGATTTGAAGATGGCGACGCTTGCGTACTGCTTTGAGCACATCGCGGGCCACCTGTTCGGGCTGGGCTCCGTGGCGGTCCACCAAATTCTGGATGCGCTCGAACCAAGGACCGGGCAAACGCAGCCGCGAATCAGCCAACACCCGGGTACGGACCGAACCGGGACAGAGGGTAGTGACCTGGATGCGGTGACGGGCCAGTTCAATGGCCAGGGCTTCGCTTAAACCCAGCACCGCGAACTTGGAGGCCACATAGGGCGCCACCATGGGAAAGGGCAAGATGCCGGCCATGGACGCGGTGTTGATGATGTGGCCGCCGCCCTGGGCAATAAAGGTGGGCAAAAAAGCCCGGATGCCGTGGACCACGCCCCAAAAGTTTACGTCCAGCACCCAATGCCAGTCGGGCAGATCGATGTCCTCGACCGGACCGCCGGCGCAAACTCCGGCGTTGTTGTGCAGAATGTCGATGCGATTTTCTTGCTTGATGATTCTTTTGGCCACCGCGCGCATGGCCGGCCACTTGCGACAATCTACTGGATGGCTGGTGACCCGGGCACCCAAGTGCCGAATCTCGTCAGCGACTTGAGCCAGCCGTTCAGCATCGATATCCAGCAAATGTAAGCGAGCGCCCTCGCGGGCAAAGGCCAGCGCCGTTGCCCGGCCAATACCGGCGCCGGCGCCGGTGATGACCACCACCTGATCGCTGAAATCATTCATGGCTACATCTTAGTGCCTGACTTTCTCACTATGCAAGGACCCAAGACCAGATCTTGGTGGGATTCTTGCCTTGCTCGACGCGGAAGAGTAAGCTTTTGTTTGAGAGGGATCGTAGATTACGGGTACCGGCATGGCCGAAAAAATCCTAGTCATTGACGATAGCGAACTGGTGCTGGAGTGGACGCGGCTTACTCTGGTCGAGGCCGGTTACCAGGTGGAGATCTCCAACACCCCTTTCGGCACCCAGACCAAGGCGGCCCGTTTCCAACCGGATTTGATTTTGCTCGATCTGGACATGCCGGCGCTCGACGGCAACCAGGTCTGTGAAATGCTCAAAGCCAATAAGCGCACCAAAGACATCCCGGTGCTCTTGCATTCGGCCGCCGACCACGAACGGCTCGAACAAGCGGCCGAGCAATGCGGGGCCGACGGTTATATTGCCAAGGCCGAAGATCCGCGGGAACTGGTCGAGCAAATCCAAAATTTTCTCAATCTGCTGGCCAAGCTTTGACCATGCTGAAAATTCATGCGCTAATAGAAACATGAACATATTGGTATTGATCGGCACCCGGCCCGAGGCCATCAAGATGGCACCGGTTTTTTTGGCTTTGCAGAAAAACCCGCATTTCAACCCTGTGCTGTGCTCGACTGGCCAGCACCGCGAGATGCTGGATCAGGTGCTGACCCTGTTTGAGCTGAAGCCGGATCTCGACCTCGACCTGATGCGCCCCGACCAAAGCCTGGCTGATTTACACGCCCGGGCCATGCAGAAGATCTCGGCGGTGTTGGCCGAACAGCCCTTCGACCTGGTCCTGGTGCAGGGCGACACTTCGACCGCCATGGTGGGCGCCCTGGCCGCTTTCTATCAGCAGATTCCAGTAG
>JAUVBB010000593.1 GCA_030591445.1 Deltaproteobacteria bacterium | reverse complement strand
GTACAGCGGGCCATCTCCGCCGATGAAGAGGCCATTGCCAATCTCTGCGCCAATTACATCGACAACGTCAAGGCCTACACCCAGAAAGAGAAGGTTCGCAACAAGTACACCGGGCAGTACGAAGAGCCCGACGAACGCCTGATGCGGTCGATCGAAGAAAAAATTGATATTCCCGAAAGCCGCAAGGACGATTTCCGCACCGAACTGATGAACTACATCGGAGCACTGGCGGTCGACGGCAAGACCTTCGATTATCGCACCAACGAGCGCTTGCAAAAAGCCCTGGAACTTAAGTTGTTCGAAGATCAGAAAGATTCCATCAAACTCACCAGTATGGTCAGCTCGGTGGTGGACAAAGAGACCCAGGAAAAGATCGACGTGGTCAAGCAGCGTATGATCCGCAACTACGGTTATTGCGAGATTTGCGCCACTGACGTACTCAGCTTTGTGGCCTCCATCTTTGCCCGCGGGGACGCCAAAGAAGAGGACTCCTAGCCCTCACGGAGGCCCCGACCGATGACCCAAAAGATAGATTCCGATCACGCCCGGTTCCGTCATATCGTACGCGGAAAGATCAAAGAAAACCTGCGTCGATTCATTACCAAGGGCGAGATTCTTGGCAAAAAGGGGAAAGATGTGGTGTCCATTCCCTTGCCGCAGATTCAGATCCCACGTTTTCAATATGGCCACAAGGAAACCGGCGGTACCGGCCAGGGAGAAGGCGAAGTCGGCACCGTGTTGGCTCCCGGCGATGTGGAGGAGGGGGGCGAAGGAGAGGCGGGCAAGGACTCCGCCGAGCATGCCCTGGAGGTAGAAGTCACCATTGATGAGCTGGCCGCGATCTTGGGCGAGGAGCTGGAATTGCCTCGCATCGAGCCCAAGGGCAAGCACCGCTTGGAAGCGGAGAAGTCTCGCTATACCGGCATCCACCGGATTGGGCCGGAGTCACTGCGTCATTTCAAACGCACTTACAAGGCCGCGCTGAAGCGACAAATTTCTTCCGGCTTGTACGACCCTAAGAATCCGATCGTGATTCCCATCCGTGAGGACAAGCGTTATCGGTCTTGGCGGGTGTCTTGGCTGCCCGAGTCCAACGCGGTGATTATCTATATCATGGATGTCTCCGGCTCGATGGGCGAAGAGCAAAAAGAGATGGTACGTATCGAATCCTTTTGGATCGATACCTGGTTGCAAAGCCAGTATGAAGGCTTGGAGGTGCGTTACATTACCCATGACGCCGCCGCCCGAGAAGTCGATCGCCATACTTTTTTTCATACCCGCGAAAGTGGGGGCACCATGATTTCGTCCGCCTATCAGTTGTGCGCGGACATCATCTCGGCCGAATATCCCAGCGGCGAATGGAACATCTATCCCTTCCATTTTAGCGATGGCGACAATTGGTCCAGCGACGATACCAAGACCTGCGTGGACTTGCTCAAGAACCGGATTTTTCCCAATGTGAACCAGTTTGGCTACGGGCAGGTGGAGAGCCCCTACGGTTCGGGCCAGTTCATCAAGGATTTGCAAACCACTTTTCCCGAGGAGGAAGTCTTGGTTCTTTCCGAGATTCCCGACCGTGACGCCATCATCAACTCCATCCGGGATTTTCTGGGGAAAGGAAGGTAGGCCTTGTCCCTCCCACGCTATTTGGCAGAGCTACAACAAGAAATTGAGGGATATGCCCGCGATTTTGGGCTGGATTTTTTCGATGTCATCTTCGAAAATCTCTCCTACCAGGCCATCAACATGGTGGCGGCCTACGGTGGTTTTCCCACCCGCTACCCGCATTGGCGCTTTGGGATGGACTATGAACAGCTTTCGAAGAGCTACACCTATGGCCTGTCCAAAATTTACGAGATGGTCATCAACAATGACCCCTGCTATGCCTACCTGTTGGAAGGCAACTCCCTGGTAGACCAGAAAATCGTCATGGCGCATGTCTATGCCCACTGCGACTTTTTCAAGAACAACTTGTGGTTCAAAGACACCAACCGCAAGATGATGAACGAAATGGCCAATCACAGCACCCGGGTTCGTCGTTACATGTCTAAGTTCGGCGTGGATCCGGTTGAGGGCTTCATTGACACTTGTCTTTCTTTGGAAAACCTTATCGATATGCATGCACCTATGATTCGGCGTCGACCCTATCCAAGTGCCGATAAAAAAGAAAAAGAAAATAGTGCCGAAGTTCCCAAGTTGCCGGTACAAAGACGTTACCTGGATCCATATATAAATCCGGCTGAGTTTATTGAGGCGCAGAAGAAGAAGTTGGTGGACGAAAGGAAGAAAGCCCGGCGATTTCCGCCGCAGCCCGAACGCGATGTCATGTTGTTCCTGATGGAGCATGCACCGCTCAACCGGTGGCAGCGGGACTTGATGGGCATTATTCGCGAAGAGTCCTATTACCTCACCCCGCAAGGCCAGACCAAAATCCTGAACGAGGGATGGGCGGTTTATTGGCACTCGACCATTTGCACCCAGAAGGCGCTGACCGATGCCGAAATCATCGATTATGCCGATCACCACGCCGGGGTCGTGGGCACCCAACCCGGTCGCTTGAATCCATACAAGATTGGCCTCGAGCTTTTTCGCTATATCGAGGACAAGTGGAACCGTGGTCGTTTCGGCAAGGAGTACGACGAGTGCACCGACATGGACAAGAAACGGCGCTGGGACAAAAAACTGGGGCGGGGACGCGAGAAGATATTCGAGGTGCGTAAGTTGCACAATGATGTGACCTTCATTGACGAGTTTCTGGATGAGGAGTTCTGTCTGCAACAAAAACTGTTCGGCTACCACTACAACAAGCGCACCGGCAACTGGGAGATCGACACCCGCACCTTCCGCGAGGTCAAATCGCGCTTGCTCTTTTCCCTGACCAACTTCGGCCAACCCATCATCGAAGTGGTGGATTTGAACTACCTCAACCGAGGCGAACTGTTGCTGGTCCATCGCCACGAAG
>JAUVBB010000587.1 GCA_030591445.1 Deltaproteobacteria bacterium | reverse complement strand
AGACGGAATTGAGCGCCATCAAAAAGCGACTCCAATGCGGCGATCAAGATAGCTGGGCGGTGGTATGGGGACCAGAGGAAGATGTCCGGGCCGCGGCCGAGGAAATTCGCTTGCGTTATGTTGATGCCATAGACGGGGTGCCCTTGGAGACCCGCCAGCCCTTCGAAGATGGTCACACCGATTTCGAACGCATTTTGCCGGGCCCCGATCGCATGTACCCCGATACCGATAGCCCACCGACCCGCATGACCCAAGAGCGGGTGGTGGCTCTACGGACTGCCTTACCGCCGCCGCCCTGGCAAAGACAAGAAAGCTATTTGGCGGCCGGCGTGCCGCTGCCTACGATTCACTACCTGATCCGCCGCAATGGGGCTGCTTTGGTCGATCGGGTGGTTGCCCAAAGTGGGGCCGATTTGCGTAAGGCTTGTTTCTTTTTTGGCGAGCGGGCCAAAGGCTTGCGTCGAAAGGGAGTGGCGCTTGATGACATTACCGCCGAACGCTGGGTAGCGCTCTTTGTCTACCTGGCCGGAAATCCCGTGCTTTGGGAGGTCTGGCCACACCTGGTGGCGGCTTTGGCGGAGGCGCCGGATAAAAGCATAGGGAAAATCGTGGAAGAAGGGGGCTGGGACCGGCCCGCCGACGATTGGCGGCAGGGCTTGGCGACGCTGGAAAAGCCCAGTTATAAAGTTTCGGCGGAAGGGCGCTTTCGTTTTGTCATGGGCCGAATCATGGTCAAGCTGCGCGGTCAGGTGGCCGCCAAGCAAGTGGCAAGCGAACTCAGGGCCAAGCTGGCCGAAGACGGAGAATCAAGATGAGTACCGTCGAAGACGAATTGAAGGGCTATCAGGGACAGGCACGCGCCAAACTTAGCGAATGGAAAGTCAGGGTCTGGTCCGATGTGCAGCTGACCAACGACGCCGGCAGTGTTTTTGAAGGCGTGATCTTGCCCCGCAGCGGGAATTTTGACGATCTGCACATCGTTATCAAGATGAAAAACGGCTACAACATCGGCATCCATGTCGACCGCGTGACCAAAATCAAGGAAATCGGCTACAAAAAGGCGGTGTACAAGATTCCCGAAAAAGAGTTTCCGCAAAGCCCCGATTTGCCCTCGGTCACTTTGCTGGGAACCGGAGGCACCATTGCTTCTAGGCTTGACTATCGTACCGGGGCGGTGATTCCCGCCTTCACCCCGGGAGAGCTGTATGGGGCGGTACCCGAACTGGCCGACATCTGCAACTTGAAGACCGAGAAACTCTTTGGGGTCTTTTCCGAAAACATGGCCCGGGAGCAGTACCTCATATTGGCCGAGAAAATCGGCCAGGAGATCGAAGCCGGGGTCGACGGCATTGTCATCGGCCACGGCACCGATACCATGGGCCATACGGCGGCGGTGCTCAGTTTCATGGTGCAGAACAGCCCGATACCCATTGTGACCGTCGGCAGCCAGCGTTCCTCGGATCGACCCAGCTCCGATGCCGCCTTGAATTTGATTCATGCGGTGCGCGCGGCTGCCTATGGTGACATCGCCGAGGTCCAAATTTGTATGTTCGGCCCTACCTCCGATCGCTACGGCTTGATCCACCGCGCCACCCGCTGTCGCAAGATGCACAGTTCGTATCGCAGCGCCTTTCGTACCATTGGTGACACGCCCCTGGGCGTCGTCAGCGCCGACCGCTTTGAGTACCTCACCGATGACTATTTGCCCCGCGATCCGAAACGACAGGTGAAAATCGACGCGCGCTACGATGATCGGGTCACCATCCTCTACTATTATCCGGGCATGGATCCCGACTTGATCGATGCGATAGTCGAGAAAGGCTACCGGGGCATCGTCATCGCCGGCACTGGCCTGGGGCATGTCAACAAGCCCATTTATCCGGCCCTGGCCAAGGCGGTGGCCCAAGGGGTGCATGTGGTTATGACCGTGCAGACGCTGTGGGGCTATGCCCAGATGTATGTATATGATACCGGCCGCGACTTGCTCGATCTGGGCGTGGTTCCCTTGGACAATATGTTGCCCGAGACCGCCTTTATGAAATTGTGTTGGGTCTTGGGTCACACCGACGATCACGATCAAGTGCTGAAAATGATGCGCGATCCGGTCAATCATGAGATTACCGATCGCGAGCCCCACAACGGTTATTTGATTCTACAAGGTGGTTTGCCCGAAACCGAAGAATACGTCTCCTCGCACTGGAAATAGGAATTGCCATGACCAAGCAAGACTTCAATTTTGCCCTCGCCAATCCGCTGTCGAAACTACTGGACAAAGACCGCGACCAGTTTACCCGTGCCGACATGTTGCGTGTGATTGAGGAAAAAGGCATCGAGCGCCTTGGCTTTCATTACACGGCCATGGACGGCAAGCTCAAGGAGCTGCGCTTGCCCATCGCCAACCGGGCTCAGGCCGAAGTCAACCTGGCCGAGGGCGAGCGGGTCGACGGGTCGTCTTTGTTCAAGGGGATGGTCGACCCTTCCTTATCCGACCTGTATGTAGTGCCCCTGTATCGGACCGCTTTTCTTAATCCTTTCGAGGAGGGCAGCCTCGATTTTATCTGCCGCTATATCACCAAGGACGGCGAGCTTGCGCCTTTTGCGCCCGACACCATTTTGGACCGGGCCAACAAGGTCTTTCGTGAACGCACCGGGCTTGACCTCTATACCATGGGCGAGCTGGAGTTCTTCCTCATCGGCGAGAGCGAACACAGTATCTTCCACACCCAAAAGCAGCACGGCTATCACGCTTCTTCCCCTTTTGTTAAGGGCGGGCACATTCTCAACGAGATGATTCGTCACATCACCCAGATTAGCGGCAACGTCAAATATGCCCATAGTGAAGTCGGTTATATTGATCACATTCGCAGCGATTTGCCGGAGATCGCCGGCAAATGTGGGGAGCAGCTAGAGATCGAATACCTGCCGCGACCGGTGATGGAATCGGCCGATGCCTTGGTGCTGGGCCGCTGGTTGATTCGCAATATTGCTTACCGGCATGGTTGCGTGGCCACTTTCGCGCCCAAAATCGAAGAGGGCGTTGCCGGCAACGGCCTGCATTT
>JAUVBB010000605.1 GCA_030591445.1 Deltaproteobacteria bacterium | reverse complement strand
TCAAGGACATTCCCGGCCTACCAAGCGGACCAGATGTCCAAATGCAAGCACGGGTCAATCTCACCTCCTGGAGTATTTACTCGGTGCCACCCTTCGGCGGCGTTCCGGGCGGGATACCCATCGATCGCGACGGGGATGCCTATGAATACACCTTGCGCCTGGGCAATTACTCGCTCTACGCCCTCTTTGGTGCCTTTGATGTCAGCACCGACACCTTCACCCCCGCCCTGTTGGGCCTGCGCAGAAATATTTCCATGGTTAGTGAAGGCACCTTGGCCAATCAGGACATTGTGCTTAGTACCTACCTGGATCAATCCACCCTGATTCGCTTGGAAGATCCCCCGCTGGGCAGCGCGGAAAGCCCGGCCGAGTATCATGCCTATGCCAGCCTCGATCTGGGCTTTGACGGCGTGATTTTCCTGAACCAGACCGAGGGCATGGGCGCAGAGCTACAGCTCGACGGTCTGCCCGCCGCGTCCGCCAACGCTTTTCTCTTCGTGGGCCTGGCCACCCAGGGTGGCAGTTATCCGCTCTCCTATACTTTTCGGCGGCAGGAAGGCGACATTTTAGATGGCGTAACCCTGGGGCCTTTTTTGGGCTTCAGCCAAATGCTGGACCCAGCGCCGGAAGGAGAACTGGAAGGCGGCCGCCTGGCCTGGTCCATCGCCGGACGCCAACCTGAGCTCATCCAGTTGATCATCGAAACCAATGAGCTTATCCCCAACGTGCTTTGGCGCGTGATTCTGCCCGGCGATGCCACCGAAGTCACCTTGCCCGCCGAGTTGCTCAACATGTTGCCCCGGGGCGAGCCTTTGGTCCTGCTGATGTACACCGCCGATTCGCCGCGTTTCAATTTCGATCGATTCAACTATTCGCAGCTGGGCACGGGCCGCTGGACCAGCTACACCGTAAACTTCGGCGTTTTCACCGCCCCTTAAATGTTCGGGCCGGCCAATGGTGAGTTCCTGCAACTACCAAACTGTTCTGGTCTTGCTCGCCTGTTGGGCAGCGACACCCGCATGCAGCCGGCAGGAGCAGTTGCGCACTTTCTGCACCAGCGACACCGAATGCCCACCGGGCATGCGCTGCGATCCGCACTCCGGCATGTGTTTGTGCGCCAGTGATGAAGTCTGTGCGCCTGACGAATACTGCGCGGCCGATGGCCAGTGCCGCAAACTAATGTCCTGCGACACCAACCAAGATTGCCCCGAGGATATGTTTTGCGATAGCACCCAGGGCCAGTGTATCGAGTTAGGCAAATGTGTGCGTGACCAACAATGCCCCTTCGGTCAAGTTTGTACCGCGCGCGGTCTTTGCATCCCCGGCTGTCACGACAGCGGCGATTGTGAACTGGGCTTGACCTGTCGGGATGGCGCTTGCCATGCGACCGGCTGCGACAACGATGCCTTTTGCGATTACGGGCAATTTTGCGATCTCGAAGCCGACACCTGCGTCCTGGCGGTGGGTCCCTACTGCGATCCTTGCCAACCCACCTCGGTCTCCAATCCCTATCGCTGTGGCCCCGGTCCCAACTTCTGCGTAATGACCAACAACGATCCCAGCCTGGAACCCTTTTGCGGTGTCGACTGCAGCGACAACCAGCCATGCCCCAACGGCTACGACTGCAGCTTGATTCTTACCGCGCCGGAGAGCTCTTGCCGGGCTGACGAAGATTGCAGCTCGCTCGATTGCCACATTAACGAGGGCGATGAAGTGGGCTTCTGTCTATGCACAGCCGATGAACAATGTCCGCAAGATTCATGCGATGATTTTTCCGGCCAGTGTCGAATTACCCGCAGGACTTGCGTACCAGGACAAGGAGATTGCGACCGGCCCATTTTCTGCATCGACGGGCTGTGTCTCATTGGCCGTAACTGTACCCCCAAGGAGGGCCTGGACTGTGCCGATTTCGGGAAATAGCCGGCTGTGCTTGCTGTTGCTGCTACCGTTCGTGCTGGCTGCCTGCGAAACCAAGGAAAACCTGCGCTCCTTTTGCAGCGGTGACGCCGACTGCCCGCCCGGTTACCGCTGTGACCCATCCACCGGCCTGTGCCTGTGCGCCACCGACGAAGTCTGCCAGCCAGACGAGTTTTGTGCGCCGGATGGCCGCTGCCGCAAACAAATGTCCTGCGATACCAACCAGGATTGCCCCGATGACATGTTCTGCGACAGCGAAAAC
The DNA here is from genome assembly GCA_030591445.1 of Deltaproteobacteria bacterium. Taxonomy (GTDB): domain Bacteria; phylum Myxococcota; class B64-G9; order B64-G9; family B64-G9; genus JAUVBB01. Next base: position 160 of record JAUVBB010000605.1, on the reverse strand, counting down.
GGCCAGTGTATCGAGATGGGAAAATGCACCCGAGATGAGCAATGCCCCCTGGGTCAGATTTGCAATGCCACCCGCGGCGCCTGCCAAGAAGGCTGTCGTGACAGTGGCGACTGTCCGCTGGGAGAAGTCTGCTCCGAGGACTTTTGTCAGGCCGGATTGT
>JAUVBB010000414.1 GCA_030591445.1 Deltaproteobacteria bacterium | reverse complement strand
CGGCGTTCGAGGTGGACTGATCTTGAATCTTGCGCATGGCAGCAATGATGGGCTGCGGACCCACGGCATAGCCCAATCGCCACCCGGTCATGGCATAGGTCTTGCTAACGCCGTTGATCACCACTGTCCGGTCCATCATCTCGGCCCGGCGGCTGACCACGTTTTCAAATTGGCGACCGTCAAAGATCAACTTATCGTAGATATCGTCGGAGACCACCACCAGGTCATGCTTGATGGCCAGCTCTGCCAATTGGTCCAACTCGGCCGCGGTGCAGACTTGCCCAGTGGGATTGGACGGGCTATTGAGCACGATGAGCCGGGTGCGGTCATTGATGGCCCGACCGATGGCGGCCAGATTCAGCGCGGCACCGGGCGCGGGCGCCTCCACCAGCACCGGCTCGGCTCCGCACAAACGTACCTGCTCGGGATAGGACACCCAGTACGGTGCCTGAATGATGGCTTCGGTGCCCGGATCCAGAATCGCCATGAAAGCATTGTACAGACACTGCTTGGCGCCACAGGAAACCACCACTTGGGAGTCCTGGTAGGCCAAGCCAAGCTCTGCCTGGTAACGCTGCCGGATGGCATCTCGTAACGCGGGGATGCCGGCCGAAGGCGCATAACCGGTATGGCCGGCCTCCATGGCCGCCACGGCCGCCTGGCGGATGTGCACCGGGGTAGGAAAGTCCGGTTCTCCCGCCGCCAAGGACAATACCTTTTCGCCAGCGGCCTTCAGGCTCTTGGCCAGGGCGCTGATAGCCAAGGTCGGTGAAGGCTGCAACTGCTGCGCGCGCACCGATAGCTGCGCCCCCGAGTCTGTCGCGGTCATTTCAGGATCCTTTGTTGTAGGCAGTCAGCTTCTTTCGCACCGCATCGGGGACCACTCCGCTGACGTCGCCATCGAAGTGGGCCACCTCTTTGACGGTTTGTGAACTGATATAGAAGTGCTCCTGGCTGGTCATCATGAAGATGGTCTCGATGCCCGGCGCCAAACGCCGGTTCATGTGCGCCATTTGAAACTCGTTTTCAAAGTCACTCAATGCCCGTAGACCGCGAACCAGAACCTTGGCCCCGCGTTCTTTGGCGAAATCGACCAGCAAGCCGGTGAAGGAGTCGATCTCGACCCGTTCGAGGCCTTTGAGCGACTCCCGAATCATGTCCAGCCTCTCCTCCTCGGAGAAGGTTGGATGCTTGCGCACATTGGTCGCCACCGCCACGATCAGCCGAGGAAAAATCTCCACGGCCCGGTGGATAATGTCGACATGACCGCTGGTTAGCGGGTCAAAGGAACCGGGATAGATTGCCAGCCCGTTCAATGCGCGCCTCCTATTCTGATGAGATTTTCATCCAAAAACACTGGGTTTATCTAGCCCAGCGAATTTCCAATGTCAAACTCGGCCAAAAAGATAGAGCTCGGTATCGCCATAGCGTCTTTTTTTCTCCAAACCGAACTCGCCGATTTGGGCGGGTAGGTCGAGCCCGCTTTCGGCTTCGCAAACCAGGGTTCCTTCGGCCGCCAGCCATCCCCCCTCGCCCAGACGGCCAAGCGCCGGTTCCACCAAACCCTTGCGGTAAGGCGGGTCCATCAAGACCAGGGCATAGGGTACGGGCGGCCGGTTGCCGGCAAGGAAACGAGCCACCTTCGTGGCCATGATGCGAGCTTGTGCTTCCAGCCGACAGCGCTGCAAGTTCTTCTGCAAAAATTCTCGTGCGCTTGGATCGTGGTCCACAAAGACGGCCGGAGAAAACCCGCGGCTAAGCGCTTCGATTCCCAGCGCCCCGGTACCGGCATAAAGATCCAACACCGGCCCCAGCGGGGGCACGGGACCCAAGAGATCAAAAATGGATTCGCGGATTCGATCGGAGGTGGGACGGAGCCCGCGACCGGCCGGGGCGGTAAGACCGCGGCCCTTGAGACTACCGCCAATAACTCTCATGAGGGCAAAAGCAAAGGCACCAGGCGGGGCGCCAGATTCCGACCACCGAGACCGGCGATGGTAGTCATCGCCTTGCCGTAACTGAGGGCTTCGAGTCGATCGGGATCAGGGCTGGCCGCGGTGGCCAAACGCTGGCCGCCGACCAAAGCCCGCACCCCGGTCGGAAGCAATCGACCCAGATCACTAGATCGGATGTGGTCTGAATCACACCAAGCCAGGCTGCTGGGCCCGATCATAGGCGAGACCAAGGCCGCCAAATCCCAAGCCCCGGGGCTACCTGGTTTAGATTCTGGGATCAGAATCAGATCCGGAAGCAGGCCCTCGCGTTTGATCTCGGTCACCACGGCGGCAATTTGCTCCGCCACCAGCTTCGGCTCGGCATCGGCGGATTCCCAACCGACCCGAACCGTCAAACCCAGCTCCAGGTCCTGCGTTGACTCCAGCAAACCAAGAGCCAAGGCGGCACAAGCGCGGCCTTCACACTGACTGAGATCAACCCCAAAAGAGGTAAAACCGGCCTCCTGACAACGAAGCAAGTGATTGCGAACTGCCTCAAAATCAGCCCCGCTGGCCGACAATAAAGGAGGGGCCTCGACATGGAGAAAAAATGGGCAGACCCGATCGGTATTATCGGCGGCAGCCACCGCGGCCTGCACAAAGGCAAAGGGATCCCGGTCACGTTTGAGCACCCCCGGATCGGAATCATCAAGCTGCAGGCTAAGACCCACCAGTGCTTTCTGGTGAGCCGCCGCCCGCAAAATACCGCCCGCCATCCCGGGCAAAGTCACCGTCGGCGCCCAAAGCACACCCGCGCGCTCGGCCAGTTGAATCATGCCATCGAAAATATGGCGCGCGTTGAGCAGCGGTGTTTGCGACTGCGATCCTAGTTGGTGCACCACATTGGTCGGGCGCAACAACAACAGGTCTTGGTAGGCAGGATCGTAGGACATGAATCAGAACCCGGCACCCTCAGTCAAGATCGCAGACATCGCCCTGACCATCGCCATCGGTGTCGAGTTGATCGGGGTTTGCGTCTTCTGGGCAATTGTCGTCGCAGTCACGACAAGAAAAACCTTCGTCGACCGGGCAGGGCGGCGATTCACAACAGGGACCCGTTTGCGGCTGACAAGGTCGATCGCCCGCCACCCCGCTGGCATCCCCGTCTTCCCGCACGAGATCCCCGTCTTGGTCAGGGTCGCAGGCATCGCCAATGGAGTCCCGATCACGATCGCGCTGATCGGGGTTGGCCGCCCGAGCACAATTATCGATGCCGGTACACAACCAGGAACGTTTGCCCGGATCGCAGTAGCCGTCCCCATCATCGTCCGGGTCACAGGCATCGCCGTCACCGTCGGCATCTAGATCCTGGTTATCGTCATCTGCCAATTGGGGACACAAATCGCAGGCATCGCCCCACATATCACCGTCTTGGTTTCTTTGCTCGCCCAAGTCCAACTCACGGGGCGTGCTCACCGAATCGCCATCGACATCACATCGATAGGCAAAAGAGGGATTGCGACATTCTATGCCATTGGGTACCGCGGGACAGTTATCACAGACGTCGCCCAGGCCATCACCGTCTTGATCCAGCTGGTACAAAACCAGATAGCCATGGTCATCCGGATCGGGGAAAAGCCGCGGTTGAAAACGGCACCTTCCCTCGACACAGGCCCAGCTACCGGAACAGGCCGGCGACGGCAATTGGGCGTCGGTGTGACAGGTGTCGGTGTCGGCCGTAAGCTGGCAAGCCACCTGGCGCTGAAGCGGCCGGCAATGCAGGCAACCTTGGTCATCGATATCGAAGCCACCCTGATCGTCGAAGTTCAGAAAACATCGGGTCGGGCTACCCGCCTGCCCTTGCTGACAGGCAGAGCAGGTATCGGACTTATCGGTATGGTCCGCGCAAAGCTCAAAATCCTGTACCCGATCCCGCTCGGCCTCGGTGAGCGGGCAACAGCTATCTTGGGCCGCACAGGCAAACCGGGTCAAATGGGCCGAGTTGCGCACCTCCGGACAATTGTCATCGCAGTGACCAATGACTTGCTCCCGCACTTGCTCCTCGCCCGTCTCGGAGTCAAACACCGCCTGTACCCCACAACGGGCATCGATCGGACTGCCACTGCCGTCGCCGTCACTGCCCACGCCATCGCTATCGGCATCACTGGCGCAAACGCCGGTTTTCTCCGCATAGGTCCGGCCGGCCACTTGCTGGGAACGCAAAAGGCAGACCAATCCTTGCTTGCAATTCGAGTCGGTAAGGCAAGCGCCCCCGGCTCCTTCGCGACAACCGGCAATCACGAAAATCAGGGCAAATAGGCACCAGGCTAAAAGGACATTTCTTAGAGGATTCAATCCACGCTCCGTTCAATTTTACTAACATGATCTCGCGCAGTCACCAATAGTTGCCTATAGTGCAATCTCAGCTGGCTGTCAAGGCGCCCAAGTCAAACAACCATTGGTTTTTGCTTGACTTGCTATAGGGTGCGGTTTATTTCTAGGACCAACAAAAGTGTAGGGGAGAGTATATGATTCCTGGTTGGTGTTTTGCTCGGACCTGGGTCGCGGCAGTGGTCGTAATTGGCTGGCTGCCGGCCGTCCTTGCCAGCAACTTGGTAGATGAAGAAAAACAGATTTACGTCACCCAAGCCCTGATAACGGAACCAGCCTGGCTCCAAACCGGCGCTTCGCTTGACAGTTCTTTGTTTGATCTACCCAACGTCCAATCCCGACCCAATGCCCAGGTGGGTTTTGTATTCACCCCACGCTTCACCTGGTCTATCTTCGATCTGCTAGAATTACAATTCGCCCTGCCCTTGGTGATTAATCCGGATGCCAGTGGTGACCGGGAACTCGATGCCGCCCAACTGGCCAGCCAGACCGAGCCGGGCTATGTGCACCCGGCCAATTGGGACACCGACCCAGACTTCGACCTACCAGGAGTACAAATCGGCCTTAAGGGCAGAATCCTGGGCAAAAAACCACAAGACGGTTTGTTTCTGGCCGCCGGGGTACTCTCCCACATTCCCATCGAACGCTGGGCCACGAACTTCCTGCCGCCCAAGACCCTGCCCAATCACAGTTCATCCTTCCGGATCAATCCCTACCTGACCATGGCTTATGCCTTGGGGAAGTTTTCTCCCCAGTTGCAAGTCGGTGTTTCTCTTCGGCTCAAAGAAGACGTCTATGACCCCGACAACAATCAAATCATGCGCAAGGGATTTACCGATTTGTTCTTTAACCTGGCCCTTCCTTACGCCCTGGCCAATGAGGGCACGGTGCCCATGATCGAGATCAACGGCACCTACAATCCGGATGAAGGCACCCAGCTTTTCATTACCCCGGCAGTGACCTTTCTGCCCGCGCGCAGCCCAGCCTCCTTGGGCTTTGCCTGTATGATTCCGGTCCACGACTCGACCTTCCGTGACCAAGAGGGTTTCCGCTTCATGGTGCATTTCGGCTACCAGATCGATGCCTTGAGCATCCCCGGCTGGACGGAAACAAACGAGTTAACCGAAAACGCTGCAGAGACACCACCTGCGGGCTGGTAAACAATCGCTTAGCCCAGTAGGTCGACAAAGAGGAGAGACGGTGGCAGGCAAAGCATTCATCGCCGACATCAAGGACCGGGATCGGGTCGCGGGGCACTTCCTGGTGCAGCAAAAACAGGTCCCGCTCAACAAGAATGGCAAACCCTATATCGCCATGGTGGTAATGGATCGCTCGGGCACCATGGAGGCACGGGTTTGGGACAACGTCGAGTTGGTCTCACCCCAGTTTGACGCCGGCGACTTCATTGAGATCCGCGCGATGGCCGTCTCTTATCAAAACCGAGTGCAACTTAAAGTAGAAAATGCCAGCAAACTAGATCCCGCTGATCTTGATTTAGAGGAGTACCTGCCCATCTCCCCGCGCGATCGGGGCGAGATGATCAAGCAGCTCGAAAGTCTGCTAAGCAGCATCAAGGATCCCGGCCTGAAAAAATTATGTTTGGGTTGTTTGCAGGACCCAAATTTCCGGCAGAGTTTCATCAAGACCCCGGCCGCCAAAACCATTCACCATGCCTATTTAGGCGGCCTGCTGGAACACACCCTGGCCGTGGTCGAAATGGCCGCGGCCACGGCCAAACTATACCCGGAGACCGACCGCGATCTGCTTTTGGCCGGCGCCTTTTTCCATGACATCGGCAAGATGCGAGAGCTGGGTTCCAACAACTCCTTCGAGTACACCGACCAGGGCCGGCTGTTGGGCCACATCGTCATGGGCAGCATGATGCTCCAAGAGTTGGCCCAGGCGCACCCAGGAATATCAGAAGAGACACTGCTAAAGCTGACCCACATTATTCTGTCCCACCACGGCAGCTACGAGTTCGGCTCGCCCAAGCGCCCCAAGTTCACCGAGGCCCTGATTGTCAACTTCCTCGACGAGTTGGACTCCAAGATACAAACATTCAAGCAAATTGCCGAGCGTGATGCCGGCAACCGCTGGTCCTCCTATCAGCGACTTTTCGATCGTTATCTTTACCTGGGAGAAAAGT
>JAUVBB010000428.1 GCA_030591445.1 Deltaproteobacteria bacterium | reverse complement strand
CCGTTTTCGAGATGGCTGGGCTCTTCTTTCAGCGGGTCGACGTCGAGCGGATCGCGGGTGGGGACCAGGGCATAGACGAAGCCATTGGCATCGCTTTCGGCCACTTGGCTTACCAGGCACTTGTTTTCCACCAGAGTGCCGGCGGTGAGTGGGACCGAGACCGTGGCTTGATCACTGACGGTCTCTGAGTTGATGTTGACGTAGCTGGCTTGGACCCGGGCCTCGCCTTGTTCCCCGGGAAAGTTATACAAAGTGGCGGTTGCCATTCCGCCCTTGGTCTCAAAATCTTTTTCGCGCACCGGATCCGGATCACTTTCTGAAAAGGGGGCGAAGCTGCCGGTGGTGGTGGTGAAAGTGACCTCACGACCGTCCTCGGGAGAATTGCCTTGTTCCTTGATCACGGCCTCGATCAGGAGAGAGGCCGAAGTGGGAACCGCAAAGCCGCTGGCATCGTAGGCTTGCATCGAACAGCGGATTTGCATTTTGCTCCTTTCGTTGTCGCTGACGAAGGCAGCCACATTGCTTGCCGAACAAGAAGCGCTCAGACCCACGCCACTGGGCTTGGCATTGAGATAGCCAAGTACGTTTCCGTCCGGCAGACTGAGGCGCAGAGAATCTTCTCCGCAGCCGGTGCCTAACAAAATGGCAAACAAGCAAAGGGTTGAAGCAAAGCACAAACGTTCCATTTTGGCTCCCGATTGGAAGAAAAAACACAAAGTATAGATGATTTGTAACCTATACCCGCATCTTTGCCATCGGTCAAAGGGAGGATAACGGCCGCGCAATGATTGCCATGCCCGCCTCATGTATGCCATGCTCGCAAGTGTTATGAACCAAGACTCCAAAGAACGACGCCTCCATCCGCGAGTAGAGATTTCCGTGCGGGTGCGGGTGGCTTATTCCGGGCAAGAATTCATGGCTCAATCGCTGAATGTGAGCGCCGGCGGCATGTTGATTCAGTGCACCCCGAAGATACCGGCCGGCACCCGGGTGGGGCTCAAGTTCACTATTCCTATCATTGCCAAATACCCGATTCGTGCCGAGGCAGAAGTGGTTTGGTGTATTCAATCACCTCGTGGTTTGGCCTTGCGCTTTACCGAGGTGTCGACGGACGATCGTGATTTGCTCGGGGAACTGGCTCTCCATAACGGACAAATCACCGGTGAACACTGAATCCTTGGCGCCATCGGCCCTAGGGTCTATTGGCAAAGATACCCGGTTGCGGCTTTGGTGGGCATGTGTCTTCTTGTTGATCTTTTGTGCAGACGCGGCCGGCCAGGCCCCCTTCGCTGCCAATCAACAGCTCCAGGTTGGTTGGTTGCCCTGTGCCCAGGCCCAATCGCCTCGTAGCGGCGGCGTGCGCCAGTTGGCTTGGGAATTGGTCAAGCGGACCAGTGTGGAAGCACAGATGGAACCCGTCGAGGTGGACCCGGCCAGCCCGGATCTCTTCCGCACACCCTTTCTGATCTGGTCTTGTGCGGGGCCGGTAGCCGAGCTCTCCGAGACAGCTTTGAGTAACCTGCATCGATTTCTGATCCTGGGTGGCTTCCTGCTGGCCGACGATCCGGAGGCCTCGCCAGGAAGCGATTTTGATAAGAGTTTCCGCCATATTTTGGCCAAGCTCTTGCCCGGACAGAAGCTGCGAAGACTCACGCCCGATCACGTTTTGTTCAGAACTTTCTTCTTGATCCGTCAATCTGCCGGTCGGGTTTCCCGCTCGGATTTGCTCGGTGTCGAGATCGCAGATCGATTGGCGGTGCTGTATTCGGGCAATGATCTGCTGGGCGCCCTGAGCAAGGACCATTTCGGCAATTGGGAGCATGCTTGTGAGCCGGGAGGCGAGCTCCAGCGGGAAGCCTCGTTTCGTTTGGGCATCAATATTGTCTTTTATTCCCTGTGTCTCGGTTACAAGAACGACGCCGTTCATCTGCCTTTTATTTTGCGCCGCCGGAGACTTTGAGCATGGAGGCCGTGGACACGGGTTTGGTCTTTGAGTGGCTGGGGCCGCTTCGCCTATTGGCGGTGGTTGGCTTCGTCGCCTTGGCCGGCTGGCTCTCCTGGCAGGGATTGGCAGACGGCATGTCGCGCGGTCGGCGGGTGGTGCTGATGACTTTGCGCTTGCTGAGTACCGGTTTGGTTGCCCTGCTGATTCTGGGTCCCGCCCTCGAGCACCGTCAACTAGAGTCACGCCAGAGCCGGGTGGCCGTGGTTGTCGATGCCTCGCAGAGCATGCAGATAAACGACGACGGCAAGACACGTGCGCAGAGAGTGGTCGAGTTTCTGGCGGCGCAGAGCGCACAACTGCAAAAGATTAACAGCGCCCATGGCCTGCTCAGCTTTCAATTTGCCGAACAGCTTACTGAAGTCAGCGCGGGCGAACTGGGCCGATCCAGTGCCGGGAAGAGAACCGACCTGCGGACAGCCATTTCCGCTCTGGCTGAGCTTAGCGGGGAAGGGGACTTGGTGGCGGCGTTCCTGATATCGGACGGCGCCGACACCGCCCATTTGTCTCACGGAATGACGGGTGCCGATCTTGCTCCGGACTTTGCCGAGCTGCTGGCCTCACTTTCGTTCCCCATTAGCACCTTGGCCGTGGGCACCCACGCTCCCTTCGTGGACTTGGCCATCGCCGAAGTGGCGTCAGATGATTTTGCTTTTGTGCGCAACGCGGTGGAGCTGGAAGTAACGGTTTCGGCGACCGGACTGGGCAAACTTTCGATACCGGTAAGTTTGGAGCAAGGAGGCCGAAGCCTGACTACTACCATGGTTCACCTGACCGGATCTGGAGTCGCCAAGGCTAGCTTGCGGTTCGTTCCCGATGAGGTAGGCAATTTTGCCTATCAGGTGAAGGTTCCGATTCTAGACGGTGAGGCCTTGACCGATAACAACCAGCACAGTTTCGTAACCCGTATCATCCGCGACAAAATGCGTATTTTGCATGTGGTGGGTCGACCTTCTTGGGATCAGCGATTTCTGCGCGAGGTTTTTGAGCGCGATCCAAACTTGGACTTGGTCAGTTTCTACATCTTGCGGTCTACCGTGGATGCCCCGGGCGTCGGCGAACAGGAACTGAGTCTTATCCCCTTTCCGGTGCGCCAACTTTTTGGGTCCGAACTCAACACTTTTGACGCCGTGATTTTTCAGAACTTCAATCATGCGCCTTATGATGTTGGCTACTATTTGCCCCAAATTGCCGACTACGTACGCGGCGGTGGGGCCTTCTGCATGATTGGCGGAGACCTGTCTTTTGGCGCAGGAGGATACGGACATTCCCCTATCGAGCAGATCTTGCCCATACAATTAGAGCTTGGCTCCGACTGGCACAAAGAGGAAGTACGTGCCGTGCTGACCGAGGCCGGCATTCGCCACCCCATTACCGATTTTGGCGGTGGCAATCCTTTTGAGCAGCTGCCTCCTTTAGATTCCTTCAATTTGGCTATGAGGGTAGACCCGGCGGCCACGGTGTTGTTGGCCCACCCCTTCGAGCGGATCGGGCGTGGTCGTGCACCGCTGGTGGCAATTCGGGAAGTGGGTCGAGGTCGCAGCGCCGCCGTACTGACGGATGGAACTTGGCGTTGGCGCTTTCGCGCCGGGGCGGGCGAAGGTTCTCGACCCTATCAGCGGTTCTGGAGCAATATGTTGCGATGGTTGATTCGGGATCCGGCCATGCGATCGGTTTCATTGCGGATGAGCCAAGCCCGCTTCGGTCCTGGCGAGAAAGTGTCAGTTCATTTGCGTCAGCGTGGGGTGGAAATGTCCGGCCCGATGCGGGTCGATTTGTTGCGCACACCGGGCGAAGAGCAAGTTGCCAGCCAATCCGTACTTTTGGCAGAGGACGGAACCGCTACGGTAGAATTTGCCGCTCCTGGTTCGGGCGCTTACCTGGCAAAGCTGGTTGCCGATGGTGACCCGGGGAGCCCTTCCGCTGCCGAACCCTTTGTGGTTGAAGGCGGGAATATCGAATTCGGCCAGCCCGCGCCCCGACCGGATTTGTTGGCGGCCATCGCGGAGAAAACCGGCGGTGTCTTCGCCTCCTTGGGCGAGGCCAATCTTATCGACTTGCCCCTGGACGGGAAAGTCCGCAGCCGGGTGGTGGCCAGCACCACCCGCCCCTTGTTGGAGAAGATCTGGTTTTTGATGTTATTGTTGGCATTACTGGCTGCCGAATGGTGGATACGGCGACGTTGGGGTTTTAGTTGATCTGTCTTCACGCCATGCTGATTGCGTTCTTATTGCTTTGCTGGCCAGCCTGGGCCGGCGAGTCCGTTCCCTGTACCGGTCGGGCGGTGACGACCATCGATGGCAAGAGTTCGGGCCTCGATGACTGTGAGCTGGATCGGATTTTTGCCGGTGATCGTCTGCGCGGCTTAGTTTTGCCCTGTGCCCATTTGGCCCGGCGCCGAATGCAGACTGCATTTGGCGAGTTGGAATTCACCTTTCGGCTTTATCCCGGCGGCGGTCTGTCACATCTCGTGGTTTTGCGAACGAACTTTACCGACGACACCGTGACTCGTTGCTTTGTCCAAAGTATGAAGCAAAGATTCGCGGGACCTTCGTCCGGCGAAGCTGCCTGGATGGAAGGGCGATTTGTCATTCCCGCCCAACAAACAGAGAACTTCTCGGTCACGGTTTCATCCTGGCTTCATTCTGGAGAACCGCTGCCTTCGACAAAATTGCCCGGTCGCTTTGCCTTGGTCGATGGTCAGAGAACGGCCTCCTGTCCCGTAGGTTCGGCCAATTTGGTCATGCGCATCGGGGCGAACAAAGGTCAGCCCGCGCGCTCGGCTACCGAGGCCGAAATATCCACCGTGGCGGGTTGTGAAGAGGTTCTTTATCAGGATTCCGCGGAACGAAGTCGCAGCCAATGGCGCAAGGAACGAAAGAAAGCATGTAGCTGCTTGACCCGCTTATTGGCCCATCCAAATCCTTCCCTGCGTGCATTGGCGGCGGAAAAAATAGCTGCGGGCCATTATTGGCGAGGTCGGCGCGCTCTAACCGCGGCCATCCGGCAGATGATGAAAGCGCCTGATTGTACCGAAAAGAATTGTCCGCTCTTGCCCCCGGCCGGCGCCGGCGAAGGCCATGCCGTGATTGAGATGCTCATGGCGCAGTTGCGCTTGCGCCGCTTTGTACCCAAAGATGTGATCGAAGCCATGGCTCGGCATCCCTCCCGGGTGGTCCGGCTTCGCCTGGTTCGTGAAATACTCTCGCAGGTGCACGCGCGACTGGATGAGGTGGCCAGACAGCTAGAGGCGGATTCAGATCCGGTGGTGAGGATGATGACCGCCAATCTTGGTTGTCAAAGAGCCGAACGCGATTCCATCAAAACCTTCCTGCATGAATTGACCAATCCAGACCCAGCCGCACGGGTAGCGGCCATGCTGTACGCCGGTAGCTGTGTGCGTCGATCCGCGCGAGAAGTGCGCAAAGCGGTCGACCAAGAAGCCGACCTGAAGGTCGCCTTGCTCATGCTCTATTCTTTGCCCGCCCCCGCCGAAGTCCTAGTGCGCGCGCGCGCGATCCAAGGTGCCCTGCACGCATGTCCCCTGGTTCGCATGATCGCCGGCAGACTTTTGGCCCGGATCCGTAAGCGGCCCATGGAAAAGCTGAGGCAAGCCCAAGCCAGAGAATCCGACCCGCTCCTGACCAAACTATGGACCGCCCTGCTGACCGACCAAGACCCAATAAATGGCCACCACTCCTTCCAAATCTGGCTGCAGTGGGATTAGTTTTTAAAACGGGACGGAGGTTTACTTGTTTGGTTTTGTTGGCAGACGGGCAATGCTAAGGGCCTGATTGCATGTGTTGATGAGACGAGTTTCGAAAAAACTGGATCCAGTACGCTCTTTTTCCGTTTTTTACTTACTCAAATCTTAATTAAGTGGTTTTTTGCTAGATCCAAAGCCAGAACTTCATATTGCGGATGCAGGAGTAGCATTTGACCATGCATGGGTCAGCTAAATGGTGGCCTTATTGGTCATCGGGAACTTGATCAAGGTGGCACTTTTGACTTTTTCTTAAGGATCTTCGCCAGCTTTTTTCTCATCTCATCTGTCCATAGTTGTCCGCCGATGAAGTGGCCGCGGCTCATTTTGGGGTTTCGCTTCAGGCCCTCTTGAACCAGATACATGTCCAGCAACGATCGG
>JAUVBB010000285.1 GCA_030591445.1 Deltaproteobacteria bacterium | reverse complement strand
TATCGTCCTCGGGCAATTTGTCGATCAAACCGCGCTGCTTCAAGTAGGCGGGGGTGATGGAAAGCAAGATGGTATCGCCCAGCGCTTCGTGGAATCCGTCATTGGCGCTGTTTAGAAACATGGGGTCCTGATTTTGGTAGGCCAGGTAGTAATATATATGTCCCAACTCGTGGTGAATGGTGGCAAAATCTTTTTCGTTGCGCTGAATGCACATCTTAATGCGCACATCGTCTTTGGCGTCGATATCCCAGGCGCTGGCATGACAGACCACTTCGCGGTCTTCGGGCCGCGTAAACAAAGAACGCGCGTAGAAAGAATCTGGCAAGCGAGGAAGTCCCAGCGAGGTAAAAAACGACTCGGCCATTCGAACCATTTTTTCCTCATCTAATTCCAGGGCACGAATCCCGCCATCGATATCCAGGATCTTTTCGGGGCTGGGAGCGATGATATCCTCTACATAACTCCAGTCCTGTGCCCACATATTGCCCAACAGGTGCGCCGGGATGGGCTTGCCATCCGCCACTTTGTCGGCGCCATAGACCGTCGCCAAGCGGGAACGAACATAACAATGCAAATCACGATACAAGGGCTCTACTTGCAGCCACAGACGTTCCGTCTCATTGGCAAAAGCCTCGGGGGGCATGTCATAACCGGCCTGCCAAAGCTCGCCTAAATGGGCAAACCCCAAGGCCCGGGCCCCTTCGTTGGCCAATTCCACAAATCGCTGATAGCGTTTTCTTACCCCACGAAACTGCTCGCGCCAGCCCGACCAAATTTCTAACAGCTCTTCATAGTTGCGACTTTTCGCCAGCACCTCTGACAGTTGACCAAGGTAGAGACATTTGGCGTGCTTGCCGGTTTGGCAAACTTTGCGCTGGCCATAATGAGCCTGCATTTTCATGGCGATCTCGGCCAATTCTCGTCGTTTGGCCTGATCCATGGGAGCCGGGAGACTCATTTTGGTGCTCAGCAGGTCATATTTGCGCTGAAGATCTCCTGGCTTCTTGACCACGTGGAAAGCCTGAGACGCCAATGCCCGCGTGGCCAGAAATTTCATCCAGCCTTCGGTCTCACGGGAGGCAATGGTGGCCGTGTCCTCGGTCAAATAGGTCATATGGACCCAGTCCGCCCGTTCCCGATCTACCATCTTGGCAAACACGCCGACTTCGGTTTCTGCCATGAAGTCGAGCGCCTCTTCGACGGTGGGCGTGGCCTTGTCTGTGCCCTGCCTACGCGCGTCTTCATTTGTTGCCCTACATGAGGCCAAGATCGAAACCAAACCAAGAAGTACTAGTGCCGAACCACCACGTACGATTGCTGCCATTTGTTCCTCCGGCTACTCCCCTCCAACTTTCAAACTGTATTTACTGGAGACATGCCTCGTGCTCTTCTACCCAATAGGCATCCTTTTTGGCCTTATCCGCTTGTTCTTGGCAACGTTCGGTGCAGCCCTCCCGGTTCTTGAAGCCAACCTGGCTGGTGAGCCTGCCGCGTCGAACCAAATAGTTTAACTTCTTCTTGCAGCACTCGTAACAAGCTTCTTCTACGGTCCACAAGCCCAACAACTTACATGACGAACTCAAGATCAATGCCAGCAAGAAGGCCATTAGCCACCGCTTCTTCATGTCACTCCTCCTCTTTCCATATTGTTCTTCCAGATCTCTTCTACCCGCTTGAAAACAGCTTTCCAACCAAAATGTTTAATCAATACCTCCATGCTCACCTGCTGCGCTACTGGCTTCTTGGCCAAGGCCCGATTTATTGATTGCCCCAGATGACGGGTGAAAGCCGGCAAATCTTCGGCATAGGGATCGTCAATTCCGTGTAACCTGGGCAAAGAGACCAACTCCAAGCCGGCATCCGCGACGGTAGCTATCTGACTCATGACTCCCGGTAGACGAGTGGCCACCAATTGACATCCGCAGGCGAGCGCCTCGACCAAGACCAAAGGCACGCCTTCGTAAAACGACGGCAATACACAAACATCGCATTTACGCATCAATTCTGCCAGTGCTGCCTGTTTCAATTGTCCGTGCAAGACGACTTTGGGTGCCAATTCTCTCGCTTGCGCCTCGATTTGGACAGCCTCGGCACCTTCACCGCTGCCGGCCAGGTGCAGGCGTATATCTGGGTCTTCCCGGGCCAGGCACTCGAAGGCCGTAAGCAAGCAGGGCAAACCCTTGGCCCGGCTAAACTTGCCCACATAGAGCAATTGCCCTGCCTTCGCCCTCGGCTGTCGATCTCGACGATGGAAAATTTCGTCTCTAAACCCAGCGCCCACAACCTCGACTCGCTCGGGCATCACTTTGAGCTCATCGACCAATTGCCGCGCATGTTCCTGGTGCAATACCACGAACTGCTCATTGCGGGCGCAGCCCTTTCTCACCGACTCTGCCAAATGCGGGCACAGCTGCATTTGGCGTAAACCGGTGGCATGGCAATGGGTGACAACGGGAATATCACCGGCGCAGTCCTTAACCAGCGAACTGAGAATCCAGATGTGATGGCTATGGATGAGGTCGGGTTTTTCTTGGGCAATGACCGCACGCAACTGACTAAGCCAAGCTTGGCGATAGCCATGTATCTGCTTGTCATTCATACGGGAAAAGCGGGTGCTCGCATAAGGCATGACATCGCTCATGCCGGGCAGCGGATAATCTAGCTCTTTCTTTTCGAAAACCAGGGGGTAAATCTTATTCGCTCCCAAGCCACCGACGGTCGGATGGGCATCCGCCATTGGCACTCCCACCACGGCCGCTTGGCGCCAACCGGCGGAATCTGCCTGACGTACCAGGGCATCGAGAGTTACCCCGCTGCCGGTCAAATTGGGTCGTTGGGATAGCAGGTGCAGGACAGAACCGCTCAACGGGATCCTGTTTTCTCGCGCACTACCTTGAGCCACTGTTTGGCCGAATTGCTCACGTTGCCAAACTGGCCGGCCTTCTGGAAGCTCTCACGCGCTTTATTGTAACTCTTGCTACGAAATTGGATAATACCCAGCAGAAGATGGGCATTGCCCCGATCGGTCATTTCTTTCTTTTTAATTCCGGAACTTAGGGCTTCAGCAGCTTTCTTCCACTTTTCTTGTTCCATAAAAACTTGGGCAAGCCGGACAAAGAGATCGCCCTTGGTCGAGAGTTTAGCAGCCGCCCGTAAGGGTTCGATCGCATGATCTAGTTCGCGTGCTCGCAACCAGCTATCGGCCAACAAAGTCATGTTTTTTTCGTTGGGCGGGAATTTCCCGTTCTTGATTTCTTCGCCCAGCACTTGGGCCGCCTTGTGCGGAACGTCCTCTTGCAAGTACAAGGAGATTAAATTTTGTAATTCCGAGTTGGTTTTCAACATCCCCTGCTGATAGATCAATTCGAATACCGCCAGCGATTTGGCTTCTTGGCCCAATTCGTTGTACACGGCCGCCAATTGCATCCAGTAGTTCTTCTTGGGAAAACGGGGGATGATACGCTCGAGTATCTGGGCTACTTTCTTGAGTTGCTTCATCTCGAAATGAATCGATAGCAGCAATTGCAGCCACGACTCTTTGGGGGCTCTCACCGCCGCAACTGCTTGTTTAGCGTACTTGAGCGCCTGAGAATATTGCTTGAGCTGCACATGGGCAATTGCCAACAGACGTTTCGACTCGGGGGATGGGTTCTCCACCTTACCCAGCCATTGGGTCAAGATGGCAACCGCTTTGCGAAATTTCTGGCTGGCGATGTAAAGTTGGCCGAGGTTGTACTCGATTTGTAGCGCCGCCGCCTCGGGCATGGCCTGGGTGGCCAAACATTTTTCGAAGGCCTCGATGGCCTTGCCCATTTTCTCCTGGGAGGTGTAGATATAGGCATAGGTCTGCCACATCAGGGCTTTTTCGTACTCGTTGATTCGCCGCCGCCCACTCATGGTGTTCATTAATTCGAGCGCTTCTTTGAAGTTTTTCTTATCGATGGCCTTGTGCGCTTTGTTCAGTTGCTTGCCTGCCCAGGCGTTTACCACGCTCTGAACTTCTTTTTTCTCTTCCCGGCCCATTGCTGGGTCGGCATTCAGCAAGCAGCAGAAAAAAACGAAAACACTCGCCGAGGCAATGGGGCGAATCATTGTATTTTTTATACACACCGTCCTGTCACCCTTTTTAGTTTTCCAGTTTGAATGTCAGTCTCACCTGGACACCGCGTATCTCTATCGGCACGCCTTTTCTGATGGTCGGCTTGTACTTCCAGCGGTTGATGGCATTGACTGCCGACCGATTGAAAATATTGGGTGGCTTGGCCTCGATCACGCGGGCATTTTTAACCGCGCCGGTGACCGAAATAGTAATCTGCAATAGCACCCAACCCTCAACACGCTTGCGAGCCGCCGCGCGTGGATACATAGGATTGATGCGCACCATGGGCACATAACTAGAATCGCTGGCCGCACCATGTAAGCCGGGACCTCCGGCCAATCTGACCCCTTTGTCCACCTGAATCTCGGCCGGGGGAGCAATCTTGATACCATCGCCGACAGCCCCTTTGGTGGTGGGCATTTTGAAATCAGGCGTATCGGGCGGCTTTTCTTGCTTCAGCTTTTGCGGCAATACCCGCTTCTTGATCTGAACAGTTCGGCTTTTCTTGACTCGAATAAAGTCGATGACCATACCTTTGGTCGCGTCTTTGTCTTTTTTTTGCCCCATTTCGATGAGTGATTGCATCAACAGAAACAGACCGAAGGTCACAACCACAGCCAGGGCGCCGGCCACGCAATATCGAAGGATCTTGCTGATCATGTCAACTGGCTCACTCCGGCGTGGCCGCAATGGAGATGTTTTTAACACCTACCAATCGAGCCGCGTCCATGACTTGAACAAACAAACCATTCTTGGAATCCTTGTCGGCCTGGATAACCACCGAGCCCAGGGGATTTTCCGCCCGTAGCCGTTCTATGTTCGCTCCCACCGCGCGGATGTCCACCTGCCGTTTATCTATCCAAATCTGCCCGCTGTCGGAAATAGCGATGAAGATAGTGGCCGCACCCTTGGTCTTGGCGGTAGAGGCCCCGGGTCGATTGACATCAATGCCGGATTCTTTGACGAAAGAAGCGGTCACGATGAAAAAGATGAGCATGATGAAGACCACATCCAACATGGGCGTCATGTTGACTTCGCTCTCGTCTTCCTCTCTGATCAAGCGGCGACGCATGTCTCACCTCTCTCAATTTTCATGGCGTCTTTCAAATGTACAATCTTGGTCTTGGCCTGCCGGCCCAATCGGGCATTGAAGTACATGCCAGACAGAGCAACCACCATACCGGCCATGGTCGGAATGGTGGCCATCGAAACTCCGGAAGCCATGGCCCGGGCATTGCCGCTGCCCACCATGGCCATGATTTCGAAGACCTGAATCATGCCCGTTACCGTGCCCAACAAACCCAATAAGGGGCAAACCGCAATCAAGTATGCAATCATGGGCAAAGAGCGGCGCAGCCGCAACGACATCTCGGATATTTCTTGTTCCTGTATTTTCTGAGCACACCAAGAGGTCTTATCCAATCGCGCCCGCCAGCGATCTTCTACTTCCCGGGCTTCTCTCGGAAATGCCATGCTAAAATACCAGATCCGCTCAAGGATTAGAGCCCACATCAGCACGGTGACCGCAAAGATGCCCAGCAGGACATCACCGCCAGACTCCATGAAGATGAGTACTTTTTCCCAAAGCTCAATCAGCTGCAGTATCACAGGCTTTCTCCTGCTCTGCTCGCCGGGCCACTATGCCGGCGCTCTGCTCTTCGAGCACATCCATCACCCGGCGGCTCATGCTCTTGAGCCAGGAGTGCAGCAACACCAGAGGAATGGCCACAATCAGACCCAACATGGTGGTCACCAAAGCCACCGAGATGCCGTCTGCCATCAGCTTTGGATCGCCGGTGCCAAACAAGGTGATAGCCTGAAAGGTTTGGATCATACCGGTAACCGTACCCAGCAAACCCAACAAAGGAGCCACCACCGATACAATTTTGACCGCCCACAGGAATCTTTCCAAGCGTGACGATTCTCTGAGAATGGCCTCGTCCATCTTACGTTCAAGCGTTTCGCTATCCAGTTTGGTGTTCTCCTGGTAGACCGACAATATTCGACCCAAGGGATTGTTCTTTTTAATTTCTTTCGACTTGCGTTGGCTGCCCACTTTCATCGATACAAACAACAGCACCAGCATACGAATCAGAGTCAACAGCGCGGTGACCGCACCCAGGATCATGATGATGTACCCGATGGTACCGCCCAATTGCACTCTCTCGACAAAGCTGGGGGTAAGCACCAGCAGTCCCAAAATCTGACCCCGTGAGGGATCGACCGCGAAACGCACATAGCCTTCCTTGGCGGTTTCCAACTCAGCAACCCCACCCAACATGCGGTCCGGCGGCTGCCGAGCCAACTCAACCAATTTGCTTACCGGTGGCAACTCCCATTTGAGGTATTTGCCCTGGGTCACGGCATTGAACACGCCCAGACGAACGACATCTAACTCTTCCTCTATGCCGGCGGCGGTCACGACCCCTGCCTTAAATCGAACGATCTTGCCGGACTCGGTCATCTCGTGTTGCATGGTGTACCACAGCAACTCCAACTGCTTCACTGACGGCAAGACCTTACTCTGGGTCAGCGGTATAATCTTGTCGCCCCGCCCAGGAAACTGGGCACTGACCATGGAGCTATCCACCTGGTTGCGGACATCACCGGCAACTTGGCGGATGACGCCAAAGAGTTCACCCATGTTGCCCAGGCGCAAGCGCAGTGTCTCTTCCAACTGAGCCATCAGCGCTTCGTTGCGATCGAACTCTTTCTCCATTTTTTCGCCGCGCTTCTGCTCGCGCGCCATGGTGGCCCGGGCCTTTTTCAACAAAGCCTGCTGTTTGCTCTTGTCGGCGGAAAACTCCCGTTCCCGTTGCTTGTCTTCCTCGCTTTGGCTGCGATAGCCTTTTCGCACTTGCTGCAGCAACTGATCCAAACTGGCCGGGCTTGCTTTTTTACCCGCTTGCGCCCATGTCGTTCCGCCGAGCTGAAAGCAGATAAAAAAGGCCGTTGCCGTTACAATCGCTTTCATTGTGCTTCCTCCGGAATGTGAATGGGAAGCCGAATGAGATCAGGTGCGGTCTGCTTGCGTGCAATTTTAAAACCCTTTTTAATGGCACTGCGATACTCATTGGAAATCTTCACAAAAGCCTTGGCATCTTTGTCCCACATACCCACTTCGGCGGCATCTAGGGTCATGTACAAGAGAGCAATACGGCCAATACGCAAAAAATCAACCTTGCGCTTGGTACCGTTGGTCACGAGATCTTCCTTGTAGTCCTCGCTGGTCTTGCCAAAATCAATTTCAATCTGGTAGGCCTCAAGCAAGCGCCTGAACTTTTCCGAATCGGTGACATCGGCCCGATCGAGCATGGTACGCAAGCCAGCCACCCGGTCTTTGCGTTCCTTGATCTGGAAAGGTATATCCAAGGCAATAAAGGCATCCAGAGCATCAACCATGCGAATCATCAAAGGCATAATTTCGCGACTGATGGCGGTGGCGTTTTCGATCTTGCCTTCCAGGCCAGCAACTTCTTCGCGCTGGGAGTTGACCAACTTCTCCACCTGGGCGTTGTATACCCGCAGCGATTCGATCTGCTGTTGAACCGTACGAAACTGGCTCAACATGTCGCCGGTTTGATCGGCGATTTTGTCAATCTTCTTCTGAGAACGAGCCGAGGCCTTGTTCCCTTGCATAATGATCTCAAGGGCCCTGCTCAGGTCCCCTGCGCTAGCTCCACTTGCTGGTACCAGCCACGCACACGCTGCCACGACCAAGCAGCCCATCCGCGCTTCTGCCCAAAACGCGTTCATGGTCTCTCTCCCTGGGTGTTAGATAGTCTTTCAAAAACCAATGCTAGAGGGTAACGAACCAAGCCGTAAGTGTCAACCAAGTCACCCTTATTTGTCACAAAAAAAGCGACCCGGCAATTACGCTGCCGGGCCGCCTATTTTGTTTTACCTAGATGCTATTCGCTACGGATTCTCTCGCTTAGAAGCTCTGGGTGATTCTTCCGTAGAAGAAGCGGCCCATGAAATCATAAGCTGTCGGATCGGAAGTAGCGGTGAAGCCGTTGTAGATGGTTTCAGGATCGGTGTCGAGCAAATTGTTCACGCCAACCGTGAATTTGGTGGTACCCATCGGGCTGTCCAAGGAGTAGGACACGAAGAGATCCAACTTGAGGTTGGGATCTACTGTCCGGCCCCAGGTGTCGCGATCGACGCCGTCGGCATCGACGCGCGGGCTGTGGCAGTCATTGTCTTCGCATTCGTCAAAGGGACCGAAGAAGCGCAAGTTGAAGCCAGCGCCGTACTCGTCCATGCCCCAGATCAGACCGAAGTTAAAGCGCCAATCCGGCATGGCCAGTTCCAAATCGTACACGCCCACGCCGCTAATCACGGTGCCGTCGGCATTGATTTGGTCATATTGACCGGTGTAGGTACCTTCGAGGTTCCACAAGAAGCGGCCAAAGTCGCTCTGCCAGTCGTACTTGATCTGGAAGTCAACGCCCCAGGTCTCTACGCCACCGACGTTGCCATAGGTGTCAACGATGTAATTAATGCCATTGGTGGTTTCGTTGCGCTGAATCAAATCGCAATATTGGCGCTCTTCCGGAGTTTCGGCCTGATAGCAGCCGGAGAGAATGACGTCGACGCCGATGGATTGGATCGATTTGTCGATTTTCATCATCCAGAAGTCTACCGTTGTGCTCAAACCTTCCAAGAAGGTAGGTTGGAACACCAGACCGGCGGTATAGATGTCGGCAGTCTCAGGCTGCAAACCGGTATTGCCGCCGCGCCGGGTACGCTGCTGGGCGTCGGGGTTGATGAAGTCGGAAGGCAAGCCATCAGCTGCACAGTTGTTTTGCACATTCTGGCTGTTGGCATAGGTGTCGCCGTCGGTGCTGCAAGGATCGTCGGCGTAGGGGAAATCGTCGAAGTTGCCAGAGAAAAGCTGGCTGACCGACGGGGCGCGGAAAGCGGTGGAGATGGTACCACGGATGGCCAGATCTTCGAGGATCTGCCAGCGGGCGCCGGCCTTCCAGGTGATGTCGCTGCCAAAGTTGCTGTAGTCAAAGTAGCGCACCGAACCATTGAGTTCGAACACTTCGACGAAAGGCATGTTGGCCAACAAGGGAATCACGATTTCGCCGTAAATCTCGTTGATGTAATAGCCACCCTCGACCGGCTCGGCCTTGTTACCAGTGGTGTCGCCGGTAGCGGTCAGCGGGTTGGGCAAATTGCCGCCGAACTCTTCGCGATACTCATAACCCATGGCGATACCCGACATGCCGCCGAAGGGAATCTCGACCAGGTCGCCACCGATTTGGAAGCGGACAGCTTCTTGCTCGTTGTAACCGCGAGCGGTTCCGCCGTAACCGATGTATTTGAGCATGTCGCCCGTGATGGTGCCTGCACCGCCGAAGAGGTTCAGGGGCACGCAGCCGGCAATTACTGCACCCGGGCTACCGCACTTGACGACGCCGTCGGTGTCTCTGAAGCTGTCGCCGAGAGCGT
>JAUVBB010000068.1 GCA_030591445.1 Deltaproteobacteria bacterium | reverse complement strand
GGTCCAGTTGCGGCTGGAGGACAGCACGTTTTCTTGCATCAGAAAGGGAACGCGATCATCGCCTAGGGTCTCGGATTTAAGTTTTTCGGTCAGGCCCTTTTCGGCCATCTCCAGGGCCTGGCAAAGATCTGGGTCATAGGGGTGTTCACCGAGGCCTTGGCGAAGCACGGCGATGGCTTTTTCGAAATCGCGGGTTTTGATTGCCTGCTGGGTGGCTTGCAGGTAGAGGTCGGGACCCGCGCCGGCGTTACTCTCATCGACGATGGGTACCTCCAGATCCTCGGCTAGATCAACGCCGTCAATTTCGATCACTGAGAGCCAGCCTTTTTGCACCAAGTCAAACAGGTTTCGCAAGATGGGATAGTCCAGGGAGTGAAAGCGGAGGATAATATCAGCGACCGAGCCTCCTTCCCGGGCCATCTCGAGCATGACGCCATTGGCGGAGCGGGGATCGATGTCTTTGGGCATGGCGTCTTCCAAACAAGCGAATTGGCAGACGTTGGTGGGAATGGATTTGCGGATTTCACAATGAGATTTTCGACGGTTGACGCCTTCCTGGTACAGGACTTTGAGCGCCACTGAAATCGGAACCACCGAAGGATCATCGGGTATCAAGCCATCCTGGAAATCGAACAAACCATGATCCCAGAGAAACACATCCAACACGGTTTCACGGATCTTCAATTGCAGCATGCGCAGGACTTGTTCTTCACTAACCATTCCGGTCATGACCAGGATCTTGCCGATGAGCACCTTGGTCTCTTGCTGGGTCTCAAAGGCTTTCTGTAATTGATCCTCGGTGACCATGCCAAAATTGATGAGAAACTGTCCAAAGAATTCACGCGGATCGGTAGAAGCGGCGTTGACCACCTTGCCTTTTTCTACCGTGAGTCGTTTCGTTTTGGCCGCTTGTTTGAAGGTAAGAATACCGGTGGCGTTGGACTGTGCCAGCCAACGAACCAACTCGGTCACCGGCAAGGTGTCAATAGTGCCTTGAAGACCCACGCTTGCTCCCGATGCGCTAAGGGTTACGGAGTGCCGCTGCTTTTTGGTACACGATCTCATATTGGCGAGATGGCCGATCCCAAGAGAAGTCTTGGGACATGGCATACTCGACCAATTCCGCCCAGGTGTCTCGATCGGTAAATGTCTTCAAGGCGCGGTCCAAGGCTTTGCCCAAGTCTTCGGCACTGGCCTCTTGAAACTTGAAACCATTGCCGCCATCCGCGCTAACGTTCTCGATGGTGTCATCGAGACCGCCGACTGCCCTTACCACTGGGATAGCGCCATAGCGCAGGGCATACATCTGGTTCAGTCCGCAGGGCTCGTAACGTGAGGGCATCAGATACAGGTCGGCACCGGCATGGATGGCGTGCGCCAGATCATCGTCATAACCGGTTTGCACGGCAATTTTCTGGGGGTGGCGATCGGCCAGTTGGCGCAGGGCTTCTTCGATGTCCTGGTCGCCGGAGCCAAGAAATACCCACTGGCAGCGAAGGCTGAGCAATCGCTCGGCTGCCTTGATGAACAGGTCAATGCCCTTTTGGGTGGTCAGCCGCGAAACACAGCCGATAAGCGGTATTTCCGGATTGGCCGGCAATCCCATATGTTGTTGCAAATGCGTCTTGCAAACGCCTTTGCCGGTGAGATTCTGGGCGGTATAGCGAGCGGCGATCAGCTTGTCGTGTTTGGGATCCCAACTGCCGTAATCGACGCCGTTCAAGATGCCGCGTAAATCGGTGGCCCGTTCTTCGAGCAAGCCGTTCATGCCGAAACCCATGGCTGGGGTCTGGATTTCCTGGGCGTATTTTTTGCTGACCGTGGTTAGCTTGTCGGCGAAAATCAAGCCGGCCTTGAGGTAACTGGTTTGGCCATAGTATTCGAGGTTTGAAGGCGTGAAAAGATTCCAGTCTAAACCCAAGGTAATCATGGTTTCGGGCGGAAAAAGACCCTGGAAGCCCAAGTTGTGAATGGTCATGACCGAACCGGTGCTGTTTAGCTCCGGCCGGTCTCGGTACTCAAACTGGAGCAAGGCCGGAATCGGGCCGGTTTGCCAATCGTTGCAGTGGATGATGTCCGGCGACATGCCCACCAGCCGACAGGACTCGAACACGGCCCGGGAGAAGAAAGCGAAACGCTCGTCGTTGTCCGCAAAATCTTTGCCGTCGGTTCCATACAGTCCGTCGCGATCGAAATAGCCAGGCTGGTCGACGAACAAATAAGTGACCCCCGCCTCCCCCCTGCCTTCGAGGATGCCGCCGTGGATGGGCTTTCCTTTTACCGGGACGCTGAGTCGGGTGCGTTTGCGTCTGAGATCGTATGCGGCCACGTCCACCTGATGATAGCGAGGGGTGATGACCACCACCTCGTGACCTCTCTTGGCCAAGGCCGTAGGCAAAGCCCCGGACACATCAGCGAGCCCACCCGTTTTAGAAAAAGGCACAACCTCTGAGCTGGCGAATAAGATTCTCATGGAGATGGTGGCTCCTTTTCAAGCGTTGGCTTGACCTGCAGGTGGATGGCAAAGCTGCGATCTTCTCCGGGGGCCAGCGTGATTTTCCATTGCGGGGCAATGGCGCAACCCTGGTGAATGGATTCAAAACCGCCCTCTGATTGGGACACCGTCTCTACCGGGTGTCGCCACACGGTGGCCGGCGGATCCATTTCGAGGGCCAAACGAAAATGCTGGTAGTGATCGACCAGCGCAATCCAACGGCAATCGCTCAGGCTGCCGGTGGTATGCATGCGTGGACCAGCACCGCTTAGCCCGGCGAACTGGTAAGAACGCTGGGCATCGTCCGGAGACAGCAGGTTGAAATTGAACTCGGGGCTGAAAAGCAATTCGAGGGCATCGGGTCCGGGATTACGCAAGCGATAGCTGGTGCGCAGCTCGGCACTGTCGGCCGGGATGGTGATTCGCTTTTCGACCCAAAGGGGCCATTGCTTGCCGTCGCGGGTGATGTGGCCGGCCCGGGTCATCAGAATCTCAAAATCGCAATCACCTTCCTCGTCAATGCCGATACGCTCGACATGATAGCGGGCGTCCAGGAAATCGCCTTCTTCCTGATAGGTGGATTGTTTGAGGTCTTCGAGAGTGGTGCCCAGGGCCAGGAAGCGATCGACCAGATTACGGCGCGGGCAGCGATCGGTAGCGATTTTCTCTTCCAAACCAGGTTCTTTGGCTCGGGTGATTTCATGGATGGTGGCCGGTGCCCCGTCGGCGGTATCGGCATTGTGCGCTTCGGCACTTTCCAGCCGGCGGTGGTAGCCTTCCATCCTGCGGGTTAGACCATTGGTCAAGCAGAAACAGGCTGGTCGATAATCCAACTCGGTGATACAGCCGCCCTCGCCCGGGTCAAGGTAGACATTGAACAAGGAGTTTTCGACGATGACTTCGTTTTCTCGATCGCAATCGAAATCTCGTTGGTCGTAGCCGATCCAGTCGTCTTCTCCCTGCTCGCGACTATCTAGGATGTTCTCGGCTTCGATCAGTTGCCGGTAGATGGCATCGCGCAGATGCGGTAAATACAGCCCGCCAAACAGACCATGCCAGTAGGCGCAATTGCATTGGCCCGCATACACGGCCCGGCGGGCGGCGTCGATCTCTGCGTCACCTTCCTCGGCGGACTCCATGGCTTCGGCCAGCTTGCGGCTAACCAGCAGCATCTTCTTGTGCATGTGGTTGGCTTCTTCATACTTGACCATGAAGTTTTGCCACAGACCACCGCGGATGAAGGGCTTGGCTGCCTCGGCCAGGCCCGCCTGTTGCAGGTTTTTGTGCAACTCTTCGTAACGGTGAATGGCGGTAGAGGGCATGGCCCAGGTCAGCATTTCTTCATAGGAGGCGGTCGGGAGGTATATCCGCGAAGAGGCAGGAAACTGGTCCAAGTATTCGACCGGTTGCATGACCGAGATGATGTCGCTGGCCTCCAAGGCCGAGAAATATTCATCCAGCCAACCGCTGCCATAGACCCACTCGTGGGTATCCGGCCAAAGCCCGAATTTCTCACCGTCATCGCCGTAGACCACGCCGCGGGGCTCACTGGACGCTTCTTTTTCGATTTCGGCGATGACCTCTGCCACTGGCCGGAAAGGAACGCAATAGCGCAGGTGTTTGTCGATAGCGAAAAGGGAGGTGGTCTCGCCAGCTTTCTCGGTTACGTGGCTGCCAAACAAGCGCTGCGGTTCGACCCCGGCATAAAAGAAGTGGGTATCGTCCACCATGGTATAGTCAACTTCAGCTTGGGCGAGCAGATTGGCGAGTTCTGGCTCCCAGACGCGCTCGGTAAGCCATATTCCGCGGGCCTGGGCACCGAAACGTTGCTGCAAGTATTCTTTCATCATGGCCAATTGGCCCAGGGCATCGTCCTGCGGCAAGGCCGAGAGCATGGGCTCATAGAAGCCTCCGCCCATTAACTCGACCTGACCGCGTTCGTGCAGCTGTCCGATTTGGTCTATTAGTTCGGGTCGATGCTGTTCCAGCCACTCCAATAAGGGGCCGGAAAAATGCAGAGCCAGACGAACCCCGGGATGCCGCTCTAGCACCTCGAGGAAGGGGGCGTAGCACATTTGTACCGATTGCTCGAATACGAAATCGAAGTTTCCCACTGGTTGGTGGGAATGAATTGCCATGATCAGTTGTACCTTGTTCATCACCTGTCTCCCCAGAGGGAAAGTATCATCAATAGTCAGACTTCATCAGGGACCACATGGTACCTGGGTTAACACGAGCTTGGCAACGGATTTTTGGCTAATTTTGAGAAGGAATCAAGAAGGGCCGGCATCTTCTTCGCCGCCGTTTGGGGGCGCGATTATCGCCGGTGGCGCTTCGGTTGGGGGCTTTTCCTCTTTTTGCCAGGGATAAGCCACCCGACCATGAAACTGTGCTTGCAGGAACTTGATTAGGCTGATGCCAATCCTTTTCAGGTCTCCGGCGGTCAAGCCGGAGTCGTCCAAGTAGCCCTGCAGCAGTTTCCCGAACAAAATGCGCCGCACCAGGTTTTCCAGGTCTTTTTGTTTGGGTTCGCTCAGGGTGCGGGAGGCGGCCTCGACGGAATCGACGATCATGAGCAGGGCGGTTTCTCGGCTGCTGGGATTCCGACCGCCGTAGCGGAAGTCGCCTGGTTGGGAGGCCTCTTTGGCTCGCTGGGCCTTGTCTTTGAAAAACTCCATGGTCGAGTTGCCATGGTGCTCGATGATGAAATCGATGATGCGCTCGGGCAGATTGGCGCCCCGGGCAATGGTGACCCCGGCTTCAATGTGCGAGCGGAGCTTTTCGGCGCTCTTGACCGGCGTAAGTTGGTCATGAGGATTTTCGCCTTGTTGGTTCTCGATGAAGTATTCGGGCAGCTGCATTTTTCCGATGTCGTGGTAGTAAGCGCCGGCGCGAACCAGATCGGCGTCGGCGCCGATGTCGTCGGCTACTTTTTCGGCCATGTTGGCCACGGACAAGCAGTGCTGGAAGGTGCCGGGCGCCTTCTCGGCTAGATCCACCAAGAGAGGATGGTCTAGTTCCAGCAGCTTGCGCACGGTGCCGCCGGTAACCGAACCAAACAAGCGAGTATTGGCATGCAAGAACAGGCCGGCGGCTAGTCCGGCCAGCAAGGTTCCGCCAATGAGGCCGGCCAGATCGCCTTCGAGGCGTAGCCCAAAGTCGATGGTTTGAGGAGTGAATAGGCTCAGTCCAATCAGGAACAAACCGCCAGTCACGGCGCCGACCGCGGATGCCAGCAGCGTTTGGCCGGGCCCGCTGTCGCGATCCAGCAGCAAGATGGCGGTCCAACCGCTTACCAGTGGAATCAGGACCGTGCCGCGCGAAAGGCCAATCATGGGTGCCACCAGAGCCAGGGCCAGTAAATGCACCACAAAGGCCAGGTTTTGCCTCATCAATGGGGCGATCAGGAGGCCGGTGAGTGCCACCGGCAAGGCGTAGTGGCTCAGGGTGGTGTAGGAAAGCGCCAGCCGCGAGGCCAGCACCGTGAGGGTGAGGAAAAGATATACCGAGAACACTGCCCGTAGCCGGAGCATCATTTTTTTGCGGGAACGGCGCAGGGCGAGGTTGAAGAAGGTCAGCGACAAAAAGTAAAAAATCAGCACGCCCCCGGTCCGGCGATTATCCAGACCCATTCTCTCAGGTACCAGGCGCTGCAACTCGGCCAGTTGAGATTCGCTTACCGTTTCTCCGTAGCGGACAATGAAACGCTCTGGGCGCTGGCTTTGGATGCCCAATACCGATACCAAGTCTTCGGAATAACTGCTGTGGGTGGTCGGTGCCCGGTAGCTTGCCGCCGCGGGTTGGCCGACCGTCCAGCTACCGAAAGGCGCAATCAGCACATCTAAGAAACTCAAGGCAGTCAGACCGGCCGCCAACAGCAGGTTGACCAGACTGGCTGCCCAGAAGCGGCTGAAAAATGGCTGGCGAGCGCTCGTCACGGCTAGAACCAGAAACGGTATCCAACCTGAAAAGACTCAGCGCCCGGCGTCAGGGCTACCGACCAGTGGGCCAAGTTCTCATTGCGCCGGGTGGCTTCCATAGTGGCATCGAAAACACAAAGGAGGTGAATTCCACCAGCCAGAGCCAGCAGAAAAACGGATTGGAAGTTGGCGGTATTGGCCTGGTTGGGATCGAGCAGACCGGCGTAGCTGGCGGCAGCCAGGTAAAGACCGATTTCCACGCCCAGTGCCAGGCCGCCAACCAAATAGTCTTCGTTATACATTTGGCCGCCGCCAGGGACGATGGAGAATGCCCCGGCGACCCAAGGGCTTTTTTGGGTATAGGGCAGTTGCGAGGGTTTGGTCTCTGGTTCTTCCGCGCTTGGCTGTGCCCGGCATGGGAGGCTTAGGGCTAACAGCGCCATGAAGATGACCAAGAGTGACCCGTTTTTCATTCTCGTTCCCCTGTTAGCAACCGATCTGGCGCGAAATCACGATTCTTTGCACTTCGCTGGTGCCTTCGCCGATCTCGAGCAGTTTGGCGTCCCTAAAGAATCTCTCGACATCATATTCTTTCATTAGGCCATAACCGCCGTGGATTTGCACTGCCTGGTTGGCGGTACGGCTGGCCAATTCCGAACAATACAGTTTGCCCATGGCGGCGACTTTGCCGAAGGGACGTTTCTCGTCTTTGAGCCAACATGCTTTGTAGAGCATGTTGCGGGCGGCTTCGATTTCCATGGCCATATCGGCTAGTTTGAAGGCCACCGCTTGGAATTTGCAGATCGGCTGGCCGAATTGTTCTCTTTCCTGGGCATAAGCCAGGGCCAGTTCATAGGCACCTTGGGCGCAACCTAAGCCCATGGCCCCGATGGACAGGCGGCCCCCATCCAGGGTCGCCAGCATCTGGTGAAAACCGTCTCCCTGCTTGCCCAGGATGTTTTCGCGCGGAACCCGGCAGTCTTCGAAGTACAGCTCGGCGGTGTTTGACGAGCGCCACATGAGTTTGCCATGCATTTCCTTGGCTTCGAAGCCCGGGGTGCCATGTTCCACCAGGATGCAGGAATACTCCGGCCTGCCGTCTGGGCGCTTGCCGGTGATGGCTTGTACCGTGACTCCCATGCTGATGTCGGCGGCGGCATTGGTGATGAAAATCTTAGAACCGTTAATGACCCACTCGTTGCCGTCAAGCACGGCAGTGGTTTTGGACCCGCCGGCATCCGAACCGGCGTTGGGTTCGGTCAGGCCAAAGCCCCATAGTCCTTTGCCTTGGCAAAGCTTGGGCAGGAATTTCTTCTTTTGTTCTTCGCTACCGAAATAATACAGGGGTCCGATGCCCAGCGAGTTGCCGGCCGCCACGGTAGCCGCATGGGAGCCGTCGATGCGGGCGATTTCTTCGGTGGCGATGATGTAGGAAATGTAATCCATGCCCTGACCTTGGTAGGCCGGGTCGACAAATACCCCAAACAAGCCCATCTCTGCCATGTGGCTCATGGTACTCAGGGAGAACTCTTCCTTTTCGTCTAGTTCCCGCGCGACCGGTTTGATTTCGCTTTCGGCGAATTTGCGCACACTATCTCTGAGGATGCGCTGATCCTCGGTCAAATCGTAATTCAAGGCCATGGTCGTGTCTCCTTCATCCGGCCCCCTCAGGGTCACCAAAGTTTATACCGCCGCCGCGCTCCAGATCCAAGGGTTTCCTGATCGTAGCGTTTTCGGTCGATCCGGCGCCCAGGCGACCGAATTCCGGTCACCGGCAGCCAAGTCGCGCAAACATCGTTCAAATGGGAGTCTCATGATTTCCAGTGCTTGGCCAAGTTGGTTGTGCTTGGCACAAGCCTTGCTTTCGAGCGGGGCAGATTAATAACCGTGTTGGGAGGATGACATGAAAAGAATGATGTTTTTACTCGGTTGCTTGTTGGTCGCCGCGGGGCCCGGTTTTGCCCAGGAGAGTGCCGCGCCGCCACCGGCATGTTTAGGGCGGGAGCCTCGGCCCGAGATGGTGGTAAAGGCCGCCATCGAGGAGGCCGGCTTGAGTAAGCGCTTGGATCAATCCCGGCAGTTTAGGCTGCGGATTTCCGCCTGGCTGCCAAAGGTGACCGGTGGGGTGTCGAAAGATCTTTTCGGCCGCTGGGACTATCGGGTGGAGCCGGGCGAGGCGCCGGTGGATCAGTACCATTTAAACAACGGTTGGCGATGGGATGTGGGTCTGAGCTGGGATTTGAGCGGGCTGCTGTTTAAAAGAGAGGAGCTGTCTGTGACCCGGGAGACTTCAAGACGCAACCTGGAGAAATGGGAATTGGCGGCCATGGTAACGCGCATCTATTTTGACCGTTTTCGCTTACTCTGGCCCGGCTTGCCCAAGGCCGGTTCCCCGGAGAGCTTTGCCCTGCTGGAGGCGACAGCTCGGCTCGACGCCTGGACCGCCGGTCGTTATCACCATCTTTGGTGTGTGGTGGCACCATGAAGGTTCTATGCTGGTGGCTGCTGGGCGCCTGTTTGCTCGGTAGCTGTCTGGAAATACAGCCCAGCGAGATCGATACCGTGCCGCCGACCGTAATCGAGTTTCGACCTCACGGCGATGATTTGGCGGTGGATACCGAATTTACCATCTTGTTTTCCGAACCAGTGGTGTTCTTGCCCGCACCAAATGCACTGGTAGTTTTGCTTCCAGCCGCCGAGGCCGACGGCACTTTCTTGGCCGATCTCGACAAGCCCCCGCTGGCAGCCAAGCAAGCCAATCGTCTCCATCCCTGTCGGATTATCGTTGAGTTAGAAGGCATGCGCGTGATCGTGCGACCGGAAGCAGCGCTGGAACCCGGCACCGAATACCGCTTGCTGGTCTCGGCCGCCGTGACCGATCTTGCCGGCAATGGTTTGGTGGACAAACTGCGCTACGACGACAGCGGCCGCCTGACCGGTATCGCCACCCACGTCGGCCACGATTTCACCACCCGCCCCGGCGGGGTTATCATCTCCGAGATACTGGCCAATCCGGCCGGGGACGAGAGCGCCGGCGAATACATCGAAATCGTCAATCTGGGCACCGCGCCGGTAGATTTATCCGCCTGGTCCCTAGACGATCAAGGCGGCCAATCCCCCGGCGACCTCCTGGGCCCCTGTACCGACGGCCAAGACACCCATCTCGTCCCCGGCGCCATCGCCCTGCTAGCCGGCCGCGATTTCCTCCCCCCCGCAGATCTACCCGAGTCCACCCTGATATTGTGCACCGATCGCACCACCCTCACCCCCCGAGGCCTACGCAACACCGGCGACGAAATCCTAGTCCTCGCCGATCCCACCGGCACCCAAATCGATCGCTACGGCGGTTGGATCGACCAATCCACCCACGAAGGCTGTTCCGCCATCCGCATCGACCCCTGGCAACCCGATACCGCCGCCAATTGGACCCGATCCACCGCTGACCCCTGCCAAAGCCCCGGGTGGTGAGGTAAATGGTGCAACTTATATGTCGAAAATCATCCCATCCCGGGCGGCGGTGGTTTCTAGGCCTTGATTTCGGCAGATGCGGACGGCGGTGCGGACGTCGGCGGTGGGGGGGAAGTGGGTGAGGACTAGTTTGCGGGCGGAGGCTTGGCGGGCGATGGTGGCGGCGTCTTCGGGGGAGAGGTGGGCGGCGGAGGTTTGGCCAGATGCTAGGGTGCATTCGGTTAGCAGTAGATCGGCATTTCGGGCCAATTTTACCGGGCCTTGGTTCGGGCCGCAGTCGCCTAGATAGACCAGGGATTTGCGGCCGGCGGTGATGCGGTAGCCGATGCTATGATCGACGTGAGGGACATGGGCGCCTTCGATGGTGAAGACAGTGTGCTTCGCGCGGCCCGGCATGGACAGGCGTTTGATGGGATAAGGAAAACGAGCCGGTCGAGCACGACCCCAGGTCCTGTAAAAGTCTAACCACTCATCCAGGATGGCCGGTCCGGCCAGGGCGAAAGCCTTTTTTCTGCCGCGGGTGCGCTCCAGGTCGAGGATCAGGCGCAACTCCGAGATGTGATCTGGATGCCGGTGGGTGATGCAGACACCGGCCAATTGCGCGGGTGTCATTTTCCATTTGGCTAGCGTGCGAGTGGCACCGGGACCGGCATCTAGCAATAGATGGGAGTCGCGATGGGATACCAAGAATGCCGGGCCCATTCGTTTTGGATCAGGTTGGATGCCCCCAGAGCCAAGAATGGTAAGGCGCATGACTTACTCAGTGAGCCCCAACAGTTTCCTGACCCGGTTGGCCAGATCGTCAAAGTGAAAAGGTTTGCCTATGTGATCATCGGCGCCCACCAGGGGTGAGGTGGCATCGTTCACCTCTTCGCTGATGCCGGTAATCATGAGGATTTTGATGTCCTTTAGCTCCTCATGATCCCGAATATACTTGGCAATTTCCCATCCAGACAAGCCGGGCATGATTACGTCGAGGATGACCAGCTGGGGTTTTGTTACCAGGATTTTTTCCAGGGTTTCATCGCCATTGTCAGCAAATATGAGATCGGCGCCCACTGTTTTTAAGGCCGCCTGCACCATTTTTTGAATTTCCAGGCTGTCGTCAGCCACCAAAATGATCGGTAAACTTGGATCTGGCATAGCTAAGCTCCTCTGTACTATTGACCATAACCGACCCCCCATGGGTGTGTCAATCGAAGCCAATTCGCATTTTTCCTTGTCTGCTCACTTGTGTTACCATCTTGATAATTCAAAAAGATTGTTGCTATTGTTACTGAAAAGCAGCTGCAGACGAGGTGGGTAGGAGATTGGCAGGGAACGACAAAATAGACGGCGGGCTTGCTTCCGGGTCGAGCAAATCGACCATGGAACAAAAGCGTTCTGTTGCCATTTTGTTTACTGACTTGGTCGGTTCCACGGAACTGTTTCAGGAGCGTGGAGATGCCGCCGCCACTATGCTGATTCGTCGTCATCAGCAGATTCTCGAGAAAGAACTAAACAAACACGGCGGTAAGCTGCTTAAAACCATCGGCGATTCCTTGATGGTGATTTTTCCCAAAGCCAAAAAATCTCTCCAATGTGCCATGGCCATGCAGACCAAGTTGGATGAGTACAACGAGCAGGCGCCGCCGGCCGATCAGATGCACGTGCGCATTGGCGTACATTGGGGCAAGGCGATTGTCGGCGCGGACGATGCCTACGGTGACGTGGTCAACACTGCTTCCCGCATCGAGCAGTTGGCTGCCGGCAACCAGATCTACACTAGTTTGGAAACATGGCAGCAGGCCATGGGTTTGGATACCGAGGCGGTGCCACTGGGCAAACGGGCCTTGAAGGGCCTGGCCGAAAAAATGGATCTGGTCGAAGTCCTTTGGACCCCAGATGAGATCCAGGCCGAGCGCGCGCGCTGGACTGACAAGGAATTGATTCCCACCTTGGCCGAGGCCATCTCGGCGCGAAAGTGCATGCTGGTTCTGGGCGGGCTTAGCCGTGGACCCCGAAAAGGAACGGTGCATTCCGAGATCGCCCATAAACTATCGGCGGAAATGGAAATCTCCGAACGCCGGGGTGACTTGACCCGGATGGCGTCCGCATTTGAAGACGAAAACGACCGGGAAGAACTACTTGAATTTGTCGTAAAACATTTACAGCAAGCCAGTGAAAAACCGCCGGCCACTTTGGCTGCCCTGGCCGAATTATCCATCGATCTGGTGGTGACCACCGATTACGACGCCAACATGGAAAAAGCCTTGTTGGAGGCCGGCCGCAAAGTGAACAAAGTGGCTCGTTTGGATGAGCTCGGTTCGCTTGAGAGCGAAGAAAATGAGGTAACCCTGGTCAAACTGCTGGGCGATGTCGACTATCCAGAGACCTTGGCTCTGACCGAAGAAGACATCAGGGAGCGGCTCTATTCTTTGAAATACGCATCAGAGGAGTTACTGGCGGCTTTGGTTACCCGCCACTTGCTCTTTATTGGTTTTCGCTGGAACGATCAAGAGTTCAAGCGCTTGTTTGTGCAATTGACGGCACACAGCGACGCAGAGCAGTGTCGGGCGGTGGGGGTTTCGGCCAAGGTGTCCGCGGGGGTGCGTGGTGTGTTGCGGCGCAAGGGTCTGATGTTGGCGTTGGAAGATGAAAAGAATTTTGCCGAGAAGCTGGCACGGTCGCTTGAAAAGTTCGACCAGGCACGCAAGGCGCAAGAAGAATATTCGGACTCCCATTTGATTGAAAGCGATGGCCAGAGCGGTTGGAAACGGCCTTATAAGTTTCTTAGTTCCTTCCAGGAAGATGACGAAGAGATTTTCTTTGGTCGCAAAGACGAAACCCGCAAGGTTTTTAGCTTGGTTGTCTCCCACCGTCTGCTGGTCTTGCACGGGCCCTCGGGCAATGGCAAGACCTCGTTGATCAACGCTGGGGTCATTCCCCGACTCAAGCGTGAGGGTTATGCGGTCCTGGTTCGCCGGGCCTTGAAGGAACCCGGCTTGGAGATCCGCGAGGGTCTGATCGAGATGTTGCGGGCGGCCGAAGTCAAGAAGACAGAAGGGGACAAAACCTCCGGGGAATGGATGGTGGGGGTCATGTCCGCCCCACTTAGCCATTTCTTGGCCGAGCTCAGCCGAGCGCTGGACAAACCGCTGGTGATTTTCTTAGACCAGTTCGAGGAGTTTTTCCTGCGCTTTCCCAAGAAAGCCAGGTCGTTTTTTGCCGGCGAACTGGGCCAAATTGTCAAGGACCGATCTCTGAAAGTGAAGTTCGTCTTGTCTTTGCGCAACGACTTTCTCTCTCACCTTTCTGAGTTCAAATCCAAGATCCCCGAGATCATGCACCAGGAGTTCTTCTTAGAGGGTTTGGCGCCGGATGCCATGATCGATGCCATTCGTGAGCCGGCCGCCCTGGCGGGCCTGAGTTTCGAAGAGGGCCTGATCGAACGAATCTTGAGCGACCTGGGCACGGTGGGCTCCGATCCCCCGCAATTGCAAATAGTTTGCGACCGTCTATTCGACGAATTGGGCCGTGGCGAGAAGGTTTTTTCCATGGCTCATTACGACGGCGTGGGCGGTGCCAAAGGCATTCTGGGTAGTTACCTGGAGCATTTCATCGACAGCCAAACGCCCGCGGTGCGTGAACTTGGCCGCCAGGTGCTCAAGGCCCTGGTGACTTCTTCCGGGACCAAGAGCGTGGTCAGTGCAGAATTAGTGGTGCAAGAGACCGGCCGGAATCAAAAAGCGGTGGAGCGGATGCTGGTCTCCCTGGTGCAGGCGCGCCTGGTGCGCAAGCTCTCTGATGATCAGGGGGCCTGCTTTGAGCTGAGTCACGAGTACTTGATTGAAGAAATTGCCCGTTGGATCGAGGAAAAAGACAAAGTCCTCAAGCGCGCCCGTGAGCTGGTGCGTCAGGAACTGATCAACTTCCAACGCTTTGGTTTGCTGATGGCTCCCAACCGGGTGGCCATTGTTCGCGCCCAAGCCAAAGATCTGAATCTCAGCGCTGAAGAAGAAGACTTGTTGAAGAAAAGCCTGCTTACCCATCGCAAGAAAACCCGACTGGTGGCCGCGCTGGTCTTGTTTCTGATCTCCGCCGTGGTGGTGGGCGGCTTTGCCATCTCTCGCCAGGCCAAAGCGGGTTTGTGCAAGGAAGATCGCAATCGCCTGGCCGGCGTGTGGGATAGCGGCACCAAGCAGACCATGGAAAAGTCCTTTTTGGCCACCGGCAAGCCATTTGCCCCCGACACTTTCAAGCGGGTAGACCGTTTGCTCGATCAATACAGCCAAAACTGGACGGCCATGCGCCGAGATTCCTGCGAAGCCACCCGCGTTCGTGGCAACCAGTCAGAAAGAATGCTGGATTTGCGCATGTATTGCCTAGACCAGCGCCTCTCGGAACTTAGCGCGCTGACCACCTTGCTCGCCGGCTCCCTGGATGAAGACATCCTGGAAAACGCCATCCAGGCGACCATCGGTCTCACCCAGATAGACAATTGCGCCGACGTAGCCGCTCTGACCACCGGCATCGAACCGCCGCAGGCAGAAGAAGTGGTCAAACAGGTTGAGGCGGTACGAAAAAAGCTGGCCGAAGCAAAAGCCCGGCGCGTCACCGGGAAATATGAAGAGGCTTTGGAGATTGCTTCGGCGGCGCTGCAAGATGCGAGCGGAATCGAATACCGGCCGCTGCAGGCGGAGTCATTGTTTGAATTGGCCACGGTACAAGATATTCTGGGACAATACCTACCAGCGGAAGAGAACCTTAAACGTGCCTGGTGGATGGCTGAAGAGATTGGCTATGACAAGTTGAAGGCCAATACAGCCCTCAAACTTGCCGTCCTGATCGGCGACAAAGCCGAAACCAAAGAAGGTTTGGTTTGGGCCCGCAATGCCCAGGCTATTCTTGCCCGTATGCCTAGTAATGACTCTTTGGAAGCGGATCTTTTCAGCACTTATGGCAGTATTTATTACAGTGGTGGAGATCCCAAGCAAGCCGAGCGGTACTATCGGCAAGCACTTGCCCAGCATGAAAAGATCTATGGTTCCGATAATTGGCAGGTGGCCATTACTCTGAACAATGTGGCCAATATTTTGGGTTTCCAGTTCAAAGTCGATCAGGCGGCTGCCTTATACCGCCGGGCGCTGGCCATTTACCAGAAGACACTGGGGCTGGAACACCCGCTCGTCGCCACGGTTCTAAACAACCTGGCGATCATCGAGGCCAAGAGCAAGCATTTTGACCAGGCCTTGGTTTATATCCGCCAGGCGCGGGATCTGCACATCAAGTCCCGAGGCAGCGAGAACACCCGCGTGGCGTTTTGCCATCGGATATTGGGCTGGATTCACGTCAACCAGGGCGAGTTAGAAAAGGGTCTTGCTGAATACCGAAAAGCATTAGCGATGGTGTCTAAGCTGCTGGGCCCCGAGCATCCAAAAGTGGGCGACTACATGAATCTGGTCGGGTCGGTGTTGCGGAAGCTAAAACAGTGGCCGGAGGCCAGGAGTAAACTGCGCGAATCTCTGCGTATTGTGGAAAAATCAGTGGGGGTTGGCCATCGCAAGGTAGGTTTGGTCTTGATCAATTTGGCGCATTTTCATATTGGTCTTGGGAAATATCCATTGGCAAAGAAAGACATCGACCGCGCGCTGGCGCTTTGTGACCAGCTGCCGGCTGGCAGCTGCAAGAGTGGCGATGTGGCCGAGATGCATTTTTGCCTGGCCCAGGTGTACTGGGGAAGCGGCTGCGGCATGCCGCGAAAAGACGGTCAGCCGGCGCCCGCCTGTCGGGCCCAAGCCCTGCAAGAGGCCGAAAAGGCACATGAGCTGGCCAAAACCATAAAATATCAGCCCCAGGAACTCATCGGGATCGGGCCCTGGATTGAAGAACGAAGAGAAACGACGACGCCGTAAATTGGGCCCTGCTCATTGTCTGTCCCTCCTCCCAATTTTCACTCTGAATGTGGTAAGCTATAGAAAAGATTCAGGAATGGGTGAAGAATGGCTATGTCGAAATGGATTGGAATGGCGAGCGTTGGGGTGCTGGCCTTGTTTGTTTGGGGGGAGCAAGGGAAAGAGGCTGATTCGGTAGTGATGGTGGGTTTTGCCGAATCGGACTGGCAAGCGCAGCTGGGCCCACGGATAGCCAGAGAAGAATATCGGATCACGGCGAGTCGCCAAGGCCGCGGTTTTCATGCGGCCAATCGCAAGCAAAATCTACGATCGGTGTTTGATGGGGAAGGGGTTTGGGTTGAACGGCGGACCTTGGCGGGGCCGGCGGTGCGGATGCGCTTGGTGGCGATGGGTCGCGACGGCAAGCGCAGGGATTTAGAGAAACGGGATCCCCAATTGGGTGCCTGTTTGGCCAGCCACAAGCCCGGCACGTCTTCTGCGTGTTTTCGACGCATTGAATATCGGCATGAGGATGTGACCGAGTGGTATGTCAACAGCCCAGCGGGATTGGAACAAGGTTTTGACTTGCCTGCCAGCCCGGCCGGCGAAGGTCCGCTGGAACTTGCGATTCGGCTGCAAGGAGCAAAACTAGAGCAAGACGGCTCTTCGGTGCGCTTGTTAGTGCCCGGTCGCGGTGCTTTGCATTTTGGCAAACTCAAGGCGGTGGATGCCGCGGGCAAGATTCTGCGAGCAAGCATGCTGGCCGCTGGGCAGCAGGTGCTGATTCGGGTAGAGGACGCGCAAGCAGTTTATCCGATCGTGATTGATCCCTTGCTTTCGGACGCGGCCTGGTACGCCGAGGCAGACCAGGACATGGCGGCCTTCGGGATTTCCATTGCCACTGCTGGCGACGTCAATGGCGACGGTTACTCGGATGTGCTCGTTGGTGCCCACAAATACGACGGCGGTCAGAGCAATGAGGGGCGGGCCTTTGTGTATCTGGGCACCGCCATTGGTCTGGCCGGCACGGCGGCCTGGTCGACGGCGCCGGTCAGTCAAGTAGATGCTTTTTTTGGGCAGGCCGTGGCCACCGCCGGCGATGTCGATGCCGATGGTTACTCCGATGTCAT
Organism: Deltaproteobacteria bacterium; assembly: GCA_030591445.1. Lineage (GTDB taxonomy): Bacteria > Myxococcota > B64-G9 > B64-G9 > B64-G9 > JAUVBB01. The sequence continues at coordinate 3,745 of JAUVBB010000068.1, read as the reverse complement.
CGTGGGTGCGCCGGGCGTCAATGGCCATGGTAAGGCGTACTTGTATTTGGGCTCGGGGTCGGGCTTGAGCGCCGCCCCGGACTGGACCAAGGAGTCGGTAACGGCGGACGAATTGTTCGGCGCATCGGTGGCTACCGCCGGGGATGTCAACGGCGACGGGCGCTCGGATGTGCTGGTAGGTGGCCCTGGCTTTAATGGTCGCGGCCGGGTGCTATTGTTTCGGGGCGAGGGGGATAGCTTGGCCGCGACGGCGGCGTGGGCGGAGGGCTCGACCCAGGACGGAGCTTTGTATGGTAGCTCGGTGTCCACTGCCGGCGATGTGGACGGAGACGGTTTTTTTGACGTGATCGTGGGTGTGCCGGGCCTGGCCGGGGAGGGGCGGGCTTTGGTGTTTCATGGCTCGGGGACTGGATTATCGACCACCTCGGCTTGGAGTGTCGGTCCGGGCCAGGCCGGGGCCAATTTCGGCAAGACGGTATCGACGGCCGGGGACGTAAATGGCGACGGTTATGCCGATGTCATCGTGGGTGCCGACGAATATACCAACGGTCAATTCGGCGAGGGTCGGGCCTTTGTGTATTTGGGTTCTGGTGGCGGCTTGGCTGCCAGCCCGGACTGGGATACCGAGTCCGATCAGATGGGGGCCGCCATGGGTAGTTCGGTGGCCACTGCCGGAGACGTAAACGGGGATGGCTATGCCGATGTTATCGTCGGCGCGGAAGAGTATGACGGCGAAGGCTGGGCCTTTGTCTTTCTGGGATCCAGTGGCGGCCTGTCTTCGGTGGCGGATTGGTCCACCGGTTCGGCGCAAGCCGGGTCATTTTTTGGCAACGCGGTGGCCGGCGCCGGGGATGTAAACGGAGACGGTTTTGCCGATGTAGTAGTCGGGGCCTATTTCTTTACCAACGGTCATCCTTGGGAAGGTCGAGCCTTTGGCTATCTGGGCTCGGCCCGAGGATTGTCGAGCAGTCCGGGCTGGTTCGTCGAATCGGATCAGAGTCTGGCCCAGCTTGGCAGTTCGGTGGCCAATGCCGGCGATGTAAACGGCGACGGTTTTGGCGATGTGATTGTTGGCGCCACCGTGTATGACAACGGGCAAGAAGACGAGGGCATGGCTTTTGTATTTCTGGGCGGCCCCGGGGGACTTTCCGCCACCGCCGTTTGGTCGGCGGAGTATGACCAGGCCGATGCCATGTTCGGCTGGGCGGTCGATGGGGCTGGCGACGTGAATGGAGACGGCTACGACGATATCATCGTTGGTTGTCCCTTTTGTGAAAACGGTCAGCTGAGCGAGGGAATTGCCTTTGTCTATTATGGCGATGCGGGTGGACCATCCACGGAGGCCGGCTGGACTTATGAGGCCGACAGCAAAGACGATGCCTTGGGCCGCTCGGTGGCCGGAGCCGGGGATGTCAATGGCGATGGTTTTGCCGACATCATCGTGGGTGCGGATGGCTACTCCAACGGCCAAGATGACGAAGGCACGGCCCTGGTCTTTCACGGATCTGCCTCCGGGCTTTCCTCGACTGCCGACTGGTCGGTCGAATCCGACAACCTATACGGCAGCATGGGGTGGTCAGTTGATTCCGCCGGTGATGTGGATGGCGACGGTTTTGCCGACGTGATCGTGGGTACTCCTTTTTACCTAGGCAGCTTGTCGGATCAGGGCAGGGCGCAAGTCTTCCTGGGTTCGGCTACTGGACTAGATACCAGCCATGACTGGGAGGCATTAGGAGAGATGTCCTGGGCCAATTTGGGTTATTCCGTCTCCAGCGCCGGCGATGTGAACGGTGATGGATACGCCGATGTGATCGTGGGCTCTCCCGGATGGAATTCTAGTACCGGCCGGGCTTATCTCTACCTGGGCTCGGCAGGTGGTTTAGAGGTCAGCGAGGACTGGGTGGTGGAGTCCGACCAGATGTCGACGTCCTTGGGTTGGTCGGTATCGACGGCCGGCGATGTGAACGGGGACGGCTATTCGGATGTAGTGGTGGGGATTCCTGACTATGCCAATCCCGACATGTGGGAAGGCCGGGCCCAGATGTACTTGGGTTCCGCCAGCGGATTGTCGACCACGGAGGACTGGTTCGCCGAGTCTGACTTGGACAATTCAAAGTTTGGCAGCTCGGTCTCCACTGCCGGCGACGTGGACGGCGACGGATTCGACGACCTGATCATCGGCATTCCATCTTGGTACAACCCGCAGATCGGCGAAGGTGCGGTAGCGGTTTTCTATGGCAACCAGGGACCGGGAGTGGCCTTGGCCGCGCGCCAGGCGACTGCGGATGGCAGTCAGCTGATTCAATTACAAGGCCTGAGTGGCTCGGGAGAAGGCGTACGCTTACAGGCCCTGGTGCGGGCTCCGACCGGCCGCACCCAGGCCCGCATGATGTGGGAAGTAAAACCGCTGGGCAGCTTGTTTGATATGACCGATATCGGGGTGGGACCCTGGGTGGATACCGGGATTGGCGGCAATGATTGGCAACAAGCAGTAGGGAGCCTGGCTCCGGAAACTGCCTATCATTGGCGGCTCCGGATCCAATCTCTTCCTTATCTGTCTTATGGCCCCTGGATTTCTATCGGCCCCAACGGCTGGAACGAAACCGATTTCCGCACCGAATTGAGCTCTTGCACCGTGACCGGCAACGACGAGATTGCCTGTGATGACATAGACGACGACTGCGACGGCCAGACCGACGAGGACTACCCGACCACCCCAACCAACTGCGGCGACGGCGTGTGCGCCTCGACCGGACAAATCGAGTGCCAGAGCGGGTCGGAAGTCGATACCTGTGTCGAAGGACCCAAGGATGAAGCCACCGATGTGACCTGTGATGGCTTCGACGGCGACTGTGACGCGGCGACCGACGAAGACTATGTGGTGACCGGGACGAGTTGCGGGCAAGGCGTGTGTGCTTCGACTGGGCAGTTGGAGTGTCAGACTGGGTCGGAAGTCGATACTTGTGTCGAGGGAGCCAAAGGGGAAGATCCGGAGACTTTGTGTGTTGATGGACTGGACAATGACTGTGATGGTCTGACCGACGCGCTGGACGCCGATTGCATTCCTTCTTGTCTGGATTCAGACGGGGACAATTATGGTTCTCCCGGTGATGCATCTTGTCCGGGAGGAGCGGCTGAGGACTGTAACGACGGTGAACCGACCGTAAACCCCGGTGCCCTCGATAATGACTGTAATGACGTCGACAATGACTGCGACACCCTGACCGACGAAGACTACCTTGCCACCGGGACCAACTGCGGAGACGGCGTTTGTGCCTCGACGGGACAGCTACTGTGCCAGAGCGGATCAGAAGTCGATACTTGTGTGGAAGGGTCCAAAGATGAAGCCACCGATGTGACCTGTGATGGCTTCGATGGCGACTGTGATACCCAGACAGACGAAGACTATGTGGTGACCGGGACAAGTTGTGGGCAAGGCCTGTGTGCTTCGACTGGGCAGTTGCAGTGTCAGGTCGGATCGGAAGTCGATACCTGCGTGGAGGGTGCCAAGGGAGAAGACCGCGAGTCTTCTTGTGCTGATGGTCTGGATAACGATTGTGATGGTCTGGCCGATGCCCAAGATGCCGATTGTATTGCCACTTGCCAGGACGGGGATGGCGACAACTTTGGTTCTCCCGGGGATGGGTCTTGCCCGGGCGGGGCGACTGAAGATTGTAATGACGAAGATGCTGAAATTTATCCGGGCGCCGATGACAGCGATTGCAACGGGGTTGATAACGATTGC
>JAUVBB010000085.1 GCA_030591445.1 Deltaproteobacteria bacterium | reverse complement strand
GGCTTTGTTCGGCCAGCTCGGCCTGGCCAGCATTGGCCTGGAGATTGCCGAGCGCGTACAAGGTCTGGGCGGTCAGGGGCGGATAATCGATGGCTTTGGATTCTTCGGAAACGGCAGCGACAATGCGCAAACCATCTTGGTACTTGCCGGCCCGCTCCAGGGCTCGGGCATCATCAAGCCGGCCTTGCCACTGCGCAATCTTGGCTTTGGCCGCCAAATCGTCCGGCGGCGGGTAGGAGGCCAGCAGTGCCTCCTGATCGGCGCAGCCGGACAAAGCGGCTAGACCCAATGCCGCCGGTACCGCTTTGTCCAAAACCTGTACGTCGGTGCCGGTGGCAAATAAACGGGTCAAGGCCCGCAGTTCGGAAAGACGCTGGGCCAGGCAGTTCATGCGCAAATCCAATAACTGGTCCGACTGGGTTCCATGCACGTGGCTCGCTTCGCAGGCCTCAACCCGCATGCGCACCCAAGCCGCGGCCTTCTCATCGAGCACCTTCTTGGTGCGTTGGAAAGTATCGGCGGCATAGGAGCGTCCCGTGGCCAAAAAATTTTCCGCCACCGCGGCCCGGATTTCCGGGTCCCAAACACCGAGGAGCCCACGCTCGGCGCCTTGGCAACGCCGGGCCCCTCGGGTAGCCCCGTACCAGGCGCCGACGCCACCTACCAACAACACCAACAAGACCACCGCCCCGGTCAGCAACCAGCGGCGCTGTTTTGCCCGCGCCGCTCGCAGGAGAAGCTCCGGATCGTTGCCGAGTTCGTGGAGCAAATCAGCCAGCGAGGCATGGCGCTGCTGTGGATCCGCGCGCAGACCGCGAAGCACCACCTGGGTGAGCCAATCGGGAACCCCTTGCTTGTCCTCGAGGGCCACCACCTTGCCCTCGGTAACATTTTCGACAAATTTTGAAAATCGCTTACCGGCAAAAGGGCGCTTGCCAAATAAGGCCTCGAACAAAACCACGCAGAAACTGAACTGATCGGAGCGGACATCCACGGCGCCACCCAGATGTTGCTCCGGTGCCATATACCGGGGCGTACCCACGATAGAGCCGGCCTGGGTTAGCGAGGAGGAAAGCAAACTGCCCGAGGATTCCAGCCCGGCGCGTTCCATGCGCTCGATCACTTCGGATGAGGTCTGGCGCACAGGCTTTGGCCCAGTACCGACCGAGGCCGATTGCGGACCCACACCCGGCGCCGGATCCTCCGCGCGGGCCAGACCAAAATCCAGCACCCGTACCCGACCGTCGGCGCCCAGAATCACGTTGGCCGGCTTGAAGTCCCGATGGGCAATCCCAACCTGATGCGCCGCCACCAGTCCTTGCCCCGCCGCTTTCATCACGGTAAGGATTTCCTCGCGGCTGTGCGACTGCTTCAGATAGTCGTGTAGGGTCTCCCCTTCGATGAATTCCATGGCGATAAATACCGCTTGCCCATGGGTACCCACGTCGTAGACAGTCACCACATTGGGGTGGGCCAATTGAGCCAAAGCTTGGGCTTCTCGCAACAGGCGCGATCGATTCTGTTCAAGCTGCTGCCCACTGGCGCCCGCACTGGGCATGAGTAATTTTAGCGCGACCGGCCGGTTTAAATCCGGGTCGAAGGCCTGGTAGACTTCCCCCATGCCGCCCTTGCCGATGGAGTCTGCCACCAGATAGCGGCCCACGCTGGTGCCCCGTAAAAGCGTTATCTGGTCTTGGTCATCCTCTGGCTCGAGCGCAGCGCCATCCATCTCGGTCCGATCTTCAGACATGACGCTCAGTCCTGGGGTGGGCGCAAATGCCCACCCCGCTTGCGCAGCCAATGTTCCAAGGCCAGCAATTTTTCACCCCAGCGCCTATCGCTCGAAGAGGCAAACACCTGCCGGGCTTGTTGGGCCAGCGATAAGGCCCGGGCCTTTTGGGTGCCGGCAGCCCACAGGGCCCGGGCCAACAAGGCCTGGGCTTCGGCCAATTCCCCCGGATCTCCCTGGGCCAGCTGCCGGGCTTTGACCAGCGGTTCCAGCAAAGACCGGGCCCGGTTCGGTTCACCCTGGGCCAAATAGCAAGAGGCCAAGCCGGCAAAAGCAGTGTGCGTTTGCGGCTTGCTCTCACTGTCGAAGCGCGCAACAATTTTCAGGGCCGCCTGGAAATGCTGGATGGCCAGGGTGAGCTTCTTCTGCTTCAGATAACTGTTGCCGATTCGGCTTAGGGCCAACGCCACCCGCGGATGCTGAGGAGATCGGCGGCGGCTGAGCTCCAGCATATGCTGGTAAGCATCCAGGGCCTCATCGTCCTGGCCTTCGTCGCTGAACAGATCTCCCAAGGCTTCCCAACTGCCGGCAAGCTCTGGGTGTTGTGGACCCAGGCTCTTTTGGCGAATTTTCAAGGAGCGCTCGATGACGGCTCTCGCCTCTCGGTAGCGGCCCATATCCCGCAGCGCGTTGCCCAGGTTATTGAGTACGGAGGCCAAGCGTGGATGCTCGGTGCCATAGGCTGCTTCCCAAATGGTCAGGGCACGATTGTAATAAGGCAACGCTCGTTCTGGATCTCCCGGCAGATAATAGGTATTGCCCAGCGCATTGAGATGCAGGCCGATGTCCGGATGGCCCGGTCCCAAGGATCGTTCACCAATCACCAGGGCCCGATTGAACTCTTTGCGGGCTTCGGCATACTCACCCAATTCGTCCAATACGTTGCCCAGGCTGACATAAGAGGCGGTAATTCGCTGATCATCCGCGGGCAGCGCCTTTTGTCTCAGGGCCAATGCCTGGCGGAAGCGTTCGAGAGACTTTACGTATTTGCCTTGCTGATACAAAACGATTCCCATGTTGTAATGACCATCAGAAAGCAGGACCGGATCGGAACCGGCACGAATGGCGGCCGCCTCGACCACGGGTTCCAGGGCATAGGCTTCCCGGTAGCGGGCCTGGAGGTAGCCAATGACGTAGATCGATTTCACCAAGGCCTTCGCCATGAGTTTATCATCCCGACAAGCCGCCGCCAGCCGAATGCTCTGCATCATGCTTTTCTCGGCGGCCTCTTTTTTGCCCATGTGCAGTTCGAAGCGGCTGCGCATAAACAAGGCCTCGGCTTGCACCGGCACATAGTCAAGCGCCATGGCTTCTTGGGCAGCGGCTTCTGCGCCTTGCATTCCTTGCTGATACTTTCCCGCCCGCTCCAGAGCCACTACCTCATCCAGCCGGCCGCGTAGCTGCTCGACCCGAGCCCGGAGCGCGGGATCCCTGGGCGGCGCCACCGCGGCCGTCAAGGTCTCTGCGTCGGCACAATCGGCCAAGGTGGGCAAACCCTGTACCGCGCCGGCCGCCTTGGCCACGAGTTCCGCGTCGGCACCCTGGGCAAAGAGGGTCACCAGCGCCTTGGTCTCGCTGAGTCTTCGGTCCAAGCACTGCATGCGCAGATCCAGAAGACGTTCGGATTGCTCGCCCAGAAGGTGGGTAGCCTCACAGGCAGAGGTGCGCATCTTGACCCAGGCACCGGTATATTGATCCAGCGTCGCCTCCACTCGATCGCAAGCGTTTTGGGCAAAAGACAGCCCGGTAGCCAAAAAGCCCTGGCGCAAAGCCTGTCTGATCTGAGAATCCCAGGTTCCGGTCAGACGATCCTGGGCCCCTTGGCACAAACGTTGCTTTTGCGCCTGCCAGAGCGCGGCCCCGACAAAGCTGGCCCCGAGAAGAATTAAGACCACCACCGCCGCCGTTACCCGGCGCCAGAAAATCCGCGGGTCCCGCTCCAACTCGACCAGCAAACTCTCCATGGAGGCAAAGCGATCTTCCCGGGCCAGGCTCATGCCCCGCTGAATGATTCGCCACAGGCGCACGGGTACCTTGGCTCCGCTGGGGGGCGGCTCAACCTGCCCGGTGGCCACTTTTTCTTTTAGCTCTTGAAAGGATTTGGCCTTATGCGGCTTGCGACCATAGAGGGATTCGTACAAGGCAACGCAAAAACTAAACTGATCGGTTTGTTCGGTCACCCCGGTATCCAGGTATTGTTCCGGCGCCATGTAGCCGGGAGTGCCGACCATGGCCCCATCCTGCGTAAGGCTGGTGTATAACCGGCTTTCGGTACTCAACACCTGACCGCTGGGATGGGAACCGCTGGGCTCTGAGCCCACACTTGATCCCGATCTCTCTCGGGGCGCTCTTGGCGTCTCACCGTCCTCGGTCGCGGCCGCCCGGGCCAAGCCAAAGTCCAAGACCCGTACCCGACCATCGTCGCCGATGATCACGTTGTCCGGTTTGAAATCACGGTGAATCAGACCGGCCTGGTGGGCCGCGGCCAAGCCGCGCCCGGCCGCCGCCAAGACCTCGACAATCTGCCGAACGCTGGGTTTTTCCTCCAGCAACCAGCTCTTGAGGGTTCGGCCCTCCACCAGTTCCATGGCCACGAATACGTCATTGCCCAGGGTACCCACATCGAAGGCCGAGACCACGTTGGGATGCGACAACTGCGCCAAGGCCTGGGCTTCGCGCAACAGTCGGTCCCGGGCCCGATCGGCCGAACTCCCGCTTCGGCTACGCACGCGCAGCAGCTTCAGGGCAATCCGACGATCCAGTTCCGGATCATAGGCCTTGTACACCACCCCCATGCCGCCGCTGCCCAGAATTTCGAGAATGATATAACGACCGGCCCGGGTTCCCAGGGCCAAGTCTGGAGCGGACTCCTGACCGGAATCCCCCTCGCTGTCGGCCGCGGTTGATACTAACGTGTCAGGTTCCCGGGCGTCCTTGCACTCGGTTACCCCGTCCAGATCCTGCTGGCGCCCGTCGTCTCCCATAGTACTTCATTATAGGCATAAAATCGGCGGAGACACGAAATCTAGAGAAACCGATCTTGCCCAGAAAGAGCAAGGGCGATCAGGCGGGCTATTTGATGAGGTTCCAGGTCTGGGTGCGGAAGAAAAAGGCGATGTAGCCGCGGACCTTCAATTTGTCGCCTTCTCGCCAAATCTTGCAATCGTAGGTCTTGCCGTTTTCGGGATCGAGGATTTCGCCATCCTCCCACTCGTCGTCGTCCTGGACCATGTCCCACAATATTACCATACCCATGATGGGTTGATTGTGGCGTTTGCCCTCGCACTTGTCGCATAGGCCTTTGGGATCGTCCTTGAGCAATTTGACGATCTTGCCATAGAGCTTGCCGTCTTTTTCGTATATTTCTACGTGGCTCTTGGGCTGGTTGGTATCATCGTCAATGGTCTCCCACAAACCCACTGGAGACTTGACCGTTTCGGCCGCCTGAGCGGGCATGGCCCATTGGAAAAATAAGATACTGGCTGCCATTAATAGAACGCGTGTCATCTTGCACTTCCTCCCGTTTGATAATCCGGCCAGCATCATGTCCCTCATGTTGCCTTCTGTCAACCCAAGTCTTGACCTTTTGGCGCCAGTGTTGCCATATCAGAAGAGGAGGTAGGCATGAGAAGAATGATCACTGGGCTGTTTTTGATGGTTTTTTTTACCTATTCCGGGCAGGCGTGGACCCAGGAGACCAAGCAATGGGATCCGATTTTGGCAGCACTGGCTGAGGCAACCAAAGACCTCGAGTCGCTGGCCGTGATCGGCGCCGAGGGCACCGGCACCAACGACGATCTGTCGGGTGTCGCTACCCAAATGCTTGCGGGACTCGGCCCTCGGGAAGGATTGCGCATAATCCCGCCGGCAGAAACTTTAGGCCTGGCCGGCCCCGAATTCACTATCTCCCCGGCGGGTATCGCCTCGGTCGCCAAGAAAGCAAGCGCGCAAGCCGCCTTGTTCCCGAGAGTTTTCAAAACCGCCCGTAACTACGAGCTACACCTGTGGCTGCTGGCCGCCGATGAGAAAGTGTTGCTGGATGAGACATTTCTTCTCAACAGCTTGCCTCCACCAAATACAGACCTGGCACCGGTCGCCGCCCCAAAGCCCGCCGCCGGCAATGCCGACCCTGTAGCCACGGGGTCAACGCCCTCGGGAGCCCGGCCACCGGCCTGGGCGGCCGCCCTGGAGTCCTATCGAGAGCGGGCCTTGTCGCTGACCCGCCGCCAGAGAATCGTCGGTGGCGGTAGCTCGATAGGTTTTGTCAGCGGCAACGTCGCCCTGGGCCTCAACGCCCCGGTTCGTCTGGTACACGATTGGATGATTGTGGAAGGCAACGCCCCCATAAGCGAGAAGCAATTGGTGGAAATGGCCGGCGCCCAAGACATTGGCAAGCGCATCGACGATGAGATCACTTCTTTGAAAACTGTACGCAATGTGGGCATCGGCATGACCCTGGGCGGCTTCATTTGCGCCGGCGTGGCCAGTCCTTTCTTCAAACAAGGCAGTGACGAAGGCATCACGGTGGCCGGAACCGCCCTGGGCCTGGGCCTGGCCACCGGCATCACCGGCTTGGTGCTGTGGATGACCTACGGGCCCCAAATTGTCGGCGCCCAGAGCCCCTACCCGGCCCGACATTTCATCAGCCAGCAAGAAGCAGAACAATTGATTCACAGCTACAATGAGGCCCTGCGACAAGAACTAGGCGTGGAGGCCCCCCCCGCACCCGCGCGGACACCGATATCGAACTTACAATTCAATATCCTGCCCTACGGCAAAAACGGCGCCAGCCTGGCAATGGGATTTCGTTTTTAGCAGAATTTCTAGCCTTAGATAAAATCGGTATCGCTAGAGCTCTCTTCTTGCGGTTTGGTTCGGGCCAGGCTGATGAGTCGTTCGATGAGTTCGTCGTTGATTATCGAAGCCAGAACCTCGGCGATCAGGGTCAAAACCTCGTCCCCGTTCTTGGCGTTGACAATCTCGTCTAGATGAGCGGCCAGGCCATTGGCTACTTCGGAATCCAATTTATCCCTTAAGATATTGGTCAGATCCCGGTGATTGGTAATCGAGTCATCCGAGGTGTCTTGCTCGCCAATGGCCGGCAAGCCTTGGCCGGTGCTGGCATCGAATTCATCGGTATCAAACTCGAAAGAATTTTCTTCTTCTTCTGCCTCGGAGGCATCCAAGGGCAGGTACTTCTCGACCAGCAATCGCAGCTGCTGGGTTTTGATGGGCTTTTGCAAGGTCTCTTCTACCCGCGTCGTCTGTTTGACCTTGGCGGCCACGTGTTCCTTGGCCGAAGTAAGCAAAACGATTCGCGCATCTTCCGCCAGCTTCTTTTGCTCTAGTGCTTTGCAAAAATGGTAGCCGTTCATGCGCGGCATGACCAAGTCAAGCAAGATCAAGTCCATCGGGAACTGGGCCGCCTTGCCCAAGGCCTCCATGCCGTCACTGGCCGTATGCACCTTATAACCCATAGGACGCAACACACCGGAGACAAACCGTCTCACCGTCAAGTTGTCATCCACCACCAACACGTGATTGCCAGGCGCCATCTTAACACTCCTTGGTTGACTACTACTCTCTCAAAAGCGTCCCTTCCGCGTCAAGCACCTAGTGATGGATCTGTTTACTCAATCGGCGTGGAGTAGGTAAGGATCTTTCCATCACGCAAGGCCAAGGCCACCGTGCCGTTGGTCGGGTGGACCGCCAGACAATCGACCGCCGCGCGCGAGCCCACATCGAGCTTGCCGACTCGCTGCCAGGAAACCGGGCGATACACGTACACATAGCCATTGTCCGCGCCCACCAGCAGGGTTTTGTCTTGAAATCCGAAGGCCACGCAAAAATGATAGGCACCTACCATGATACGTTTGAGATAGGACCCTTGCCCGCTATATACCGAAAAAGAAACACTGCCATCGGCGGTAACGATGAAGCGGTTGGCCCCATCAAAGGCCAGAAAATGGGCATCGTGGTTTTCGTCTCCCTGTTGATTGACCAGATTGCCGGCTTCATCCCAAAACTTCAGATAAGATACGCCGTCATCCATGCAGCCGGCCGAACTAACCCAGCCTGGCGCATCTTGGCGCCGATACACCCGCCGCTGCCGACAACCGTCATCGCGAAAAACAACCTTCGCTTTTCCGCTGGCCAGATCCCACAACTTCAGCGAAAAGTTATCGCTGGCGGTAATGACCGATTTTCCGTCTGGCGAGAAAGCGGCCCAGTTCATGAGGGGTGGCGGCTGGCGGGCAAAGGCCAGTTCTTCTTCTTCGGTCATTTTCTTTGGCGGTCGGTCCTTGAACAACTTTCGCTGTTTGCCGCTGGCGACTTCCCAGACCCGCACCGTCTGATCCTTGGAGGCGCTGACCAACAAGCGGCCATCCGGAGAAAAGTCGGCCATCATGACATCGTCGGTGTGGCCCTTGAACTCGCGCAACAACTTACCCTGGGCCACATCCCAGAGCTTGATCAAACGATCTTTGCCGGTACTGAGCAAAAGCGACCCGTCCGCGGAATAAGCCACGTGCAGAGCCGCTTGGGCATGTTTACCAATTTCGGTGGGCACCAGGCCGGCATAGGGGCTTTGCGGCTTTTTGACTTCGGCCTTGCCGGCATCGGCTGGGCTACTCTTTTCCTTCTCTTTGGCAGGAGAGCTGCAAGCGGCCGTCAGTAACATCATCGCGGCGGCCAGGACAAGGCTTGTGCGGTTCATCTTCCCTCCTCTGGACTTGGTCCCTACTGGGCCGCCAACTTGACGGTGGTATCCCGCAATCGCCCGCACAGGGTACGGATGAACACGCGCAACACTCTCACGGCGAAGCGGTCGTTGGCCTGCAAAAAGCGCAAGAAGTTCTCCCGGGAAATCTCAAAGGCCACCAACGCGCCCTTGGCCACCACCCGGGCCGAAGTCGAGCTCTCATCGACCAAAGACATTTCGCCGACATGATCGCCTTCGGTCAATTCAGCTACGTCCTTGGTCTGGTCGCCCTCGACCCTTTTCACCGTCACCTGGCCAGAACGAATAACGTACAGGGCCATGCCCGGGCGGCCTTGCTCGATCAGCAACTCACCGTCCTGAAAAGTGCGCTCCTCGCAAATATTGTAAAAGGCCTTCATTTCGGCCAGGGGCATATCTTCGAACAGGGGAATCTTCTGCAGAAAATCGAAGCCGTCCATCACGCCTACGATGGCCGAGGGTTGGTCCGCACCCTCGGGCATCTCCACGTCTAGCTCCACCTCGTCTGCCCAATCGTCGGCCACCGCCGCGGAAGTAGGCTGGGCATCCTCGCCGGACAGCTCTTTGAGCTTGGCTTCCACATCCCGAAAGGAAATGTCGAAGTTCAAGATTTGCTGATAGATGTTCTTGGCCACTTTCTCATTGCCTTTGATGGCATGCACCCCGGCCAGATGATAATAAAGCTCGGCCGTATCCGGTTCGATGGGCCGGCCCTTGATCACGTTGAGGATTTTTTTCACCGCCAAATCCGTGTAGCCATTACGGGCCAGGATGTCGCCGATGAGGATGGTGGCCTGGTCAAAGCGCTCTTCCTCTGATTGTACTTTTTGCAGTAATTCCATGGACTTGCGGTACTTACCCAGCTCATGATAGAGCTTGCCGGCCACAAAGTAGTCGACCGCCCGCTCGTAATTGGCCGCGGCCCGGGAGAAGTTCTTTACCTTCAAGAACAGTTCGGCCGCCTGACGATAGTTCTGGTTGCGTTCGAACATCTCGGCGGCTTTTTCAAAGTTCTCCACCTGGGCATACATCTCAGCGGCGCTTTGGTAATCGTCGGCCTGTTCGTAGAGCTGGGCGGCTTTGGCATGTTCACCCAGATTTTCACAAGCCAAGGCGGCCTTGTCGAAATCGCGGGCCCGAAAAAACATATTGGCCACCAGCTTCTGCAAAGTCGGCTGGGTCTTGACCTTGTTGATCAGCACATAGCCAATGTCTTCCTGACAGCGCGAGTAAACGCTGGCCGCTTCGGCCACATCGCCGTCACCCAACATCTTCACCAGGCCCTGGATCACCTCCGCCGTGGTAACAAAGGTGTTACCCTCGCCCGGAGCTCCCTGGTTCGCCGCATGTTCGAGCATGGTCCGGCCCTCCTACCTAACGTGATCCACATTCATATGGGCAAATGGATATCACTTGCTCCCGCCGGGGTCAACCATCGGAACTGGACATTTTCCCAGGTCCCACCAAAAGCGTGAGATCTGCTATAATGAGGGCAAGGTGACAGTGTGAATCGATTGGGTTTTATTTTTACTCTGGGATTGTCCTTGCTGCTCGGCAGCCATCCCGCCCGGGGCCAGACCGTCGAGATGATTTCCCCGGCGCAGGTTCGACAACAACTGGCCGGCCGGCTTTCTGCCGAAGAGCTTGACCAGCTAAAAATCCCCTTTGCCGCCAATGAAGAGATCCGCGAACTTAGCGCCAAACTTACCGCCCATGCCCACAGCGATGACCAGAAACTGAGGGCCCTGCTCCACTACTTCCGGAAACAAAACTTTGCCCAACAATACCACCAAGGCCACAACCGAACCGCGCGCGAGGTCTTGGCCCAGGGCCGGGGCAATTGCGTCGCCTATACCAGCCTCTTCATTGCCATGGCCCGGGCAGCCGGCCTGCGGGCTTTTTATCTGGACGCCTCCCAGGTACAAAACGAGTTCGGCCGATCGGGCAGCATTCTGGTCGACTATGGACATATCATGGCCGGAGTCCGCATTGGCGCCCGGGTTCTGCCGGTGGATTTTGACGGCCAAGCCCGGAAAATCAACCGTTACCAAGCCATCGACGATCTGCAGGCCATCGCTGATTTTTACAACAATCTCGGCTTCGAACGCACTTGGGCCGGGCAAAGCTATGGCCAGGTCGACAAGCAAGCCGTCGTTGAAGCCTTCGATTTGGCTACTCGCATCTGGCCTGATTTTGCCCGGGCCTGGAACAATCTAGGCGTAGCGCTGGTGCGCAACGGCCAACCCGAGCGCGCGATGTTGGCTTATCGCCGCGCCCAGGCCATCGATCCGGCCATGCCGGCGCCCCATGCCAACCTGGGCCATGTCCTGGCCCGCCTGCGCCAGGCGGATGCCAGCCTGGCTGCCTACCACCGCGCGGTAGAGTTAGACGCGACCAACGCCCACTACCGTTTCTTTTTGGGCCGGGCCCTGGCCCAGCAGGGACAATACCCACAGGCCTTGGCTCAGTTGGAAAAAGGGGCCCGCCTTAATCCGGAGCTGCCCAATATTCAAATGGAAATGGCCCGCATCCACCAAGGTCTCGGCGAAGATGGCCAGGCCCGGCGACTGGCCGAACGAGTCCTACAAATGGTTCCCGGCCACCACTTCGCCAATGTTTTGATTCAAAATCTCGATCGGAAAGGCGGCTGACGCCGCTCAGGGCTCGGCCTCAATCCTTGGCCAAAGTCGCCATCAGCGTGTTTTTGGTCTCGACCAGCCAGCGGATTTTCAATTGGTCTTTGCCCGTAAGCGCAGGACCCAGCAAATCAACCAGATCGCGAACCCGCTCACTGGACTTAAACACCAGCACCAGATTTCGCTCGGTGCTGCCCTTGAGCACCGGGCTGGAACCGGATAAAGCCTGCTTGAGCCGGTCAACGATACGCTGACGCATCGCTACGCTGTGCTCATCCAGCGATACCTGCAACATGACTCTGCGGCCGCGACCCTTGGCCCAGAGGGCTTCGTCTAACAAGCCACTCAGTTTCTCGGCCAACTGCGCCGCACACTGCTTCGCCGCCGCCTGCCGGCCGTTATCGTCGTAGGGAAACAACTCGCCAACCATGGTGCTTTCGGCCAAGAGCTTGCCCGATCGATTGGCAAAAGCCCGTCCGTCCAGCTGGATACGAACCTCATCCCCTTGCTTGCGTTCGATCAGAAAGTACTGCAAAAGAATTTGCGCCTTGTTCCGTTCTTTTTGCTGCACCACCAGGTTCTTTACTTTCAGGTTCTCTTCCAGACTCTGCTCGATCACCGGAACCAACTTGCTGGTCCGGCAACTAGGATCCGCAATAAAAGCGATGGTCTTAGCACGACGAGCCAAACTTGTGTCTGGCATTATCAAACAGGCGAGTAATGCCCACACGGAATAGCAAATTTTCCAGTGATTAGTAGCCAATGTGTCATCCTGTTAAATAATTACGAACCGATACAACAACATCCAGACCACTAACCCAATTGACGTGAATCCAAATGGCACTTGGTAGGTTACCAGCTTCTGTCGAAGAGATTCACCTTTGGTTCTAGCTTCTTCGCTAAGATACGAGTTGATCATGCCATAACCAAAGATCATGCCTAAACTTATGAAGACCAAGGCAATTACCAACAAAGAGAACCACAGCATTGGCGCAAAACCAAGAAAATTGATTTTGAGTATCGCATCGATTAGTCGCCAGATCCCCCATGGGGCTGCGATGATTCCGACATAACCGGAGAAACGCGATAGCTTCTGAATCAACTCTTCGGCTTCGGGCTTTTTCTTTACGATTACGCTGGAGATCCCGAGAATTCCCAAGGCCAGCAGCAAAAGAATATCCAACCAGAACACGGCTCCCCACATGATCAACCTCCCTGGCCGCGGATGACCACAGCCGCTATTTTCCTTCTTGCCGTTCGTACCAGCCCATCCCGGCGCCTGTCAATCAAATGATCCCGTTGACGAGGCGGGGCCAGACGATTACCATGGTCGCCAATGAACGATCCCATGGCCAAATCAGCGGGCAAGAAAAATGCCAAGGGCGTCAACCTGCGCAAACATCAACGGGTAAACTTCAGCTCCACGGTTCACGTGCGCGTCCCCGACGAGGACACGGCTATTGATGTCTTTTCCGGAAACATCTCCCAGGGCGGGGTGTTTTTGCATCGACGCCGCCCGCTGCCCATGGGCCAGGCCGTATCCCTGGTCATCAACACCCGTCGCGGCGACATCGAGGTAAAACAGGGGGCCGTAGTCTGGTCCCGGCCCGGCGGGCCGGGGGACAGCGACGACGATTCGGCAGGCATGGGCATTCGCTTTGGTTCTTTGTCGCCCGAGACCAGTGCGCAAATCGGATTGTTCGTCGACGACTTGTTGACCGCCCGCAAGGCACCGACAGAACCACGCGCGGTGGTTAGAAACGCACAGGGAGAACTTATGGTTGATTTTTCATCGCCCCCCCAAACAAAAACACGCCTCTTGCTCCACGGCAGCTTTGTGGCCCTGGTGGCCGTGGTTACTTTTTTCACTCTGCTGGCCATCAAACCAATCGAAGAGCCAAAAAAAGAAGCTAGCAAAACGCCGACCGCGGTAGCCAAGCAGGAGACCTTGGCAAAAGCACCGGCGGCAAAGAAAAAGGCCCCGACCAAAGCAGTAGCCCAGCCCACTGCCCCGGCCAAGCCGGCAATCGAAAGCGAAAAAAAGACCGAAGCGGCAGTTTCGGGTCCGCCTGTTTTTTCCCAACAGGGCAAACGCTGGAAAATGGTGCTGACGGTAGAGGGCCCGGTCAAAACCCGTCATTTCAAACTGAAAGATCCACCCCGATTGGCCATCGACTTTCTGGGCGCCAGCTACCGTGGATCGGCGCAAAGTTTCGAAGCACCGGCCCCCTTTGTCAGCCGGGTACGGGTGGGCTTGCAGCCGGAACACACCCGCTTCGTGCTCGATTTCGCGGCCAACAAAGTCCCGGCTTACGAAGTAGAGTCGGCTGGCGACAAAGTTACGGTGTGGTTTTCGCTGTAGGCGCTGACGCCGGTCCGCTCAAGCGATCGAGCAGCCTGATCCAGAATTCTTTGGGTTTGTTGCCCACCACCACCTGGTCCCCCACGGTGAAGGCCGGCGTGCCAAAATTTGGCCCCATCTGTTGGCATTCTTTGACCAGCGATAGACAAGTGTTGAGGTCGGCCTGCAGACGTTCTTCGGTGGCCGGCGCCTTCATACAGGTATGAAAAGCCTCTTTGTCCAAACCCATGTTCTCGGCCAACACCGTTAGGCCGCCGGCATCCAAACCGCAACGCCTTTGAAAAAGAACATCGTTCATCTCCCAAAAACGATCCTGGCGATCGGCACAGATAGCGGCGCGGGCACAAGCACAAGCGTGCGGATGAAAGGGCCGGGTCAGTTGCTTGTTGCAGCTTTGATCAAGCGGCACGTGCACATGAACCAGGCGCAGCCAGTCTTTTCGTTCGCTCAGCAGACCGCGAACGGTTTGATGGGCCCGGCGGCAAAACGGACATTCATAGTCGCTGTATTCCGTGATCACCAGCTTGGGATTTTGCGCGCCGATCCAGTTGTGACCGTCCTCGGTTCGCCCGGTGGTAAATTTTTCGGTCCCACTGACCAGAGTATTGGAAGCGCTTCGATACCAACTAGGCGTGATCCACCAGACAGCAGCAGCCATAGCCATGGTCAGTACCACCAAGGCTGTTCCCAGCGATCGGGGTTGAAAAAAAAGGCCCAGGTCCTGGATCAATAGGGCCGGCAACTGCAGTTCCGCCCGCAGCTTGCCGCGCAAACTCAAGCCCAGCACCACCAAGCCCATCAGCGCCGCCAATATCCACAACCAAATGGTCTTACCCGCCTCGGTCGGGGCCAGCAAGACAAAAGCACCGAGGCCGGCCAGTGCGGCCAGCAACAGGATGTTGACCGTTGCCCCGGCCGGCACTTGGGCTTTGCGCAAGCCGAAGACACAAAGCACCGCGGCAACCAAATTTACCAGGTACAAGGTCATGCAAAAAATACAAAAGGCGTGAATGAGAATGTTACTGATCAGAAAAAGGAATACACTGGCCGCCAACGAAACTGCCCCCAGGCCTAAGAGCAATCCCCAAGGAAACGGGGGCCGCGGCCGGAAAAAACCCCAGACGCCCAGAGCCAGCAAACCCAGATAGTAGATCATGCCCCAGGTGGAGATGGGCACACCCGCCACCGTAGAAAACCGGGAGAGGGCCACGGTATCGCAATTGACCGTTTCGCTCAGAGCACAGATGCTGACGTGACCGGGAACGTTATGCACCTGCCAGTGATTGATACTCAGATAGGTGGCAGCCCCCAATCCCACCAGGATCAATAGCACCAGGGCGAAAAGCAAGTCGTCACTGACGGCAAAATCGCTATTCTTCCAGTCTTTACTTGCCATGCTGGTTGCTCCGATTCCCCGATTTCGAGGAATGATACCCCTCCCCTTGGCTCTAAGTAACTTATACCGTTATCAAGACCCGGTTTCAATCACTGCTTGCTCTCCCATCGGGGGACTTCATGAATGCGAGAATGGGGGGGCAGACTGCAGAAAAAATCTATCGGCAATCGCCTTTAGGGACAGCGATTTCGCTTCATGTGGCGGCGCACGCCGGCCACCCGCCTGTCGCCAGGCTCGGCCAAGCGAACATACTCGGAAAGGGACGCGCAGGACTTCTGCTTTTTCTTCATCAGCAGGTAGATTCCGCCTAGCTCGTAATGAGCATCGGCCATGTTGGGGTCAATCTCGATGGCTTTGGCCAACTCCACAGCCGCGGCCCTCTTCTTTTTGCGGTAAAACAAAGCCCGGCCATACAAATAGTGGAAGGTGGGATCCTCGGGATGTTTCTTGACCCACTTCTTGGTAAATCTCAAAGCCTTGACGAAGCGCTTGCTTTTGAGCAGCTTGAAGGCATGACCCATCGCTTTGCGCATCGCTATCGATGGTTCCTCCGCCGTCGTACCATCGGCGGCGTCAGTCTCCGCGTTGGCCGCTTCGGTCTCCACGGCTTCACTGGCCTCGCTCGCGGCCACGGCGCTGGGGGTCGGCTCGCTGGCCTCTGCCGGCTGCGCTGGGCTGGGCTCAGTGCCATCGGCAGATCCGGCCTCGGGATCGGGCTCGGCCGCCACTACCACTGAGGCATCGACGCCTTGCTCGGCAGGTGCTGGCGTCGCTGGTGTCGGGTCCGGCTCGGCGGTCTTGGTGCTCGGCGCGGGCTCGGGTGCAACCACCTCGTCAGTGGCCACGCCAAACCAGACCGGAAAGAAATGCAGGGCTCCTAGCACAATCGCCGTGAGCACAATACCAAACAGAACCAACTTCAAAAAGCCGCCGGAGCCCTTGGTCTCTTTGGGGCTTCTGCTTGTTTGAATGGTAGACAGCAAAGTCTCGCGGTCGGCTTCGTTCGATCCCAGCAGACTCGATTTGAGACGCATGGACGCCACGTTCTCGCCGGGCACATCCACGGTGGCACTCTCGGCAGCCGTCTCGGGCAAAGGCATCTCACCCGGATCCAGGTTGACTTCTTCCCCGGGCAGGGTCGCGGCTGTATCACCAGGCGCAATCAGGCCGATCTCTTCTTCGGCATCTTCCGACAACTGGCTGGCGGGCCCTTCCGGGCTTGCGCCATGATCCTCTACTGCCACCGCGGGCAAGGTCTCGTCTGGGGCCGGCTCGGCAACGGCAACATCGAGATCAGAAAAAATCTCTTCCCCCGGTCCGGCTGCGGGCGGGGCCGGCTCAGCTTCAGGCGGGGCCGGCTCGGCTTCGGGCTCCAAGTCCTCGGCCCCAAGCGGCAAGGAGGTCCGTTGGGTTCTTTCTTCAAACATCTCGCTGGAGGGAACCTGGGTCACCTGGGTCCGGGCCTTTTCCCGAAAAGTACCAAGCTGTTCGGCCAGCGCATCGCGTTCACTGCCGACTTGCACTAGCAAAGTCTGCAGCTTTTCCAGCTTATCTTTGCCCTTCTGCAATTTTTCGGTAAAAGTTGCGCGCGCTTCGGCCAAATCAACCTTGAGACGCTCAGCCTCGCGTTCACGCTGCTCTACCATCTGCCCGGAAGCCTGTTTTTGTTGGGCCATGTCCCGCGACAAGCGATCGCGCTCGGATTCCGCCGCCGACAAGGTATTGAGTTCATCGGCCATATCGCGCCGCTTCTGGTCCTTTTCGTCAAACTCGGCCTGCAGCCGGGCCAAGGCAGTGTCCTTGTCGGTCACTTCCCGGGCCAGGGCGCGCTTGTCCTTGCGTAACTGATCCCGTTCGGTCTCGGCACTCTCAGCCCGCTGGCGCATCACGGTGTCATCCTTGGGGGCCGGCGGTTCCGCCCGGGCCAGGGCGCGCTTGACCTCTTCTTGCAGCTCCGCCACCTTTCGTTCGGAACGCAAGGCACGCTTGGTGAGCATTTCAATTTCTGCTGGATCTCCCGCCCCTCTATTGACGGCAGCGCCATCCTTTTTCAGGCGGGTGATCTCGTCTTCCAGTTTTCGAATGATGCCGGCGTTTGACTCTTTGGCCGCCTTCAGGTCCCAATCGAATTCTTCCCGCTCCTCGGCCATCTTTTTTTCAAGAAGGTCGACTTTTGCCTTAAGCTCTGCCGTAGAAGATTCTGTCATCGATGACTCCATGGATAAAACAAACGTACCCAAGCCCCTGCGAAGTGTCAATATTTGGCTTTCCGTCCGCGCTCTGTTTGCGCTAAAGTTCCTGAGACTTCTTCCGCATAAACCAAGGAGGTACCATGCTTGCTGAACTTTTTCGCCGGGCCCGTTCCATTCGCAGGTTTCATCAAGATCGGCCCGTCGTCCAGGAGACCCTCCTGGCTCTGGTCGATCTGGCCAGCCTCAGCCCCAGTTCTGCCAATCGCCAAAGCCTTCGGTTTTTGCTCTCTTGCCAGCCGGCTCGCAACCAAATGATTTTCAAACACCTGGCCTGGGCCGGCTATCTACCCGACTGGCCCGGCCCGGCCGCCGGCGAACGACCGGCCGCCTACATCTTGCTGCTCCACGACCGCGACCTGGGCCCGGCCAAAGAGGTAGACGCCGGCCTGGCCCTGCAAAGCATGGTCCTGGGAGCCACCCATAAGGGTCTGGGCACTTGCATCCTGGGCAGCATCCAGCGCCCGCAGCTACAAACCGCGCTATCCTTGCCCGAGCGCTACCAAATCCTGTATGTCCTGGCCCTGGGCGAAGCCGCCGAAGCGGTGGCCATAGAGCCGATCCCAGCCGATGGAAATATTCGCTACTGGCGAGACGAAAACGACCTGTTCCACGTCCCCAAGCGCAGCCTAAGCGACCTCATCGTGGATAGTGGAAATATTACCTAGTCGGTACCTGGCCCTATATTCGAGACACGGCATCTAGGCTCAAGCGGAAGAGTTGCTCTCTGACTTGGAACTGTTTGCGCCAGGCGCGGGGCTTCCAGGTCTTTCCGCTGACATCATCGCCGGCGTAGAGGACCTGGGCGAAGGCGACCTTGCGAAAACGGGCTACCGCGAAGAAGGCGGCGGCTTCCATTTCGACGCACAGGCAGGCTTCGGCTCGGCGCCGGCGAATTTGCGCGGGCGTCTCGCGATAGAAGGCGTCGGTGGTCCAGGTGCGGCCGGAAAGATAGGGAATCTGCCCTTGCCGACAAACCGTGCGCAGGGCGGCCAGAGCTTTCGAGTGCGGTCGCACGGTGCGCGCGGGCTTGAGGTAATGATAGGACAAACCTTCGTCACGCAAGGCCGAACTGGGCAAAATCACGCGACCGGGCGGGATCTGGCCGTCGAGCACTCCGGCACCGCCGCAGGCGATGAATTGCCTACAACCGAGGGCAATCAGGCTCTCCAAGGTAGCGGCCGCGAAGGGCGCGGTCAGGCCCGGGCGACAAACCGTAATCGCATGGCGACCGCTTCGGTAGCGGTATATCTTCAGCGGATCTCCTTCGCCGGGCAGCTTATGTTGCAAAACCAGCTCTTTTTTCCGGCGCGCGCGCTCGATCACTTCGGGGAAGAAACACAAAACGCAGCGAGCGGCAAGACTTTCGGAAACACCGCGGGCCGCGCGTGGTTCAATAACCGCCCGGGCGTTTCCGGGAAACTCCAATATGGGCGAACTGATTTTCTTTTTCATTTTTTCTTTTTCGGCAAAGCCGAGCGTCCAGTCAATGTTTATGTTCGGAGAGTCAGTGATGTTTGACTGTCACGAAGGCCGGTGGTATTCCAAGAGCGTTTGCGAAAGGAGAGTGGGGCATGATCCGAAGAGCTTTGGTAACAATTACGATTCTCTTGGCCACGGCGGCCTGCGGCTGCGACCAGTGTGGCAAGAAGACTGGTACCACCGAGCTTACCCGCATGATTTCGGCAGATGTGCCGGCAGTGCTCTTGCTGCCCAATTTGGCAACCAGCATTGGGGACTTCGATGCCTTGATGAAGAAGTTCTCGGTGGGACCGGCAGCCACCGTGCTCAATCAAGCCAAAATCATGACCACCAAGCAGCTGGGCTTCGACCCGCTCGACCTCAAGGGCTGGCAGGCAGCCGGCATAAACCCAGCCCTCGGCATGGCGGTGGGTATCGATCCGGCCCGGCCCTTGTTTGTGGTCGGGCTAAGCGATGCCAAAGTCTTTGCGGCCGAGATCCAAAAACGCATGAAGGAGATAGCCGCGGCCGATTTGGTAACCGAGACCGAGGTCGACTCCGTTGCCATCACCACCCTGAGCGCCAAGGTGGGCGAAAGAACCGTCCCCCAGCTCCACTACGCATTTGTCGGCAATTTGGCGCTCCTG
>JAUVBB010000024.1 GCA_030591445.1 Deltaproteobacteria bacterium | reverse complement strand
GATGATTGGGTATCAGGGCTTGCGTTTTCCGCTGATGGGAAGCAATTGGCCACCAGCGGCAAAGACGGTTTGGCCAAAACCTGGAACCTGGAGAACGGCACCGAGAGCCTAAGATTTGTTGGTCATAGCCAGTGGGTCAATCGGGTTCGGTTTTCCCCTGACCAGAAGCTTTTGGTCACAGCTGCCGATGATGCCAAAGTCATCATCTGGCAGGCGAGTTCGGCGAAGCCACTGCTTCAACTACGTGCCGCCACCGGCGTCATTGAGTTGGCGTTTTCTCCAGACGGCAAGCAGCTAGCATTTACCGACAGAAACCAAGTCCGCGTGGTGCCAATGGACCTGTCTAGTAAAGACAGCGACGTCAAATTGCGTTTGGCTGAAGCAGAAGCAGATGCTGGACTACGCTTGCGAGGATTCGAGCTGGAGCCGGCCATGATCAACGAAACCAATCGTTAAGGCCGGTAGGGGACTCAATCGCCGGTTCGTTGATTGGCGCCGCGTAGTCTGAGTTTCATCACATCGTCCTGCGCCTTTTCTCGCACAATCTTGCTGTCCTTGACCGTCCGGCAAACACGATGCTTCCGATTGGAGCCAATGCGAGTTTCATAGTGGCACTTGATCTTGTCCCCAGGCGCAGCCGTCTTGTTATGCTCCGCTATCCTGGCGTCTTGATCTGCCTTACGGCTTTTGTAACCCGTACAAGCGCCCAACCCCAACGACAGCGAAATGCCCAACACCAACAAAAGTTTGGCAATCATTTTTTCCTCCTAGTTTTTGTCCAGATCAACGGCAGTGAGTATAGCGTGTTGCCGCTAATTGAACAAGCAGGTCGGGTATGCTAGGAAGACGCCAACCTTTAGGAGCAATGATGCCGACAGAAGCAACAAAACGCCGCCGAACAATGAAAATACCTAATATCAATAAGGCGGCAATCATGTTTGCTTTTTGGAGCTATTTTGGTTGGTCGGTGTTGATGTGGTTCTCTTTTGCGGTGGTCTTCTACTGGTTGAACATAGACGGCGTAATTCGACGCGATTGGGTACCGTTTTTTGTGGCCTGGTCTGGGTTTTTCTTGGGCTTCGTCGTTTATACCTCCAGCAATCTTCAAACCAGGCGCTTTCTATTGATCGGTTGGTTGCGCCCGTCTGAAGAAGAGTGGCGCCGGCTAGATCGACTGCCCAGCCGAAGCCTGGCCGGCAGCTTTTTCAAGCCGGCCTTGCTCATTGCTTTGGTCATGGCCGTGGGCCTGGCAGTGGTTTCGTACCTGCTGGGCCAACGGGCCCAAGACCCCGACTGCGCAAGAATACCCTTCTTATTTCACACGGTCATTCTTCCCTGTATCTTCGTGCTGCCTATTTCGGGGCGCGGAGTTCGACTCGCGGTGCGGCGCTTCGTACTGGCCAGGAAATATGAAAAGCCTTTGGTCATTCCGGCCGGGCGCTATATATTCCTGCAAAATGTCTTGCCCTATTCTTTGCTGAGTTTGGCCTTGGGTGGGGTCATCGCCTTCGCTCGATTCTGGCCCTACCGACTTGCAGACAAGCTGGTTCCAGCGGCAGAATTCGAGCTTCATCTATCGGTCACGGTGTTGATCATATCCTTGCTGGTAGTGGCAGTGGCCCGCTTTAAAACCAAAGTGGACGCGCTCAGCCCCATCAAGCTGAGCGGCCGGCGGCAGACCCAATCGATCCCGCGCTGGAAGTTTTTCTATGCCTTTGCCTTGGCCATCATTAGCTATGCACTCACGAAATCGTTTTTTCTCGTCTCGGCCACCGCTGGAATTGATGCCCTCAGCGCCATCATCGTTAAGTCTGTCGCCTGCCTGTTGGTCTCTTCGGTCACTACCTATTGGGTCGTGGTCTCAACCTTGGCGGATTTGGACCAAGCCGGACCCAATCAGCATCCTTACTTCCAGTTTGCGAAACGTTTTGAAGAGAAATTTCTGAAGGAATCCTGAGCAATGCGTTGCACCGAGAAAATATTTCCGTATGATTGAATGATGAGGCAGATGAGGATGCAAAGCAGTATATTGATACCCCTGATGGTCATGGTTTTGGCTCCCATAGCCCGCTCCGGCCCACCGACCTACATCAACAGCCATGGGAAACTGGTTCTGCTCCAAGAGGCAAAAGACCGAATCGCAGTGCTGCCCGCCCCAGGCCAAGAGAAAAACTTCAGCACCGAGGCGGGCCACATTCGCCATCCGGGTGGCATTTGGGAATTGCCTTTGGCCCAAAAGTCCAAAATGCAAGCTCTGATTCAGCGCACTGTTTCGATCTTTTCCATTCCGGGATCCGAGCGGGTCTTGTTGCTGGATCGCCAAATCATCGTGAAACTAAGAAATCCTACCAAGAAGCCAGATGATCTATTGCAAACCGCCGGCCTGGAGCTACTAAGCCAGCTCGACCGACAGGGGCAAATGTTTCTATGCTCGACCACCAAGGGCGTAGCTACTCTCGACGCTGCCCGGACCGCTACCCAATTGCCCGCGGTCCTATGGGCACTACCTGACTTCGTGGTGCCCATCGAGTGGTATTTCCAACCTAGGGACCCACTTTACCCCGAGCAGTGGTACCACCAACAAAACAGCGGTGCCCATATCCACAGCGAAGAAGCCTGGGAATTGACCTTGGGACAATCGCAGGTCATCGTCGCGGTCATCGACACCGGTTTAGACGCCGACCATCCCGATTTTGCCGCTAACCGGATCGTCACCGGATACGATGTACCCGGCAGCTATCCTGGTCCCATCGACAACGATCCGACTCCCGCGGCCGATGCCCTCAATGCCCACGGAACTTGTTGTGCCGGTCTGGCGGTTGCCTCCATAGACAACCAGGAGGGCATGGCAGGCATCTGTCCTGGCTGCTCCTTGATGGGCATCCTCATGGCCGATGCCAAAGACAACGCAATCGAGATTTCACAGGCCATTGAGGCCATCAATTATGCCACCCAGAACGGCGCCTGGGTAATTTCCAATAGCTGGGGGTTCATACAAGAAGCAATCCCGGTGGCGGAAATGCAACCCTTGTACGATGCCATCGAGAACGCGGTCAACAACGGACGCAACGGGCTGGGATCGGTGGTTCTGTTTGCCTCCGGCAATGGCGATGATTCCGGCAGGGCCGTAGCCATAGGCGCCAACGAGTTGGCCAATCTGCCCTCGGTTATGGCCGTGGGTGGCACTGATCATACCGACACTTGGGTCGACTACTCCAATTTCGGTCCCAATCTTTCGGTAGTGGCCCCGACCGCCGGTACGGCGCCTGCGGATCCTGCCATTTTGACCACCGACACCATCGCTTCCCGCGGCTTTTCCCGCGATGGTGAATTCTGGGCACCGCAACAGTTCGGCCCCGACACCAACACCGGCCTGCCCGAACCCGACGCTTCGGGCAACTATACCCGCTATTTTAACGGCACTTCCGCTGCTTGCCCAATCGCAGCCGGCGTGGTCGCTTTGGTCTTTTCCGCCAATCCGTCTCTCACCGGCGCGGAGGCCCGCCTGATCGTTGAGCAAACTGCCGAGAAAGTGGGCGGGGTGAGCTACGACGGCAATGGCCACAACGATTACTATGGCTATGGCCGGGTACAAGCCGGCCGGGCAGTCCGGGCGGCCAGGATTGGCATGCAAAACCCCGACGGGAGCGTGTGCGCCGAGAATTTCAACTGCAGCAGCAATGACTGTCAAAAAACCCTGCCGGGTGATTTTTATGGAATGTGCGGTGGCGTCGATTGTAGCAGTCTGGCCGATGGCACTGCCTGTTTCGATGGCGATTTATGTACCGATAATGACCAGTGCCAACAAGGCAGCTGCAGCGCAACGGCCAAAGATTGTAATGATGGCAATGACTGCACGCATGACAGCTGTGATTCGGAAAACGGCAACTGTGTTTTTATTTTCCACGCAGACGCTTGTGAAGATGGGGATCTTTGTACTGAAAACGACCGTTGCGCCCAAGGCATCTGTGTGGGGGCAGTCAAGGATTGCACTGACGGCAACGATTGCACCGATGACAGCTGCAATCCGGAAAACGCTGTTTGTATTCACACTCCCAACACCAATGTCTGTAACGATGGGGATGCCTGTACCATAGACGACCAGTGTCAAATGGGAATTTGCGCATCGACCGCCATGATTTGTGCCGATGACAACGAGTGTACCGACGACAGTTGTGATGCCATCAGCGGCGAGTGCCTCTTCATCCCGCATTCCGGCCCCTGTGATGACGGTTTACTGTGCACGGAAAACGACCACTGCGATCAAGGCGTCTGCAGCGTGACTGCCATTGTCTGTGCCGACGAAAACCCGTGTACCGACGACGCCTGCGATCCTGACAATGGGCAGTGTGTCTTCGCTCCCAACACCCAGTCCTGCGATGACGACAATCCTTGCACCGAAAACGACCGCTGCCAATCGGGCGCATGCCTCGCCGCGGAAAAAGATTGCGACGATGGCAACGATTGCACTAACGACAGTTGCCAAATGTCAGACGGCAGCTGTCAACACCTGGCCCATACCGGGGTCTGCGATGACCAAGACCCTTGCACTTTAGACGACAGCTGCGTCGACGGCGCTTGTCTGGGTACGGCCAAGGACTGCAGCAGCCTGAATTCCGCTTGTAACGATGGCGTTTGTCATCCCGAGACCGGTTCTTGCCAAGCCCAGACCCGCGCCGACGGCAAGGCCTGCCAGGACGACGATCCCTGCACCGAGATGGAGATTTGCCAAGAGGGTGAGTGCATCGCCGGCGTTCACGTCTGTGGCGCGGAAGGCGGCTGCTCATGTTCCCAATCCGCTGCCCGGACCTCTTCCTGGTTCTGCATCTTTTTCTTGGCTCTTCTCCTTGGTCGACGCCGGTGTTAGAATATATTAAACACAGACCGGTGGTATTGAAAATGGGTCGAGGATAGAGGATAGGGGAGGAATTTACTTTGGGTCGGATTGAAAAGTCCAGGCAGCGGGTTTGCTTGTTGAGCTTCGATTTTCTGGGTGCGGATGAACTGTACCATGACCGAGGCGATTCAACGGCGAAGTCGTTGGTTTCAACCTATCTGGCCATTCTGAACAAACGCATAAAAAAACACGAGGGCCAACTCATCGATGCCGTTGGCGACTCGGTCCTGATATCTTTTCCCTCGGCCCGAAAAACGCTGGCCTGTGCGGCCAACATGATGCGGGCTTTGCAGAAACACCGTGACGGTGCCCCTCCCGCCGATCGTTTACAGGTCCGCATGGGCGTCCATCAAGGGCTACTTCAGCCCCATGAATCACCGACAGAGGGAGAACTTGCCCTGGTTTGTGTAGGCATCAGGCAACAAGCCGGCAAAAATGAAATCATAGCCAGTCAGCTCACTTGGCAAGCCGCCATGGCATTGGATACCGAGATCGACGAATTGGGGCTTCATCCGATCGAGGGCAGCAGCGAATCCCTGGCATTGACCCGGATTATCTGGCAAGCCGATGTGATTGAGCAACGCAGACAAACTCTGCTGAAAGACGAACAACTGCCGGCATTGGCCAAGTCGGTAGATCAGAGCCGCTGCTTGCTTTGTTTGGGCGGGGCCACCCTGGGGCAGCGCAAGGGCTCGGTCCGCACTCTGATCGCGCGAAAAATGGCGGTGGCCCTCGGAATCGATGATCGCCGAATCGACCCGGCCCGCCTAGCCGCCCGCTACGAAGAAGAGCACGATCGACAGGAATTGGAACGTTTTGTAATCGAGGAAGTGGAGAATTGTTCCGATCTACAGATGGGCTTGCTGCAAAACCTGGCCGCCATTGCCTTTGACCTGATTCTGACCACCGATATCGATACCCGAATTGAGTCCACCCTTAGAGCCACGGGTCGAAAAGTGCGGGTCTTTTATCGAATCGAAGCAGTGAATCTATCCGCCGTCGAGACCGGCGAGACTGCATTGATAAAGATTTTCGGCGATGTCCAAGAACCCGATACGCTTGCGCTGACCGAAGAAGACATCCATGAGCGCCTGCGCCAGATTGAAGACGCTCCCGAAGATCTGCTCGGCGCTCTGGCAACCCGCCACTTGCTCTTGCTGGGATTTCGCTGGCAAGACTCCCGTTTCAAGCGCCTGTACAAGGTGCTGACCGCGAACCGGGATAGCGGGCACGGAAGGGCCATGGGTCTAAGCGCCAAGGTAAGCTCGGCCGCCAGAGGCAGTTGTCGACGCCTTGGTTTGCATCTCTCGCAAGCAGACGAAATCGATTTTTCTTTGTTGTTGGCCCAGAAAATTACCGACGACGACCAAGAAAAGGAGAACCAACAACGCCAGAAGAAGCGCCTGGTAAGCAGCACCGAGAATATCCCATGGAAGAGGCCCTATAAGTTTTTGAGTTACTTCCTGGAGGAAGACGAGCAAATTTTCTTCGGCCGCGACGATGAAAAAAAGCATGTCTTCAACCAGGTGGCCGCCCATCGGCTGGTGGTGTTGCACGGAGCGTCGGGCGCGGGCAAGACATCCTTGCTCAATGCCGGTGTGGCCCCGCTGCTCAAACGCGAAGGTTTCGCGGTCATGACCCGCCGACTGCTGCAAAAACCAGAACAGGAGATTTTCGATGGTTTGACCGGCCTCATCGAGGATCAATCGGTATCATCGCCAAAGATCGAGTCATTAATCCGCGATGCCGACGCCGGCTTGCCCGAATTGCTGACCAAATTCTTGCCCAATCTAAACTCTTCCTTGGTCATTATACTCGACCAGTTTGAAGAGTTTTTTATCCGCTTTCCCAAAAAGGCCCGGCTCGACTTTGCCGCTCAGATTGGCACCATCATCAATGACCGACGCCTCAATGTTCGCTTTGTCTTTTCCCTCCGGCAAGACTTTCATTCGCATCTATCCGAACTAAAATCCAAAATACCAGATATTTTCCGCCATGATTTCCGCCTGGAAAACCTCAGCCCCGAAGGCATGGCCCGCGCCATGGAGGCGCCTGCCGAGTTAGCCGGTTTAAATTATGAGCCCGGACTGGTAGACCGAATACTTGACGATCTGGGCACCGTTGGCTCTGAAACACCTCAACTGCAGATTCTATGTGATCGCCTGTACGATGAACTAACCGAAGGAGAAGTAGAATTCACCGCCCAGCACTATGACCGACTCGGTGGAGCCAAGGGCATCCTGGGCAGCTACCTCGAACGTTATATCGGCACCCGCGATCAAAGCGGAAGAAAACAAGTGCAGGAGGTACTTAAGTCACTGGTCACTTCTCTGGGCACAAAAGCAGTGGTGAGTGTGGCCGGTATCGTGCAGGAGACCGGGCGGGCGCGTAAGGACATTGCCCAAGCGCTTGAACAATTGATGCAAGCTCGACTGGTCCGCAAGCTGGATGACAAAGAAGAAGAATGCTTCGAGCTCAGTCACGAATACCTCATCGAGGAAATCGACAAATGGTTTCGTGACCAGGACAAGGCATTGAAGCGCGCCCGCGAACTGCTTCGGCAAGAAATGATCAATCACGAGCGCTTTGGTCTGCTCATCGCGCCCAGTAGAATGGGAATCATTCGCCAGCACGAAAGCGATTTGAACCTTAACCCGGCCGAAAAAGAGCTTCTGCACAAAAGTCTGCACAAGCAACGCAAAAAAAGAACTTCCTTCGCTGCCCTGGGCCTCATCCTGATTGCGGCGGTCCTGGCAGGCGCCTTTTTTATCTCGAAACAGGTCCGGGCCGGACTATGCCAAGGCGCGGAGAGAAAACTCCTTGGCGTGTGGGATCCGCAGATCAAAAGCAAAGTCAAAAAAGCCTTCTCCGACACCGGATTACCCTACGCCTCGGATACCTTTCAGCGAATATCCGACCGCTTTGATGCCTACGCCAAGAACTGGCAGGCCCAGCACACCCAAGCCTGCGAAGCAACGCACGTGCACGGTGAACAGTCCGAAAAAATGTTGGACCTGCGCATGGATTGTCTCAATCAAAACCTGCAACAACTCAAAGCACTCATTGATCTCTTTGCCAATCACACCGATCAGCAAATCGTCAAGCAAGCCGTCCAAGCAGCCACAGCTCTGCCTTCGCCAACAAGCTGCCAGGATAAGGGGCGGCTATTGACCAAAATTCCATACCCCGAGGATAAACAGACCCAATCATCGATAAAATCCATTCAAAAACAAATTGCCAGAATCATGGCACTGAAAAACGCCGGTAAATTTATCGAAAGCTACCGCCTGGCCGCCGAGTCCCTGGCGGCATGCCATCCACTTGGCTATCCTCCCCTGGAATCACAATTGCTGTTTCTGACCGGATTCTTGCAAACGAGACTCTCTCGATATGCCGACGCCGAAAAAAGTCTTCGCCAGGCAGTGTTCTCGGCTGACTGTGCCGGTCTGGATGAAATTCGCGCCTACGCCCTGTCAAGCCTGGTGTTTCTGCTAGGGCATCGTTTGCAACGATTGACCGAAGCCGAACAATTTGCCAAATCCGCTGAAGCCGCCATCAAGAGGCTTGGAGACAACGAGTCACTGAACACAATATGGAATAACAATGTGGGAGCCTTACATTACAGCAAAGGCGACTACGCTTTGGCCATGAAGCACTACCGAGAGGCTTTGCGCCTCGAAGAAAAGGCCAGCGAAACAGAAAATCCGGATATTGCCATAACCTTGGTTCAGATTGGCAATATATTCGTGCAAAAGGGCGAACACGAGCAGGCAAAGCAAATTTACAAAAAGGCTCTGGACCTGGAAATCAGGGCGTTGGGACCAGAACACCCTAATGTTGCGGTAAGCCTGAACA
The DNA here is from genome assembly GCA_030591445.1 of Deltaproteobacteria bacterium. Classification (GTDB taxonomy): domain Bacteria; phylum Myxococcota; class B64-G9; order B64-G9; family B64-G9; genus JAUVBB01. The sequence continues at coordinate 20,343 of JAUVBB010000024.1, read as the reverse complement.
ACCTGGGCGCGGTCTATCAATATCTCGGCAAGCATACTCAGGCCATGGAGCATTTCACCAAGGGCTTCAAAATAAGAGAAAAAATATTTGGCAGCGAGCATACGCTGATTGCCAGCGGACTCTACAACATCGGCCGTTCACATCTCCTCCAAGGTCAGTACCCACAGGCCGCCGAACAATTCCAGCGCGCCCTGCAGATCATGGAAAAGAATCTTGGCCCAGATCACCCCAACACCATATCCTCCCGCTGCAACCTGGGAATTGTATTCAGACTCCAGGGACAAAATGCCCAGGCAACAGAGTATTTGACCAAATCCCTGAGCCATATTGAAAAAGCCCTGGGTCCTGAGCACGAGTTCGTAATTTGGCCCCTGGCCAGTCTCGGCTGGCTAGCCATGGAAGAAGGCCGCGGCGACGATGCCCTCCAACATTTCGAGAGGGTAGTGACATTGTGCGCAAAAAAAACCTGCCGCGGCGATGAAGAAGAACCCTTGAGCGAAGCTCAGTTTGGCCTGGCCAAGGTTCTATGGCAGCAGGGAAAAGACAAAACCAGGGCCATCAGCCTGGCCCAAAAGGCCAAAGAATTGTTCCAGAAACAACGCTCGCACCAAGCCCAAGCAAATCTCGGCCTGGTCGCATCCTGGCTCCTGGAACACGCACCCGAGTAAAAAACCGCAAAAACCACGCCTTGACCAATACTGCGCTTTGCGTTAGGTTCCCGTAATTTTAAAGGAAGATCTCCTTTAATGAGGTCTTCAAACCGGCAGGAGGTTGGAGGATGGAACAGTCTCAGATCAAGGTGGGTTTGACCTTTGATGACGTACTGTTGCTGCCGCAGGCAAGCAGTGTGTTGCCTCACCAGACAGACGTATCCACGCGACTGACTCGAAAATGTAGTCTCCAGGTTCCCATCGTCGCGGCTGCCATGGACACCGTGACTGAGTCCTTGACTGCTATTACTATGTCCCAAGAGGGCGGCATCGGGATATTGCACAAGAATATGTCGATTGAAAAACAGGTTAAGGAAGTGCGGAAGGTCAAGAAGTTCGAGGCCGGTATTGTTCGTAACCCAATTACCATTCAGCCGAGCCAAAATCTGTCGGCAGCGGTAGCGCTCATGGCCGAGCACAATATTTCCGGCATTCCGGTGGTGAGCGAGCAAAAGTTGGTAGGTATTCTTACCAACCGCGATTTGCGCTTCGAGCGCAATCTCAAACAAAAGGTCGCGGAGGTGATGACGACCAAGCTGGTCACCGCCCATGAGGGTATTTCGCGTGAAGAGGCTAAAGACTTACTCCATCGGCATAAAATAGAGAAACTGTTGGTCGTCGATGATGATTACCGCCTGCGGGGTCTGATTACCACCAGGGATTTGCTGAAGGCCAAGAAATTTCCCAACGCATCCAAGGACAACCATGGCAGTCTGCTGGTAGGCGCCGCCATTGGAGTAGGGGACTCAGCCCTGGAGCGGGCCCGGGCATTAGACGCGGCCGGCTGTGATATTCTGGTGGTCGATACCGCCCATGGTCACTCCCGTGGGGTTATCGAAACAGTGGCCCGGGTGCGCAAAGAATTTCCGCAGGCGGATCTCATTGCGGGCAATGTGGCCACCGCCAAAGGCTGTAGGGCCTTAATCGAGGCCGGGGTAGACGCGGTTAAAGTCGGCATCGGCCCTGGTTCGATCTGTACTACCCGGGTGGTGGCCGGTGTGGGCGTACCCCAGATTACCGCCATCATTGATTGCGCCAATGAGGCCAACCAGCACGATATTCCCATCATCGCCGACGGCGGCATGAAATTCTCGGGCGATCTGACCAAAGCCATCGCGGCGGGAGCTTCCTCGGTGATGATAGGCTCTCTTTTTGCCGGCACCGAAGAAAGCCCAGGCGAAGTCGTCTTCTACCAAGGCCGGTCGTACAAGGTCTATCGGGGCATGGGCAGTCTCGGCGCAATGAAGGACGGCAGCCGCGATCGTTACTTCCAAGACAGCGTCAAGCAGGACGAAAAACTGGTGCCGGAAGGTATCGAGGGTAGGGTGCCCTATCGCGGCAAACTGTCCCAGGTTCTATATCAGCTTATCGGTGGTTTACGCTCCGGGATGGGTTATGTTGGTTGCGCCAACATCGACGATTTGCGCTCTGGGGCGGAATTCATCCAGATTACCTCCGCGGGCCTGCAGGAAAGTCACGTTCACAACGTGATCATCACCCAGGAAGCCCCCAATTATCCCGTCTCGCAATAAGCATTTATAAAATAAATCCTGAATTTTACGCCCGGCGATTCGTCTGAAACTTGTGGTCCGATCATCAGGAGAAACTCAGCTTGACTTTTCGGAAGATCACTTGATACTAGGACAATACAATTGAAAAAATTGCGGGCTGACAGGAGGATAAGATGAACAAAAACATCCGCTGGTCGTGGTCAATTCTCTTATGCATCTTAGTTCTTTCGGGGGGCGCTGTCGCCGAGGAAACGGGTGAACTGACTGATGGAGATCTCAAGGTCGATCATGGTCAGGTCAACTGGACCGACCGAACCATTACCGCTACCGGAAGTGGGGCGCCCGATCTAAAAGCGCCCAACGTAGCCGTCGCCCGCCTGGGAGCCGAACGAGTAGCCAAGATGGATGCGCTGCGTAACATCATGGAGGCCTTGAAAGGTGTGCAGCTAAGCAGTGAAATTACCGTGGAAAACGAGATGGTCACCAACTCGAAGATGTCATCTAAAATCCAAGGAGTAATTCGGCGCTTCAAAGTCTTGAAAACCAAGTATTACTCTGACGGTGGCGTAGATCTCATTGTCCAGGTCTCGCTCGACGGCCAGCTAGGCAGCAGCCTGGTCAAACCCGGAACCAAAGGCGAGGCGCTGCCGGCCGAAGGCAAAGCCACCCATACCGGGCTGGTAATCGACGCCCGCGGGCTCAAATTGCTCCCGGCCCTTTCACCCAAGATTTTGGACGAATCGGGGAAGGTGGTATACGACTCTGAGTTTTTGACGGAAGAAGCACTTGAAAACCAGGGTGTTGTTGCCTACTTTAACGATTTAGGAGCTGCCAAGAAAACCAAACGGGTGGCATCATCTCCCCTGGTTTTCAAAGCCATGAAACTTTCCAAGGGAAGTAAAACCGACCTGGTACTGTCCAACGCGGATGCTTCCAAACTCAAAGATCCCGGTTCTAACCTCAAGTTCCTTGCCGAAGGCAAAGTCGTTCTTGTGACCGACTGACCAGCACGAAGGAGAACCAGATGAAAATCCGTTCTATTATCGCCTTGTTGGCTGTCATGTTGGCCCTACCGGCTGCTTGGGCTGCCGAGACAGAAGAGGTGGAGGCTACCGGTCAGGCCGCGATTTTTGACGACGACAAGGCCCAGGCCAGAGACAAAGCACTCGATGACGCACTGCGCAAAGCCGTTGAGTCCGCTGTGGGCACCATGATTTCTTCCGAGACCATTACCGAAAACTACCAATTGCTTACTGATCGCATCTACTCCAAGGCCGAGGGTTACGTAAAGAAGTACAAAATTCTCGATGAGGGCGCCGAAGACAATGTCTACATCTTGAAGGTGCGGGCCAAGGTACTGCTCGGCGAAGTATCCAACGACCTCGAAAGTCTCGGCAATCTCATGCGCCGCAAAGGCATGCCCAAAATGATCATCATGGTCGCCGAGCAAAACGTGGGCGAGAGCAAACCCCAGTACTGGTGGGGCAAAGGTGGCGGCGTAGTCACCACCGACATGCAAGTGGTTGAAAGTACCTTGATCGAGAAAATGAAAGACAAAGGTTTTACCTTTATCGATACCGAGGTGCTTTCGGGCCAAAAGAGCATATCGTCACCGGTGGCTTTCCTCAGTGACAAACAAGCGCGACGCATCGCCAAGACCACCGACGCCGAAGTTCTCATCGTTGGTCGGGCCGTGGCCAAGGATATCGGGCCCACCATGGAAGGGACCCGATTGCGCAGCGCCAACGCCGAGATTACCATCAAGGCCATCAATACCGACAATGGCGAAATCATCGCCATCGCCTCCGAACAAGCAGTAGTTCCGCATATCTCCGCCACCACCGCCGGCAACCAAGCTTTGCGCAAAGCTAGCGAGAAATTGGCCGAAAAACTCGTTGAGCGCATCACCAAGAAGTGGGTAGCCGACACCAGTGGATCCAACCGTATTCTCATGACGGTCCGCGGGGTAAAGAACCACCGGATGCTGAGTAAATTCATCAAAGTACTGGCGGGACAAGTACGAAGCGTCAAAGATGTGCATGAGCAAAAACTGAGAAAAGGCACCGCTACCTTAGACGTTATGTTGGCCGGCAACTGCCGGGCCCTGGCCACCGAATTAGAAGCCAAGAACTTTGGCGACGACTTCAAGATCGAGGTGGAAGAGGTGTCGCCAAACTCCATCACCGTGATCTTGTTGAAATGATCCTTGGTAGCCGGCTGATCTGTTGGCTTTGCTTGATGTGGCCAATGGCCGGCTGTTTTACGACTGCGCAGTCTTCAGCAGCGGCAACTCCTTGGGCAACAGAGGACCAGATGGCTCTGAAAGTCGATTGCCAGCCACCGGAAGCAGAAGTAAAAGTCGATGGCGTGCTGCGTGGTAGCTGTGGCTTATTGGCTGCCAAAGACGTGATTTTGCGGCTGACGGCCGGGAACCACAGCTTGGAAGTATCCGCTGACGGCTATCGAAGTTTCACATCACAGGTATTTGCCCGGGGAATGCTGCAGCGCCTGAGCGTAAATCTGACCGTGCAAAGATAGGTACGGCAAGTAAAAACTGGAGGGCACCATGTTGAATGCAAGGAATGTGGTAAAAAGTTCAATCATCCTGGCCGTGGTGCTGGCCGTGGGTCTGCCGATGAGCGCGCACTCCGCGCCGGCGGGAGTAGGAAAAATCACTTATACCAAGGGCAAAGTCGAAGCCTTTCGTGGCGGGGCCTGGACCAAGCTGGCCAAAGAGAGCAAAGTGCTTCCACGCGACACCATTCGCACCGGCAAAAAATCCCGGGTGGAAATTGTCCTGGTCGACAAAAGCATCATCCGTTTGGGATCGCGGTCCAAGCTTAAGATCAGCAAGGCACTATACGCCGGTACCACCACTAAGCAATTCTCGGCAAAAATGATGCGCGGCAAAGCCTACGCTACGGTCTCTAAATTACTTGGCTCCGACGCCGAGTTCAAGGTAGAAACCTCCAACGCGGTCGCCGGCGTACGCGGCACTACTTTCCGCATTGACTCCAAGCGGGATAAAAGCACCGTGGTGCGGGTTTACACTGGCGCGGTGGCTGTTTCCAATGCGCCCATCTACGCCAAACCGAGCGGCAGCAAAGCTGCCAGCGGCGGTAAATTTCAGATGCCACGACAAGGGGTCAAACCGGGCGGCCCAGGGCGGGTAGAAGTAGCCGGCCCCAGCGAGGTCACCAAAAAAGAGTGGGAAGAGTTTGTCGCCAAAGCCATGCAGGAAGTTCGCGTGGCCGCCAACGGCGAAATCACCGAACCGGTGTCTTTCAATGCCGAGGCCGATGCCGCCGACGAATGGGTGGCTTGGAACAAATCCCGCGACGAAGAAGCACTCAACGAATAAGCACCAGCCATCGATTCTGGCATGAACACAAATCATGAACGACTCATAAGCCGGCAAGCCCTGTATTTCCTGCTGGGATTGTTTGCCCTGGGCTGGTTGTTCTATGCCTTGCGCGGGGTGTTGGCCCCAGTGTTATTGGCCTTCCTGCTGGCCTATGCCTTCAATCCTCTGGTCGAGACATTGGCGCGACGTCGCGTCCCGCGTTCATTGGCATCCGTGCTGTGTTTGTTTTTACTCGCGGTCATCACCTTTGGCCTCTTCGCCTTAATCGTGCCCACCATTCATCAGGAGATCCAAAGCGTAAGCAAGAAGCTCCCCCTGTACCTGCAACACTTGCGCGAGTCGACCATCCCTTGGCTGGAAACTACCTTGGGTGTGGATCTGCCTGCCAGCATAGATGAGGCGCTCAGCTCGGCACGACAACGCCTGAACAATGGCGAACTGGGTCAGCAGATGCTTGCTATCCCGGTGGCGTCCTTCTTCGAGACCGTTTTGTCGGGAACGCTTTCCTTGATTTCCACGCTGCTGTATCTGGTAATCGTACCCCTGTTTACTTTCTTCTTCTTGAATGACTACAAGCAGATTACTGCCTGGTTCGTTTCCTTGATTCCGCCCCGCCACCAAGAACGGGTCTTGACCGTGAGCGGCGAGATAGACGGTGTCTTGTCCGGTTTTCTGCGGGCCCAGCTAACCATTTGTTGTATCCTGGCCCTGCTCTATAGCATTGCGCTGTCGATCTGCGGTGTGCCCGCCGGCATTACGATTGGAATTGTCTCCGGTCTGTTTAACATGGTCCCATATCTGGGCACGGCCGTAGGCTTGTTGCTTTCCTGTTTCTTCCTTCTACTGGAGGGCTCTGCCTGGAGTGGGTATTTAGCCGTCGGCGGCGTGTTCGTGGGAGTCAACATCATCGACGGCTTGTTCATCACGCCAAACATCCTGGGCAAAAGACTGGGCCTGGCTCCGGTCGCGGTGATCCTGGCCATCATGGTTTTTTCCGAACTTTTCGGTTTCCTGGGTGTGCTGATGGCCGTGCCGGTAACCGCTATTGGCAAGGTTTTGGCCACCCGGGCTCTGGCTGCTTATCGTAAAAGCCCCACCTACGCCGAAAACAGCTAAGGCAATGAAAAAGCTCAAGCTCGTCATCAGCGATCTTCATCTGGGCAATGGGCGCTTCTTGCCGGACGGCACCGTTAATCATTTGGAAGATTTCGTCTACGACACTAAGTTTGTCGAGTTCGTCCATTATTATGGAGATCAACAAGACACCGACGTAGAGCTGATTATCAACGGAGATTTCTTCAACATGATTCAGCTCATGCCCGAAGAGCAAGCCGCCGGTATTCTCACCGAACGGGCCATGGTGGATAAAACCAAAGCCATCATTCAGGGCCATCGCAAGATGTTCGATGCCATGGCCGCTTTCAACTCTCAATCTCATCGCCGTATCAGCTTCATCACCGGCAACCACGATCCCGGTCTGCTTTGGAAAGGCGTGCAAGAGACCATCCGCAGCGTGGTGCTGGGCGATGTCAACTTCGTTGATGAAGCCTATCAATTCGATGGCGTCCACGTAGAGCACGGTCACCAGCTTGAGGCCATTTTTCGCTTTGACAAAACCCGCTATTTTCTCACCCGGGGCTACGCCGAGCCGGTACTGAATCTGCCCTGGGGCGTTTTCTTCGTTAAAGACTACCTCTACCGCATCAAACGTACCCGGCCGTACATCGACAAAGTCAAACCCTTCCCGCGTTACAGTCGCTGGCTTTTGTTCAACGACTTCTGGTTCGGTTTGCTCAGTGCCGTTCGTTATTTGTTGTTTATCCTGCGCTCTCGTTTCAGCAAATTGCCCCTCAAGCGAGCCGGTGCCTTCAAGGGCCTTCATGCCTTCGGAGAGCTGAAACGCTCGCCCACCATGGCCAAACAAGCCTTGAAAATCTTGCAGCGCGAAAAAGCGCGCATCGTCATCATGGGCCACACCCACATTCCGATTCACAAGAATTTCGGCAAAGATCAAGAGTACCTCAACCCCGGCTGTTGGAACGGCGTCACTTCGCTGGACCTGGGTGCTTTGGGCCATACCCAACGGCTCATTTTCGTGCGCATCGACTACCTGCAGGACCGTCCCCGGGCCCGTCTACTTCAGTGGCACGGCCAGCATCGAATGTTCGAAGAGATCGGCGCCTAAATCACTAAGTTCCAAACGCCTGGAATTGGCCGGAAATTCTAACCCCAAAAGAGAAGCTTTGCTTGCGGCTAGACCAAGCGCTAGGATGTTTTTTTCGGCCAAAGTGAATTTGAAAGGAGAGCAACAACATGGGTGGTTTTTTTGGGGTGGCGGCAAAAGAGGATTGTATTCGCGACTTGTTCTACGGAACCGATTACCATTCTCGCCTGGGCACCATGCGCGGTGGCATGGCCGTGATTCATGATGGCGGCTTTACCCGGTTCATTCATAATATTACCAATTCTCAGTTCCGTTCCAAGTTTGAAGACGATCTTCCGCGATTGCAGGGTCGGCGTGGCATCGGCGTCATCAGTGACAACGAAGATCAGCCGCTGATCATCGGCTCCCACCTCGGCGTCTATGCCATCGTCACCGTTGGTGTGATCAAGAACCTGGAACAACTCTCCACCCAGGTTTTCGCCAAGAAGAATACTCACTTTGCCGAAATGCGCGGCGGCGACATCAATCCCACCGAATTGGTCAGCGCCTTGATCAACCAGGCGGACTCATTTGAGAGCGGGCTGCGAAAGGCCCAAGAGGCCATCGAGGGCTCATGCTCCATTCTATTGCTGACCAACGATGGAATCTATGCCGCTCGCGACCTGCTCGGCCGAACTCCCATTGTGGTCGGCAAAAAAGATGGTGCCTTTGCCGTCACCTTTGAGACCTGCGCGTTTCCGAACCTGGACTATAATATTGACCGATACCTTGGACCTGGTGAGATTGTTCGCATCACCGAGGAAGGTGTCGAGCAGATGGTTCCGCCCGGCGAGAAAATGCAGATATGCTCCTTCCTGTGGATCTATTACGGCTATCCGGCCTCGCACTACGAGGGAATCAATGTCGAGGTAGTGCGCAACCGTTGTGGTGCCGCACTGGCCAGGCGCGAAACCAAGGAAATCGATATGGTGGCCGGGATTCCCGATTCGGGCACCGGGCACGGTCTGGGCTTTGCCACTGAAGCCAAGCTGCCATACCGCCGACCGTTTGTTAAATACACGCCCACCTGGCCCCGCAGCTTCATGCCCCAGGACCAGCGGGTTCGCAATCTGGTGGCCCGGATGAAACTCATCCCGGTACCAGAGCTCATTGACGGTCAGCGCATGATGTTTTGCGAGGATTCAATCGTGCGCGGAACCCAACTGCAAGACACCATTCGGCAGTTATTTGAGCGCGGCGCCAAAGAGGTCCACATGCGACCGGCCTGTCCACCGCTGGTCCACGGCTGCAAGTTCCTCAATTTCTCGCAATCCAAGTCCGTATTGGATCTGGCCGGGCGAAAGGCCATCCAGGAAATCGTGGGCGTATCCGACAAGCATCTGGACGACTACGCCAATCCAGATTCGGAACGTCACGCAGCCATGGTAAAAGGAATCGAAAAACGGCTGGGACTAAGCTCTTTGCGTTACCAGCGGCTTGATGACATGGTCGAGGAAATTGGCTTACCGAAATCGAAAGTCTGCACTTATTGTTTCGACGGAGCAGAATAACCAACCTAAACTTATAATATTCTAGGAAATTCCGTGAAAACTGCGCTCTTGCTTTGCTCAAAATTCGTGATCTGGTCTTTCGTGCTATCGTCGCTTCTTTTTGTGACTCCAGCATCTGCCGATTTTGATCTGGCCATCCTGAATCCAGTGCCAAAAATATTATCGGTTCCATCCAGCCTGGACCCACAAAAAATCGTCCATTTTTCATCCGTGTCCGATCTGGAAATCGAACTACGCATGGTCCGCGGCAACCTGCTGCCTGGTAGGTGGCTGAAAGTTCTGCAAAAACACTTTGCCGAGGCACCCAAGCATTTTTTGTTGTCGGGAAAAGTCAGACCGGAACACATTCAAGCGATCAGAGACCTCAAGCGAGTTCAAATCCACTATCTCGCCGGCCAATCCTCACTTGAGTCTAGTAAAATCAATATGTTATACTCAATTGGGCCGGTGCAAAAGATAGTGGTCTTGGCGGATAATTTCAAACGCGATCAGCTTGAGGTGGTTTTTGGGGTCAAGCATACTTTCGCCGGCATCCAAGTAAATGAAAACGGGCTAAGCGCCGATCAGGTAAATTGGCTGGGGGCCAACCAGGTTAAAAAGAAAATCCTTTATCTACCTGGGTCGGTTAAAGCCAGTTTTCTCTACGATTTGGTCGGGATTCGTCCTTTGACGCTAGAGATTAGCACGCAAAACAATCAGCTTGGCAGTGATATATTGAATGTTCTCAAGGACTTCAGGGGGGTTGAACTTCGATTAGTGCTAAACGGTAAACTCACTATCGATCAGATGCGAGAATTCACCATCTTGGACAGATTTAGCCTAAAAATCAGGCTAGAGGATAAAATGGAAACCATCCCGGGCTTGGCTCAATTACTCAACAGAATTTCGCCACCATGATTCCGACATGATTCCGAGGATAAAACAGAAAAAACCCAAGTTTTTCTTGACAATGCAGTGATTCATTGTTAATCAGGAGCGATTATCTTGCATAGGTTTATTCCTCTGCAAGGTGACGGATAAAGGCGCGTAGCTCAGGGGGAGAGCGCTACCTTGACACGGTAGAGGTCGGCGGTTCGAAACCGCCCGCGCCTATGTAGTTTTAAGAATCCCAGACCAAAACGATGCTGGGAACAGAAAGTAGAATGGTGTCCGCAAAACAACTGAATATCTCGCTGCCTGACGGCACCGTCAAACACGTAGAAGAGGGGACCACCCTGGCAGAACTGGCCCTTTCCATAGGCGCCGGTCTGGCCCGCAGCGCTGTGCTTGCCAAACTTGACGACCAGGACGTCTCCCTTGGGCACCTGCTTGACCAAGATGCTTCAGTTCGATTTGTGACTTCCAATTCGGACGAGGGCCTATCCATTATCCGGCATTCAACCGCTCACGTGATGGCCGGTGCGGTCAAAGAACTGTTTCCTTCGGCAAAAGTCACCATCGGACCGGCAGTGGACGACGGTGTCAACGGCTTTTACTACGACTTTGAATTCGAGCGCGGCTTTACCGAAGACGATTTAGAGAAAATCAGCAAGAAGATGAAAGAAAGCATCGCGGCTGACCTACCTTTCCTGCGCACGGAAGTTAGCCGAAAAGAAGCACAAGCGCTCTTTGAGGCCAGTGGCGAGTCCTACAAACTGGAGCTACTCGAAGCCATCGCTGAAGGAGAGACAGTCTCTCTCTATCAGCACGGCGATTTCATCGATCTCTGCCGTGGGCCTCATCTGCCTTCCACCGCGCGAATCAGGTCATTCAAACTGATGAGTGTCGCTGGCGCTTACTGGAGAGGCGATTCCAAGAACAAAATGCTGGCGCGGATCTACGGCAATGCCTTTCCATCGAAAAAAGAACTAAAAAAGCATCTGCAAAAAGTCGAAGAAGCCAAAAAGCGTGATCATCGCCTTTTGGGGAAAAAACTAGATTTATTCAGTTTCAGTCAGGCGGTAGGTGGCGGTCTGGTTCTTTGGCATCCCAAAGGCGCCAGAATACGCTCCATTATCGAGGAATTCTGGCGACAATCTCATTTTGACTACGGATACGACCTAGTCAATACGCCTCACATCGGCAAGGCGCAGCTTTGGCAAACCAGTGGACACCTCGATTTCTATAATGAAAATATGTACGCCCCCATAGAAATCGAAGGAAATCCGTTTTACGTCAAGCCGATGAATTGCCCCTTTCACATCGAGATTTACCGCAACCAGCTACGCAGTTATCGAGATTTGCCCATACGTTTTGCCGAGTTGGGAACCGTGTACCGATATGAACCATCGGGTACATTGCATGGACTAATGCGGGTCCGGGGCTTTACTCAGGACGACGCCCATATTTTCTGCACCCCTGACCAACTCGATCAGGAAATAAAGCGCTGCCTCGAACACACTTTCTACCTGCTACGCGCTTTCGGATTCGAAGACTTCGAGATCTATCTCAGCACCCGACCAGAGAAATTCGTCGGTGCTGAAGAGGATTGGGAAAAGGCAACCAACACCTTACAAACAGCTATGCAATCCTTGGGCTTGACCTTCACGGTCGACCCGGGCGAAGGCGTGTTTTACGGCCCCAAAATCGACATCAAGATCCGCGACAGCCTGGGACGCACCTGGCAGTGCACCACGATTCAAGTCGATTTTAACCTACCCGAGCGCTTCAAAGTAGAGTACGTCGACAAGGACAACAACCGGGTCAAACCCTTCATGGTTCATCGCGCCTTGTTAGGCTCTGTCGAGCGCTTCTTTGGCGTTTTGCTCGAACACCATGCCGGGGCCTTTCCCTCTTGGCTGGCGCCAGTACAAGCCATCGTACTGCCGGTTGTCACCGATTTGAACGACTACGGCCGCCAGGTAAGAGACCAGCTAAGAGCCAGCGGTCTCAGGGTTGAACTCGATGAGCGTAACGAAAAGCTGGGCTTCAAGATACGAGAAGCACAATTGGGAAAAATCCCATTTATGTTGGTGGTAGGAAAGCGCGAAGCCGAGAGGGAAGGCGTTGCGCCCAGAACCAGGTCAGGCGAAGACCTGGGTTTTGTGTCCACGAACGAGGCTGCGGAAATGCTGCAAAAAGATGCCGCATGGCCCGAACGGCCTCAACACAAGGAGGTGTAGCATCGCCTTTGATCGAAGATCCAAGGGAAGGCATGTTGATTCGACAAGGATCAATAAAAGGATCGTAGCCAGGGAAGTCAGGGTTATCAGTCATGATGGCGAGCAGCTTGGCATCATGGCCACGGAGGAGGCGTTGAGAATCGCCAACGATGGTGGCTTTGATTTAGTGGAAGTGGCGGCTGAGTCGCGACCTCCGGTATGCCGCATCATGGATTATGGCAAATACAAGTATGTGCAGAAAAAGAAACAGCAGAGTGCGAAAAAACGCGCAACCAGCCAGTCTTTAAAAGAGGTGAAGTTGCGGCCAAAAACCGAGGAGCATGACTATCAGTTCAAACTCAAGCACATCAATCGGTTTTTGATGGAAGGCAACAAATCCAAGGTAACGATTCGCTTTCGTGGCCGAGAGATGGCTCACAAAAATATCGGCATGGAAATGTTGCGCAGAATCATAAAAGACGTCGGCGATATTGCCATTGTGGCCAGCGAACCGGCCATGGAAGGCCGACTGATGCAAATGGTCTTGGCGCCATCCCCAAAAGCGCTGGTTATCATTCGCAATAGAGACGCAAAAAAGGAAGAGACAGAGAAGGCAGAAGAGAAGAATAAGATCGCCCAGGAATCACCCGCGGCGGAAATGGAGGAATAAGATGCCCAAGATGAAAACCAACCGTGGAGCGGCAAAACGCTTTCGGGTTACGAAATCCGGTAAGTTCAAGGCCAAGCAAAGCTACCTCAGGCATATCCTGACCTGCAAGAGCACCAAGAGGAAACGCAACCTGAGGAAGGCAACTTTCATCGATCCATCGAACATGAAGCAGGTTCGACGTCTGTTGCCGTATTTGTAAGATCTTCATTATTTTATGAGAAACGTCTAAAAAAGAGGTTAATGTTATGCCCAGAGCAAGCAATGCACCGGCCAGAAACCGTCGGCGGAAAAAAGTACTAAAAAGAGCTTCCGGCTTCCAGGGAATGCAGAAAAGCTCATATCGAGTAGCAGTTCACAAGGTCGCCCGTGCCTTGGCCTACGCCTACGCCGGTCGAAAAATCAAGAAGCGGGATTATCGTGCTCTTTGGAACGTGCGAATCAATGCCGCGGCGCGAATTTGCGGAACGACCTACAGTAAGCTCATCCACGGTCTAACCACCAAGGGAATCGAATTGGATCGCAAGATTCTAGCGGATATCGCCCTTCACGATCCGGATGGTTTTTCAAAGGTAGTCGAAGCCGCTAAATAGTGCATGGTAGACTCCCAAACAGAGCCTCTGCCCGACAAACTCTACTTCAAGATCGGTGAAGTAAGCGAAATTGTGGGTGTTGAGTCTTATGTCCTTCGCTATTGGGAGACCGAGTTTTCGGCCCTCAAACCATCCAAGTCACCTACTCAGCAACGCATGTACCGCAAGCGTGACGTGGAAATCCTGCTTAGAATCAAGAAACTACTCTATGATGACATGTACACCATCGCCGGAGCCAAAAAGCAGCTGACCCGCGATGGCGAGAAGAACTCTACGCCACAAATGAGCCTTTCGCTTCCAGATCATTCAGATGTAGGCTTGCTGAAGAAATTCGAAAAAGAACTTCTTGAGCTTGCAAAATTTGTCGACGAAAAATAAACACATGTTTGTTGACAGCAGTATCTGGTGGTGCTAAAAGTTCCGGCGTTACCAGTAGCCGGGGCGTAGCGCAGCCTGGTAGCGCACTTGCTTGGGGTGCAAGTGGTCGCTGGTTCAAATCCAGTCGCCCCGACTCTAAATGGCGGCGATCGTAAGATCGTCGCCATTTTTGTTGCCTTAGGGCAACAAAAACCTAGCAGAGCGAATTTACGATCATCTGTCAAACTTGCATAATTACAATCACTTAAGCATTTACTCACCGTTGGCTTAGGATTTGCAACGTATCAAGGAAAGGACTGACAGAAGGGAAATTAGTAACCCATATATGCGTGATAGATGATTGCCATAATATATTAACTTGCGTCTTGCTCCGTATTTGATTAGTTAATAGGGCGTTGGGACCGATGGATGTTGAAAATGAACGAAGTCAGACTTAACAAATGGCATGATATGGTCTGGACAAGAAGGGGGTGTACTGATGAGTAGCGTTCCCTCGACAAACTTCCGTGAACTTGCGGTAGAGTTTCCTGATCGCAAAGAATTGGTAAAGAATTTCTTAGGTGAGACGCCCTTTGGTGGACTGGCAGTTAATGTCGAGGACCCGCTCGAAGTCGGCGAAGTCGTGCAACTCCATGTCCTGTGCCATGAAGACCAGTGTGAGGAAAAGCCCCGCGGCGTTGTACTATGGCAAAGGATTAGCAAGAGGCAGGGCACGGTTGCCGGCATCGGATTTTTTGCCTCAGAGGTCGATAAGAGGGAGCGTTTACTGGCCGCAAAAGAGCGGATCCCGTCAGCTGTAGAGCGAAAAGACGCTCGCCACCCGATTATTCTCAAAGTATCTTATGATAGCCCCCGCGATTTCATGGAAGACTACACCAAGAATATCTCTGCCGGCGGCATTTTTGTCGAGAGTAAAAACCCGCTCGAAGTCGGTTTAGAGCTCCTGGTTCGGCTTCATCCGCCAGGACACCCCATTCCCATTGATCTGCCGGCCAAAGTCACCTGGATCAAGCCCAATAGTGGTTTTGGCGTTCGTTTCTTGAAAACTGACCGAAGCGAGCGCGACCGCCTGCATCAACTGGTACAAAGTATCAACAGCGTCATGTCATCGACTTTAGATCCCGAACTGGTGGCCTGAGACTGAACAAGAGCAATTCGGTACCCCTATCTTGTTGCATTGAATTTCCGAAAATGATAAGAAAAAAAGTAACTTGAGCTTCTTTAGCGAGGAGTTGTTGTGGATTCGTTCCGGGACGTCCTCGATCAGACCGCCAACGGCGACAAGGCTTCGTCGGCGGGAGAGAAGCGTCCGATAACTCTGCTCTTTGCCGACTTGGTTGGGTCAACCCAGATGTTTCGGGACAGAGGAGATGCGGCCGCTCGATTGCTCCTCAAACAGTATACGGACCTGCTGCTGCCACAGATTACCAAGCACAAAGGTACGCTGATAAAAACCATCGGCGACGCCATCATGGCTACCTTCCCCAAACCCAAGCAGTGCTTGCAATCTGCCATCCATATGCAAAGGGCACTTGCCCAACACAATCAAGATAGCCCGCCCGCCGATCAGCTCCAGGTTCGCATTGGAGTTCACCACGGCCAAGCCATCGTCGAGGCAGACGATGTTTATGGAGATGCGGTCAACACGGCGGCGCGAATTGAAGCGGAGGCGAGCAGCGGCAAAATTTACACTAGCCTGACCACTTGGCAGACTGCTTCCTCGCTGGATACTGAAATCGTCAAACTTGGCAAATTCAAACTCAAGGGAATCGCTGAGAAGCTCAGTTTGGTAAATGTCCTGTGGAACGCCGATGAGATCACTGCAGTGCGCGAAAAACACCTAAGCACGGTTTTACTACCCTCCTTGGCTGACGCGGTCAAACAGGACAAATGCATCTTGGTCCTGGGCGGGCTCAGTTTGGGTGACCGGGCAGGTTCCATCAAAGGCAAGATCGCAAAAAAAATGGCGGCAGAGCTCGGCGTAGTTGAACGACGCGCGGTTCTGGGCCGTCTGGCCACCCTCTTCGAGGAGGAAAACAGTCACGACGAGCTGGTAGATTTTGTCAAGCAAGAGGTGGAGAAATCCGAAATCGAACCCGCCCCCATGCACCTTGCCTTGGCCGCTCTTCCTTTTCACATCATCTTGAGCACAGACTTTGATCGGCGCATGGAAACCGCCTTGACCGAGGCGGGGCGCCCTTTCAAGAAATTCTGTTGGCTGCGCGAAGCCAACCCCGCCATTGCCACAAAGGACGAGATAGCACTGGTCAAGATTCTGGGCGATGTTGACGACCCTGACTCGTTGGCAATCACTGAAGATGAAATTGCCGAGCGACTAAATCGACTGCGCTTGGCGCCCGAAGAGCTGCTAGGCTCCCTGGCCACCAGTCAGCTGCTTTTTTTGGGGTTTCGTTGGAACGACCGTGAGTTTAGACGACTCAACCATAGTTTGACCGCCTTTCATCCGCCCGGAGCCCATCCCAACACTGGTATATCTTCGCGGCTTTCTGCCGGAGTGAGGGGAAGGTGGCGCCGAACCGGTCTAAGCTTGGCGCAGTCAGAGGAAAGCGATTTTGCCACCAGATTGGCGGAGCAAATCCAAAAACTGGCCGGCCAAAGTCAGCACGACACCGAACAGGAGTCCCAAAGTCTGGCTGAAACCCAAAAGGAAGGCCGTTGGAAAAGGCCCTATAAGTTTCTCAGCTATTACACTGAGGAAGACGAACTGATTTTCTTCGGCCGGCAAGATGAAATTCGTAAAGTATTTAGCCAGGTGGTCTCCCATCGCCTGGTTTTATTGCATGCACCCTCCGGAGCAGGGAAAACATCATTACTCAATGCCGGCGTGATTCCCGCTTTGCGCCGGGAAGGCTTCGCCGTTATATCCAGACGCACCTTCAAAGATCCTGAGCAGGAAATCCGCAAAGGAGTGGCCGAACTCTTACAGAGGGCCAAGAAGAAAAAACAAAGTTCGGATTGGACTGCGCTTAGCTTATCTGCCGATCTTTCCATCTTGTTGGCAGAAACCAGTAAGTTAGTCGGCAAACCACTGTTGATCGTGATCGATCAATTTGAGGAGTTTTTTGTCCGTTTACCCAAGAAAATGCGGATTACCTTCATCGATCAATTGAGCAAGATCATCAAACAGCCTGCCGCCGACATACGCATCTTGCTCTCCATGCGCCATGATTTTCTCCACCATCTTGCCGAATTCAAGACCCGCATTCCGGACGTTTTTCACCATGATGTGGGAATGGGCAATCTGAGTCCCGAGGGCATGGAGGAGGCCATCCGAGAACCAGCCGCTTTGGCCGGGCTGCACTATCAAGATGGGCTTATTACCCGCATCATGGATGACCTGGGAACGATCGGCTTCGAGCCGCCTCAACTCCAGATCGTCTGTGACCGACTTTACGACGAATTGGCAGCTGAGGAGGAACTGTTTACCACCAAACACTACGCCCGTTTGGGCGAGGCCAAGGGAATTCTGGGAAGCTATCTGGAACGTTTCCTGTCTGCCCGCTCAGCAGCCGGGCGAGAGCTGGGCCGGCAAGTACTCAAGGCCCTGATTACCTCGGTCGGAACCAAAGGAGTTATCACTGCCGAAGAAGTCGCCCGCGAATCTGAACAACCCGTCAAATCAGTTCGTAACACGCTCAACCAGCTTCTGGAAGCCCGTTTGGTTCGTAAGATCCCGGTCGATCAGAGTACCTGCTACGAGTTGAGTCATGAGTACTTGATCGAAGAAATCGGCAACTGGGTAGAAGAAAAAGAACGCAATCTCAAGCGCGCACGCGAACTGCTCCGCCAAGAACTTATCAACTATGAACGATTTGGCTTATTGATGACGCCGGCGCGCACGGTGATTATTCGCAAGGAAGCGGCCACGCTGCAGTTGAGCGAGGACGAAAACACCTTGCTAAAAAAGAGTATCAGCAAACACAGAAGCAGAAAGATCATCATAGCCATCAGCATGTTGTTGCTTTTGGTTTTCGGTCTATGGCTAAGTTTTTTCATCACCCGACAGTTACAATCCGGGCTTTGTCAGGACGGCCGGCAGGAAATGGCCACGGTTTGGGATTCAACAAGGAAGAAAAGCGTAAAAGAGTCCTTCCAGTCGACCCAAAAACCCTATGCCCAAGACACCTGGAATGGCGTTCGCCAGACTTTGGAGAGATATACCAATGCCTGGACAGCCATGCACCAGGAAGCATGCCTGGCGACCAAGGTCAAGGGCAGTCAATCAAACGAACTGCTAACAGTACGAATGGATTGCCTCGCGGCTAAAAAAAATGAATTACAGGCCTTGCTTGATGCCTACCAAGAGCTAGACGCCGTGATGATGGCCAATGCCAATCGGGCAGCTCTTTTTCTTTCGCCAATTTCCCGCTGTGCGAACATCAGCGCTCTGTCGACCCGTGTTCATCAGCTCAAAGGCAAGAGCGCGCTTGGGCAAGAATCAAGAATCAGACGGCAATTGGCCAAGGCGAAGGCTTTTTTGGCCTTGGGAAATGAAGCCACGGGAAAATCCCTTGCTGCCGAGGTCTTGAACCAAGCTCGTTCAACCAAGCAAGGCCCGATTGAGGCGGAAGCCATATTTGTATTGGGCAACTGCCACCTCGCCGCCGGTCGCACGGAGGCCGCCTATGACGCCTTTCGGGAATCTTGGTTGCTGGCCGAAGCAGTTGGCAATGACGAACAGAAAGCCAGTGCCGCCGTCCATCTCATTCGTCTCGCCAGCGAGTTAAAAAAACCAGCTCTGGAGGCACAACGTTGGCAGAACTTTGCCATGGCAGCCATACAAAGAGGCGGAGACCAACCAGAGCTCAAGGCCAAATACTACGCGGCCTTGGCTTCAGTCTTTTTTGCCGGCGGGCAATTCGTTAAGGCGGTGGAGAACAACGAGCGGGCTCTGGAAATCCTGCGAAAGCATTACGGATCCTCCCACCCGGCAGTAGCCACAGCTTACCATGATCTAGGGCAGGCCTTGGCCAAGTCCGGTGCCTTGGAGAAAGCGGCCGCCGCCCACCAAAAGGCTCGGGCCATCCGCAAGCATTGCTACGGCCCGTTTCATCCCATTTTGGAAAAGTAATTTGAGCAAACGTGAAAGCAAACATAGTTCCTCTAAACCGGGCAGCCACGGCAACTCCCAAAACAAGGAGAGCAAGAAGCGAGTGATCGCGCTGCTTTTGACTGATTTGGTGGAATCTACTCGACTCTTTCAAGAGAGGGGAGACGCGGTAGCCAAAGAGCTGGTCCAGCACCACTACGATCTACTCCTGCCCTTGCTAGAAAAATTCGACGGTACCTTGGTTAAAACCATTGGCGATGCCATCATGGCCATTTTTCCCAAGGCTGCAAAGGCCCTGGCCTGTGCTATTGCCATGCAACGAGCGCTCGACGAATACAATCAGGGATCGCCACCAGCTGACCGGCTTAAAATGCGCATTGGCGTCCACTTCGACGAAGCTATCGTCGAACCAGACGATGTCCACGGCGACATGGTTCATACCACCACGCGTATCGAGGCCGAGGCCGGTCCTGCGGAAATTTTTGTAAGCGCAAAAACCTGGCAATCCGCCTTGACCCTGGACACAGAGGCCGAACCCTTAGGAAATTTCCAGCTTAAGGGAGTCAGCGAACCCATCGGGTTGGTGAGGGTGCTCTGGGATCCTGCGGCCATCGAGGCCCGACGCCATCAATACTTACAGAAGGAAATCATCCCGGATCTGGTAAACGCCATCACCCAGCGGCGCTGTGTCCTGGTCCTGGGTGGGCTGACGCTGGGTCCACGGGCTGGTTCCATCAACGGACGCATCGCCAAAAAGATGGCAAGCGAACTGGGTCTCGATGAACGAAGAACCGAGTTGGCTCGCTTGGCAACGCAGTATTTGGATGACTCCTCTCATGAGGAAATGCATGAATTGGTAGCTGCATTGGCAAAAACCGAGAGCAAAGGCACGCCCAGCACCATACTCGATGCTTTGGCCGCCATCCCTTTTAATCTCATTTTAACGAGCAACCTCGATCAAAGGTTAGAGCAGGCCCTGAAAAAGACCAAACGCTCGTATGTACGCTTTCTTCGTTTGGCCGAGGCCAATCCGGCCGTCGCTGAAAGCGACCAGACCGTGCTGGTCAAACTTTACGGAGATCAAGACAAAACCGCCTCGCTGGCCGTCACTGAAGAAGAAATCAATGATCGACTCCAGCAGCTAAAAATGGCCCCGGAAGAGCTACAAGGAGCACTGGCCGTAAGCCATCTGTTCTTTGTAGGTTTTCGCTGGAATGACCCCGCTTTCCGCCGTCTGGTTCTGGCCCTCACCAGT
>JAUVBB010000140.1 GCA_030591445.1 Deltaproteobacteria bacterium | reverse complement strand
GTATTTATAGCATGTTACTGAGTAGTTTGTAAAAGAATGTAAAATGCTGTAAAAGACTGTAAGGTATCAATTGGGGGTTCAGGCCAGGCTATGAATGACGACTGGATCAGTTTAAAGAATGCGTGCACGTTGCTAAGCGTCTCTCGTCCGACGCTCAATAAAATTCGCAGGGAAGCCAAACTGAAGGAGCATCGGCTTGCCCACCGGGTTCTGCTATCGAAGATCGATATCATCAAGAGGGTAATACTGGCGAAGGACCATCCCCAGGCAAAGCGCAACTATCTCGTCACCTTCCCTGATGAGTTTCACTACATTCAACCGCTGGTAGGCGTTTACGACCTGCGGAAAATCGATGTTATCGATGCTTACGGGGTCATGACACTTCTGTGCGACATCAAATGTCACCTAAAGGAGGATGAGCGCAATCGGGTCTACTTGTTGGTGGATAATAGTCTGGCCTGTAGTTATCTGGATTCCATCGGCTTCTTTTCCGAAGTGGCCAGGGCCAACCAAAGCCGGGTATTTGCAAATTTGGACGATATCCGCGGTCTTCCGCAATCGCAGGACACCGTGATTCTTCCTCTTCACCAGATTGGGTATCGCGGGGCAGAGAAAAAGATACTTGACCAGCTTTACGATTCACTGCTTACCCAGGGGTTTTCCGAGGATTACTGTGGCTATATTGGGTGGATTGTTGGCGAACTGTGCGACAATGCGCACACCCATTCGGAGGGTGGCCCCTGCTACCTAGTCATCGAAAATCTCGCGGGAAAATCTACCGACACCAGATACCTGCTCATCGCAGTGGGTGACACCGGAATGGGAGTCCCAGAGTCACTGCGAAGCAATCCAAACTATTCCGCGCTATCCAAAGAACGACTGCTGCCCATGGCATTCCTTTCCGAAGTCAGCCGAATGGACATTGAACCGAAGAGAGGTAAAGGCCTTAATGATATCATCGGCATCACCAAAGGAAACGGAGGCTGGCTGAGGGTGGAATCGAATGGGTATGGTCTCTTTTTTGATTTCGGGGGTGAAACAGACGAAATATCTGTCGCCAAACCTCCCTTGCCGACGCGTGGAACGAGATTCTGTTTGGTGTTGATAGATTCTTCTTTCCAGAGATTAACCCGATCCGAGACAGACAAGATCATTGAATCATTCCCGGGGTGACCATGAACACAACCATCGCAATGGCGCAGTTTGGCAGAACTCTAACCGACCGCCCCTATGGAAAACGCGCCGCCGAGACCATACTTCGAGATTACACCTTTCCGGTCACGCTCGACTTCAAGGGTGTCATCTCGTTGGGTTCGTCGTTTGGAGATGAAATCGCCACCGCAATTGGGCCGAAGCAAGAGGGACGGATCCCGGTTCTGAATATCAATGGTGCCATCCGAGCCTGTCTAGAAAAAGTGGCGACGGACACGAACGTGGAGCTGGTGTTACCGGAGGAGTAAGGCCGCGAAACATGAGGGCTGTGTTCTCGGGAATTAGAATTCCAAGCTCAATTTGTCATCGGTGACTTTTACGGTGACGGTGCCGCCGGATTGGAGTTTGCCGAAGAGGATCTCGTCGGCCATGGGGCGGCGGATTTCGCGGTCGATGAGGCGTTCCATGGGGCGGGCGCCGAATTTGCGGTTGTAGCCGTTTTGGGCGAGCCAGCCGCGGGCCTCGGCGGTTAGGGAGAGGCTGATGCGGCGGCTGGTGAGTTGGGCCTCTAGTTCGGTGACCATCTTGTCGACGATTTGCTCGATTACGGGGGGCGGCAGATGGGCGAAGCGGATCCAGGCGTCTAGGCGGTTGCGGAATTCGGGGGCGAAGGTGCGTTCGATGGCTTCCTTGCCGTCCGCTTCGGATTCACTTTCGCCGAAGCCGATGGCGCCGCGCTCCATCTGGAAGGCGCCGGCGTTGGTGGTCATGATGATCGCCACGTTGCGGAAATCGGCTTTGCGGCCGTTGTTGTCGGTGAGGGTAGCGTGATCCATCACTTGTAGCAGGATGTTGTACATGTCGGGATGGGCTTTTTCGATTTCGTCTAGCAAGAGCACGGCGTGGGGGTGCTTGCTGATGGCGTCGGTGAGCAGGCCACCCTGGTCATAGCCCACATAGCCGGGAGGAGCGCCGATTAAGCGGGAGACGGTGTGCTGTTCCTGGTACTCGCTCATGTCGAAGCGAATCAGCTCTACGCCTTGTAAGAGGGCCAATTGGCGGGCTAGTTCGGTCTTGCCTACGCCGGTGGGGCCGGAAAACAGGAAACTGCCCATGGGACGCTGGGGGTTGGCCAGGCCGGCGCGCGACAATTTGATGGCGGCTACCAGGGCATCGATGGCCGGATCTTGGCCATAGATAACCAGGCGAAGATCGGCGGCCAAGGTCTGGAGTTTGTCGCGATCGGCAACCTCAACGGTGCGGGCCGGCACCCGGGCAATGGAGGAGACTACCCGCTCGATATCGCGGGGACCGATACGTTTCTTGCGCCGGGCGGGAGGCTGCAAGCGTTCGGCCGCGCCGGCTTCGTCCACCACATCGATGGCTTTGTCGGGCAAGAAGCGATCATTGATATACTTATGAGAAAGCTCGGCCGCGGCTTGCAGGGCGGCTTTGGAGTAGCTTACTTGGTGGTGTTCTTCGTAGGCTTTCTTGAGCCCATTGAGAATCCGGACGGTATCGACCACGCCCGGTTCGTCGATCTCGACCCTTTGAAAACGGCGGGCGAAAGCGCGATCTTTTTCAAATACCCGCTTGAACTCTTCGAAGGTGGTCGAACCCATGCAGCGCATCCGACCGGTGGTCAAGGCCGGTTTGAGGATACTGGAGGCGTCCAGGGTACCGCCGCTGACCGCGCCGGCGCCGATGATGGTATGAATCTCGTCGATAAACAGGATGCGGGTCGGATCGTCGATCACGGCCTGGACCACGGCCTTGAGTCGGGCCTCGAACTCGCCGCGGTACTTGGTGCCGGCCATCAGGGCCCCCAGATCCACCGAGAGAATGCGGGCGTCTGTGAGCAAATCCGGAACCTCGCCCCGGTGGATGCGGCCGGCCAGACCCTCGGCCATGGCCGTCTTGCCCACGCCTACTTCGCCGACGAAAACGGGGTTGTTCTTGCGCCGACGGCAAAGCACTTGCATGCAACGCTGTAACTCCGCTTCCCGGCCGATGAGCGGGTCGAGCTTACCTTCGGCGGCCAGGGTAACCAGATCTACCGTGAAGGCCGCCAGGGGATCTTTGCTGGTCTCAGCCTCGCCGCTGGCCTGGCTACCATCCGCGGGCGCGACGATCTCGAAGCCGCGCGACAAGCCGTGGGCCAGGGCATCGAGTATGTCCAGCCGGCTCAGACCCTGGCTCTTGAGCAAATACACGGCCTGAGACTCGGGCTCGCGGAACATGGCCGCCAATACATCACCGGCGTCAATTTCCTTCTTGCCGGCCGACTGTACATGCACCGCTGCTCGCTGGAGCACCCGCATGACGGCCACGGTTTGTTCCACTTCATAGTCCACCCCCTCGGGCATGCGATCGAGCCCATTGAGGTAGCTCTCGAGTGCCTCCCGGAGTGCGGAAAGATCGGCCCCACCAGCCAACAGGATCTCGCTGGCCAAATCCTCATCTAATAAAGCCAAAAGCAAATGCTCGAGACAAACCAGCTCGTGATGACGGCCCAGGGCGTCTTGCATGGCCCGGGCAAAGGTCAATTGTAGTTCTTGAGAAATCATTGCGGCTCCATAGAACAACGCAGCGGGTATTCGTTTTGGCGCGCCAAATCCGTCACTTTCCGCACCTTGGTCTCGGCCACTTCGTAGCTAAATACGCCTGCTTCCCCGATGCCTTGTTGATGCACGTGCAGCATAACCCGAAAGGCCTGTTCCTCGGAGTGGTGAAAAATATCCATTAAAACCATAACCACGAACTCCATGGTGGTGTAGTCGTCATTGTGCAGCAAAACCCGATAGCGTTTCGGGACCTGCACCCGATCTTGCGACTCGGTCGCAACATCGGCGTCTTCTTCGTGCCTGGGTCCACCACCCGGGCTTCCTGAATCTTGCTCGGTCATATCCTGATTATCGCTCGTGGGGAGAAACTAGTCCACCCGATCAAACTGCTCTTTCTTGGCTCCACAAACCGGGCACTCGTCCGGCGCTTCTCCGTCATGTACGTACCCGCACACGCTGCACACCTGATAGACCGTTTCCTTCTCCTCAATCATGTGATCGATGGCGTTCTTGTAAAGCTTGGCGTGAAATGACTCGGCATCCCGGGCCTGGCTAAAACCCATCTGGGCGGCTTTTTGTCCGTCCTCGTCGGCCACGCGGATGAACTCCGGGTAGATATTCTCGCTCACTGTCATCTCGGATTCGAAACTGCTCTGCAGATTCTCTTCGGTGGATTTGACAATCTTGAGCTGCCGCAAATGCTTGATTGCGTGAACTTTTTCCGCCGCGCTGATGGCACGAAAGAGTCGGGCCATCTGGGGATAGCCCTCTTTTTCTGCCCGCTCGGCATAACCCAGCAGGCGCAAACAAGCCTTGGCTTCGGCGTCAAACGCGATTTTCAGGTTCCGGTCAGTTTGGGTCTCGCTCATTTAATTCCTCCTTGACACTCCTTGGCAACGGTTCTATTCGTCTGGAACAAATACGTCAAGCTGGTTGTATGAGAATCGTGCATCGTGGTAGGCTGCTTTCATCCAAATCGAAATATGGCCAAGGAGCATGACATGCCCGAACCCAACCAAGAACAACTGGAGCAGCTGGCGGTCGACACCATCCGTTGCCTGAGCATGGACATGGTGGAAAAAGCCAACAGCGGCCACCCCGGCTTGCCCATGGGCATGGCCGATTGCGCCTTCGTACTGTTTCATGAGTTTCTGCGTTTCGATCCCGAGCTTCCCGACTGGCCAGGTCGGGACCGCTTTATCCTGTCAGCGGGCCATGGTTCCGCCCTGCTTTACAGCCTGCTGCACTTGTACGGCTACGACTTGTCCCTAGAAGATTTGAAGCAATTCCGCCAGTGGCAAAGTCCCACCCCGGGCCATCCCGAGTTGGGTTGTGCCCCGGGAGTAGAGACCACCACCGGGCCGCTGGGCCAAGGCTTCGCCACCGGGGTCGGCCTGGCCCTGGCAGCGCGCATGCTTTCGGCCCATCTGGACACCGACAACTTCCGTCCTTTGGCCTACCGGATCTTCGGCATCATTTCTGACGGCGACCTGATGGAAGGCCTCAGTAGCGAGGCCGCCTCCTTGGCCGCCCGCTTGTCGCTGGGCAACATAGTCTACCTGTACGATGACAACAAGATCTCCATCGAAGGTAGCACCGAGCTGAGCTTCACCGAAAACGTCGGCCAGCGTTTCGATGCCTATGGCTGGCACGTCCAGCACGTCGATGGCCATGATCGCAAAGCCATTCGTCAATGTTTGCGCCAAGCGGTGGCCGAAAGCCGGCGCCCTTCGATCATTTGCGCGCGCACGCACATCGCCTACGGCAGTCCGGGCAAGCAGGATTCGGCCGACGCCCACGGTGCACCGCTGGGACCCGATGAAATAAAGGCCACCAAGAAAGCCATGGGCTGGCCGGAAAAATCAGCTTTCTCGGTCCCCATTGAGGTACGCTCGTGTCTCGCGCAGCGCAAAGACGAATTGCAGCAGGATCGGCAAGCCTGGGAAACCCGCTACGCCGAATGGGAAAAGAGCCATCCCGATCAAGCCAGTCTCTGGCGACGCTTGAACGGTCCGGAGATTCCCGAAGACCTGCTTAGCACCCTGGTCACTGCCGCCGGCACCGAAGCCGCCGCCACCCGGGCATTGTCCGGTAAGGTTCTGCAGCGCGCCGCCGAGATCCTGCCCGGCCTGGTGGGAGGCTCGGCCGATTTGGCGCCTTCCAACAAAACCTGGATTAAGGACAGCCAGGCAGTGCAAGGGCCCGAATTTTCCGGGCGCAATCTGCACTTTGGCGTACGCGAACACGCCATGGGCGCCATGCTCAATGGCATGGCCTTGAGCCGCGGCTTGATTCCCTATGGCGGTACTTTCCTGGTGTTTTCCGATTACATGCGCCCGGCCATCCGCTTGGCAGCTCTGATGGAGTTGGGAGTCATCTACGTCTTTACCCACGATTCGATCTTTGTGGGCGTAGACGGCCCCACTCATCAGCCCGTAGAACACTTGAGCGCCCTGCGCTGTATTCCGGGCCTAAGCGTTTATCGACCAGCCGATCCAATCGAGACCGCGGCCGGCTGGACCCTGGCCCTACAAAACCGTAAGCGCCCGACGGCCTTGATTCTCTCCCGGCAAAAACTGCCGGTCCTGGATCGGCCCGAGAGTTTCCGCGCCGAGCATGCCCTGCGCGGCGCCTATGTCTTGGTCGAGGAGAAAAACGGCAGCAAGGATATCGTCGTGGCCACCGGCTCTGAAGTAGCTCCGGCCGCTGCCGCCGCCCGCACTCTGGGTATTCGCGCAGTGTCCATGCCCTCCATAGAGACTTTCTTGGCCCAACCCGAAGAGATCCGCCAAGAGATCCTCCCCGCCGACTCCCGGGTGGCCGTGGTGGAAGCCAGCCACGATCCCGGTTGGTATCGCTTGGCCGGCCGCCAGGGCCTGGTCATCGGTCTCGATCATTTCGGCGCTTCGGCCCCCGCCAAAGTCTTGCAAGAAAAGTTCGGCCTGTGCGACCGGGCCATCCTGAGTAAACTGCAACAATGGGTTCAGGATTAGGCAGGTTTGGCAACTGACAAGGCCCTGAACTTGCGTATCGCCGCCTTGCCTCAAGGCGTGCCGACCCGCCTCATTGACAACTGCAGCTTGCACTTGGCCGCTTCGGCGGCCGGTCATGCGGAAAGATATCGCCGGGCTGAGACCAGCCACACCATTCACGTCTGGTGGGCACGGCGCCCCCAAACTACCATGCGGGCCCTGGTCTTTGCCTGTCTTTGCCGACCGCGCACAGCCGCGGCCCAAAAAGTGCTATCCGAGCTATGTGGGCCAAACCCAAGTGAGGCCAGTTTAGACCAAGCACGGCAACTACTGGGATCAGACTCCCCGCCCCGCCTGCTCGATATGTTCGGCGGCGGCGGCACCATTCCGGAACAGGCAGCTCTGCTCGGTGCCCAGACCGACGCCCTGGATCAAAACGAGCTCAGTGTCTTCATCCAGCGCTGTCTGCTCCAGTATCCCAAGGGCATAAAACCTAGACTGGCCGCTCGCCTGCTAAGCGCCACCGGCAAGCGGGTGCTCGAATGCCTGGCCGCTGACACCGCCCCCTTTTTCCCCCACCGCGGGCGCTTTTGTTCCTATCTCTGGTCCAATTCCAGGGCTTGTGTCGGCTGCGGATATCGGTTTTTCCTCTCCAAACGACTCTGGCTTTCCAAAAAGAAAGGCCTGGCCCTGAGCCTTGGCGAGCAATCGGAAAGACAAAGCCAGCAAATCACCAAGGTAGCGCCGAATTTCAAGCCGGCCTCGGCCTGGAAAGGCCGTGCGGGCCTGGCCATCTGTCCCCGCTGTGGTCACCAGCATCCGCACCCGAGCATTGACCAGTGTCGTGATGAGCTGATGGCGGTGATGGCCAAGAACGGCCACCAGGGCAAAAGCTATGCCCCCGCGCCGACCGAGGATCCGAAACTATCGACCCGGCTGGCTGCTCTGGAAAAAGAAATTCTTACGGAGTGTGGGCTAGACATTCCCCAGTCGCTTTTGCCCGTCTGGTCCGGCATCGTCAACCCCGCTCTGTACGGAATGAAAAGCCATGGCGATCTTTTCAATCCCCGGCAGCGGGTGGTGCTGTTGAGCCTGATTCGGGCCCTGCGCCGAGAGCATGAAGGGCTCGCCAAGTCCGAAGGCGCGCCGGTGGCAAAATATATCACCGCCTTGCTCTCCGGCTTAATCGATCAGGTGGTCGATTGGAACTGCCGGCTTTCGATGTGGATCCCGCAAAATGAGCAGGTTGGGCGCGCCTTCTGCGGGCCGGGGGTGGCCATGCTCTGGGACTATGCCGAGACCGATCCGGTAGGCGATGGCCCCTCCAACCTCTGGCGAAAACTCGATCGCATCGGCGCGGGACTCGCTGCGGCGAGCAAACTCGAAGTACCGGTAACTGTCCGCAAAGGCTCGGCCCAAACCCTGCCCTATCCAGATGCCAGTTTCGATGCCGTGGTGACCGATCCGCCCTATTACGACAATATCTTCTACTCGGTTCTGTCCGATTTCTTCTATAGCTGGAAGCGGCTGCTTTTTGCCGACATCGAACCCGATCTATTCAGCCAACCCGCGACCGACTGGCAAGCCGAACTGGTGGCCTCTCGTTTCCGCGCCCGTTCCGACCGCGATGCCCACGAAGGCTATACCCGGCAACTGGGTCAAGCCATTGGCGAGACCGCCCGGGTGCTCAAGCCCGACGGCGTCTTCGCATTGATCTACAGTCATCGTTCATTGCTGGGCTGGGAAGCCCTGGTGCGCGCCTACCGTCCCCACGATTTGCGCATCACCAGCGTCTTGCCACTACGGGTAGAAAGAAACCAGCGCCCGCGCGCGGTCCGTTCCCAGGCGATCAATACTTGCGTGGCCTGGATCGCCCGCCGGACCGTCAGCCCCAAAAAACGAATGACACTCAAAGCACTGGACAAACAGTTCGAAACCCTGTGCTCGACCCTGGCGGCAGAGTTGGCCCGGGAGAATTGGCCGGAGGGCGACATCGGCATCGCCCTATTTGCCCAAGCCGCCGGCCTCTTAGCCAACTGTGCCCAAAGCCCGAATGGCAGCACTGATCTCGAAGCCCTGCGCTTCTTCGCCGATCGGGTCAGAACCCGCATCCCTTCTTTTCGCCTGCGCGACCCACTGGGAGGCTGAACCTATGAAGCACATTTACCTGGATCACAATGCCAGTACTCCCATGGCCCCCGAGGTAGTAAACGCCATGGAGCCATTTCTCCACCAGCACTTCGGCAATCCCTCCGCCGGTCACTGGGCCGCCAGTCCGGCTCGGGAGGCAGTCGATAAAGCCCGGGCCCAGGTGGCCAGTCTGCTTGCTTGCCGGCCAACGGAGATCGTCTTTACCAGCGGCGGCAGTGAGGCCAACAACCAGGCCATCAAGGGCACCTTCTATGCTGGGCGGGCCCGGGGAAATCACATCATCACCAGCGTCATCGAACACCCGGCCGTCATCCAACCCTGTCGCTTTTTAGAAAACCAGGGCGCCCAAATCAGCCTGGTTCCGGTAGATGGCCGCGGCCGGGTGGATCCCGAAGACATTCGCCGAGCCATCACGCCCCAGACCATCCTGATTTCGATCATGCACGCCAACAACGAAACCGGCAGCATCCAGCCCATCGCTGAGATTGCCAAGATCGCCAAAGAGCACAAAATCAGCTTCCACACCGACGCCGCCCAATCGGTCGGCAAAATCCCGACCAGGGTCGACGATCTGGGCGTGGATCTGCTGTCGGTGGCCGGCCACAAACTTTACGGTCCCAAAGGCATCGGCGCGCTCTATATCCGCTCGGGGACAGAACTCGAACCTTTGATCCACGGAGCCGGCCACGAGTCCGGCCGCCGGGCCGGTACCGAAAACGTGCTATTGGACGTGGGCCTGGGCGCCGCCTGCGCCTTGGCCCAAAAAAACTCCAATTACGAAAACATCCAAGCCCTGCGCGATCGTTTCTTCTCGGCTTTGCAAGAAAAGTTCGGCAAGCAAATCGTTCTCAACGGCCATTTGGGTGAACGACTGCCCAACACCCTCAACGTTTCTTTCGTGGGCCGCAAGGGCTACGAGCTATTGCCAATACTAGAACAAGCCGGCATCGCCGCCTCCACTGGCTCGGCCTGTCACGCCGGCGCGGTCAGCCTCTCCCCGGTCTTGCAAGCCATGGGTATCCCGGAAGAGACCGGTATTGGCACCATCCGCTTTAGCCTGGGTCGCAACACCGTTTGGGAAGACCTGCAATACGTGTTAGAAATATTGTCATGATTATCGTTAGCAAGAGATCTCAGGGAGGGGACATGAACAAAAAATATTTCGCCCTACTTATTTCATTTTCGCTGGCACTCACTGCTTGTGATGGTGGGACGGAGACCGAAGAGACTGAGAGTTTTTCGATTGGGGGTACCGTCAGTGGTCTTTCGGGCACGGTCGTTCTGCAGAACAACGGGGCTGATGACTTGTCCATTTCCGCAGACGGCACGTTTTCCTTTGCTGCCGCATTGGAGTCTGGAGCGGCCTACGCGGTGACCGTTTTCACCCAACCAGAGGGACAGAATTGTGTGGTGGACAATGCCACCGGCACCGTGGCAGATGCCGACGTAAACAATGTGCAGCTGACCTGTGCCGATGAGGAAACTAATTTGTACACGGTCGGGGGAAACCTGAGTGGCTTGGTCGGTAGCCTGGTTTTGCAAAACAACGGGGGCAATGACTTGACCCTGCTGGCCGATGGCAACTTCTCTTTCTCCACCAGCCTGGATACTGGAGCTGCTTATTTGGTCACCGTGCTCAGCGAACCAGCGGAACAAAGTTGTGTGGTGGAAAATGGCACCGGCAGTATCGCGGATGCCAATATCAACGATGTTTCCGTGACTTGCGCAAGCGCCCGGTGTCGCAACTACGCCAGTGAATACACCGACAACGACGGAAAAACGACCCTCTGCAGCTTTGATGAAGAGAGTTTTCGCCTGACTTGCGACAAGGAAGGCTCCAAGAGCTTTCTTGATTATGAATCGGTCGAAGCCTTCATTGACGGGGCCCAAGTGGTGGGCAGAATTCGGTACCTGCACCGGTCGTATAGTGTCAGTCCCACCGCCTGGGACTATAACTACGATGATCAAGATCGGCTCACCGGATTTGACCAGGTCAACCGCGATGAGTCCTTCCAGCATTTTGATAGCTGGGACGAACAAGGCCGGCCCAAGTCGGGTATCGGCAGCATCTCTTCCACCTGCTTTGACTATGGGGTTTCGTTTGCCTATGACAACTTGCTAAGAACTTCCTATCGACGCTACTCGGGCACCGAGATTTCCGGCTGCGACAGCGTGAGCTTTTATCATGCGCGCGATCACTTTGACCAATATGGCAATTTGATCCAACGAGAAGCCATCAACATGCAGGAAGACCCCGCCTGGACCGATAATTATACCATCGTAAGCACCACCGAAATTTGCCGCTAACCCGCATCGATCACAAACTTTCCGGGTAGTCCTGGTATCTCAACAACAACATTTGCATGGCATGTTCTCTCAAAAACAGCTCTTATCTGTAAGCACATGCAATCTCACAACATAAAGTTGTTGGTGAGATGTCAGGGCTAGCAGTAGAGCTTAAGGCAGATAGCTTTGCCAAATATCGGTTACTTCGGGCTTGGCATTGCCTTGCTCGTCGTAGAGACCCATGCAGGGAAATGAATGGAAGGCGGTAAAAGCGTAGGGCGGCAAGATGTTTTGGCGAACAGTCCACAGGCCCAGAGGCGGATAGTCGCGCAAGAAGGATTGCACGTAGAATTCAAAGTTTCTGGCCCGGGCAGTTTGCAGAGCATGTTCCAGCCAAAAGGCTTCCGACTTGATATCGGCGGGCGCTTGCATGATGAAAACTGAAAAGTGGCGTTGTGTTACAATAAGAGCATCTCCCTTTTCCAGGAGGAAACTCATGCCAAGGATAAGACCTTGTTTGCTCTGGCTGTGCCTTTTTATGGCGAGTTCTGCCCTTGCTAACGCGCAGGAACGATCCTTTGATTCGGGCAGTTTGATTATACCCATGGATTTGGCCTACCAGGATCACGGAATGTTCCAATCTTATGGGCTGGTATTTCAATTGCTGAAGCATGAAATTGCCGTTCATTGGATTATCGATCCGCTAAAAACTTGGCACGACGCAGCCTGCGATACCGCGGGTCAGGAATGTGCCTGGGACTGCCACGTTGAGGGTTCAGGGGTCAAATGCCCTTATCCCACGGCCAGCCCTGATTTCTTTGCCGAAGCCACCGTGGTCTGGGACTCGGAAGGGCAGGCCGGGCTCGGTGAAATCGTGGGCCGGCACGGTTATCGCGGGGGTCCTTTTGTCATCGATGCGGCCGACCGGGATGCGGCCCTGGCGGTCATTACGGCCTGGAACGATCCGGATAGCTGGGCAGAAAATCCCTGGGCCGAGCGAACGGTTTTCCAGGTGGTCACGGTGCATGAGGCCGGCAGCTCCTTTACCGGCCATGTGCGCAAGCAGATGATCGCGGCGCCCAGCATCGCCGTGTTCTCGGACGGCAATGAAGATATCGCCACCGCTTATCTGCGCGCCGCCGGCATTTCACAATCAAACGGGCGCGAGTTTCCGCCCGACCGCTGCGAGCAGGCAGATTGCGGGCCGGGCACCGACAATCCAGACATGTTGACCGTGGTCAGCATCATGGGGGACATGGGCACTTGCGACAATATGAACATGGATCACAAAAACGGAGCATTGTTTACCGAAGACGGGGTGCCGGCCTACTGCCAGATCATGAGCATGCATTGGAACGTCAAGGATCGGGAACTGGTAGAATGCAATGGCGGCGACTGCCCGGCGCAAGCCGCCGACTGTGCCGGTGAACCGATTACTTATCATGGCCATGAAGTGGTCGCCGAAGTGCGTAAGTTTCTGGGCTATCCCACCCACTTTTTTGCCGAGTGCCAGGCGGTCAACGCCTACGAAAACACCTTACCCAATCCGCAATGGCCCTATCTAGACGACGCGGCTCGCAATGGCCACTTTCTTACCACCGCCGGCATCCCTCCCGCCTGCCCGGACGGGCAATGTAGCGATGGCGATTTCGAATGTGTGACCGACGGCTGTGACCACGGCAACCAAGACTGCTGCCTGGCCAAGGATGAAAAAGAGCTGGGGGCCGGCTTCCTGATTGCCGAGCAACCCAAGCAAGTTCAGATTTTTCATCCTCAAATCCCTTACAATCAGTTGGATGGCAACTTTGCCACCACCGGCGGCAGCGAGCCTGCTTACAACCTGAGCGATTACCTGCAGACCAAATACATCAACGATTTGGACGTCACCTTCATCACCGGCCCCGACGGCCCCGGCGTGCAAGATGTTTGGATGACCGGCTATATGGACGGCCATTGCTGGATCGGCGACGACGATAGCGCTCATGCCCAGGGCCAATGTGCCGTGGGCAAAGTAAGCTATTTGGGTGGTCACGCCTACAAAACCGATTTGCCCTTGAGCACCAACCCCGGCAGCCAAGGCAGCCGCTTGTTTTTGAATGCCTTGTTTGAAGCCGACTGCGTCACCTCAGTGGGCCAAGCCCAGGTCAACTTGTCGATTGCCGGCAGCACGGAGATAGGCGCCCAGTCCGTTCCCTTCAAGGCCAAGATTAGCCTACAATATGCCAACAGCGGTTCGGGGGCCGCCCTGGAAGCCCGGCTTATCCTAAACGCGCCGGACCCAAGCACCATCACCGACCAGGAGCCCGACGGTCAATTGTCGGGTCAAAGCGTCTCCTGGGAGCTAGGTTCCATTTCGGGTCTGCCCGCCAAACCAGGCGATCCCCCTGCCCGGGGCACGCGCTGGCTAGAAATAGAATTTCCCGATTACGGCAGCTACGAGTTAGAAGCCGTTCTACATTACCGGGTGGGCCTAACCCAGCTCAAGTCCGGGCCGGTCAAACTGCTGATCAAGGTAGCCCAAGACTCAGACGGTGACAGCATTCCCGATGAAAACGACCCCGCGCCCAACGATCCCAGCCGTTGTGGCGATAGCGACAACGACACCTGCGACGACTGCGCCGTCACCACTCCCGCCGATCCCGACAACGACGGCCCCGATTACGACGCCGACGGCCTGTGCGATGCCATTGATCCCCCCGAAGACACAGACAAGAACATGAGTTCCGGCTGCTCCTGTGCCTCCACCCATTCTGCTTTCCCCACCTCCCTACTGCTCTTGCTGGCACTTGGGGCTCTGTGGCTATCAAGAAAGAAATTGGCGAGGATCCGGATTTCAACCAGGCGGGTTCATAGAGATCCTAGATCTCGAAGCCATAACCAACCGTAGCCATAATGCCTAAAGAATCACCGAAGTAACCCAGGGCGACCTCCCGCGCCGACCCATGTGCAACTGGAAGACCACACCGGCCAGAATGGGCAATTCGCCAAACAGGTAACAGATTCTCCAGGCGGCGGTGTTAGATTGGGAATTGGAGATTGATATAATAAGGAGTGGACCATGAAAAAAAGTCGATCGATGTATTCCCTGCTATTCTTATTTTTAATTGCCGGATTGGGCTGCCAAGCAATAGGCGATTCCTCAGATCTGGATGCGGGGAGCGATGGCGATAAGGGATTGGATGCCGGCGGCGACACGGACCCAAAACCCCTTGCCCGCGATCTGCCCTTGCTTTCGCCAGGCGACCATCTGGGCATGATCGTGGCCTTTGAGGCGCTGCCCGCGACCACTATGAGCCAAGTCCAAACGCACTGGCAGGAGGCACTCGACCACGGCATGTCGGTGGGCAGGGTGCATCTGGATTGGAACAATCTCGAACCGACTGCCAACGTGTATGACAAGGGCTTCCTGCTCGAATCGTTGGAGGCGCTCGAAAACGATGGTCTGCAATCTTTTGTGGGCATCTACTCGGTCGATACCGAAGGTGAGTCGCTGGTGCCTCCGGATCTGGCCGGCTTGCCCCTGGATGACCCCAAGGTACTAAGCCGCTTTGCCAAACTGCTGGATTGGGCGGTGCCCATGATTGTCGAGCATGGCGGTTTTGCACTGTCGGTGGGCAATGAACCGGACGGCGCCTTGATGGAACACCCAGAAAAAGTGCCCGCCCTGGCTAATTTCATCGCGGCCGCGCGCGATCACAGCCACAGCATCGATGAGCGCCTGGCGATTACTATTACCCTGACCATCGACTCGGCCCGAGAACCACATGGACCAAGCATCATCGCCGCCACCGATGTCGCCACTTTCAACGCCTACCCCATCGATCTGATGTCGATGACCATTACCGACACTTCCCCACAAGCGGTCGCGGCTCTATTTGACGAAATGCTGACCGCCGCCGATGGCCGCCAATTGCTCATCCAGGAACTCGGCTGCCCAGCCGGCCCCGATCAGCCCCCCTCGCTGATGAACAGTTCTCATGCCACCCAGGCCGAGTTCGTCGACAGCTCGCTTGCGGTCATGATGGCCGAACCCAGATTTCGGGCCGCCTTCTGG
>JAUVBB010000564.1 GCA_030591445.1 Deltaproteobacteria bacterium | reverse complement strand
GGGTCAGCAGATGGTAGGAACCGGCCCAGAAGGCACCGACACCTACGCCGATGAACATGTAGCCGAGCTGAGAGACGGTGGAATAGGCCAGCACCTTTTTGATGTCGTTCTGGAAGCAGCCGATGGTGGCGGCAAAAAGCGCGGTTAAGGCACCGGTGCAAGCCACCACGGTCATGGCGGTAGGGCTCATGACATAGATGAAGTTCATCCGGGCTACCATATAGACACCGGCGGTAACCATGGTGGCGGCGTGGATCAAGGCCGATACCGGCGTGGGGCCGGCCATGGCGTCGGGCAGCCAGATATACAGGGGAATCTGGGCCGACTTGCCGGTGGCACCCACGAAGAAGAACAGGCCAACCAAGGTTGCCAGGGGTATGCCCCAGAGCAGCTTGTCGCCCATAGATGCCACCATCGCCGGCAGCTCACGGAAGGTGATGGAGAAGCTGGAAGTGGCCTGGTAGCCAGAGTCGGTCCAGGCGCCGCCCAATCCCCAGAAGAGGATGAAGAAGCCGACCAGGAAGCCGAAATCGCCTACTCGGTTGACCACGAAGGCCTTCATGCCGGCCTTGGCGTTGTTGATGTCTTTGTACCAGAAGCCGATGAGCAGGTAAGAGCACAGTCCCACGCCTTCCCAACCGACGAACATCAGCAAGAGATTGTCGGCCAGCACCAGGGTGAGCATGGCGAACATGAAAAGATTCAAGTAGCTGAAAAAGCGCCAGTAGCCGTCGTCTTTGTGCATGTAACCGATGCTGTAGACGTGAATCAGACTGCCCACAAAAGTGACCGCAAGCGTCATCATGGCCGAAAGCGAGTCCATGCCGAAAGCCAGATCGGCCTGGAAATGTCCCACCGCCAGCCAAGTCCAGAGTTTGCATACCAGGACAGTGCCTTCTTCCGCGCCCCGCAATTGGACGAAGGCCACCACCGCAATCAGAAAGGAGATCCAGGGCAAAGTCACGCTAATGGCCGTGTTGGCCCATTCACCGAAACGACGATGGATGTGCAGGCCGAAGGCGCCGTTGATAAAGGCGCCCAACAGGGGCAAGGCCGGGACCAGCCAGAGATAGGAAATGTCCTGAACGGGCGGGATCAAAGAGGAGGCATCCATGGTCTTTATCCCTTGAGCGTGTTCGTCTGGTCTACATCGACGGTGCGCAATCGACGTTGCAAAGCCAGAATCAGGGCCAGGGCCACCACTGCTTCGGCGGCGGCCAGCACGATGATAAACAGGACGAACACCGAGCCTTCCAGAAGTTTGTCATTGAAGCGAGAAAACGCGATCAGGTTCAGGCCGGCGGCGTTGAGCAGCAGTTCGATGCCGATGAGGATGGCCACTGCGTTGCGCCGGGTCATGATGCAAATCACCCCCAGGGTAAACAGAACCGCCGAGACCACCAGGAAGTGCTCGAGAGATACCTGACTCATCACTCTGCCTCCCCACTTTCGCCGGACAGGTCTTCATCGTTTCCCTGTCGGCGGGCAACCACCACGGCGCCGATGACGACGCCGAGCAAGACGATGCTGAGCACTTCAAAAGGGAGCAAGGCCGGGCCCAGTAAGGCTTCTCCGATTGAGGCGGTGGTGGCCTGATAGGAGCCGGCCCCGCTTTGCAGCCAAGGGGCATGTAGCATCAAGGGCACCAGGATGGCCAACAGCACTATACCGGTTAGCAGACCGGGAATCAGGCCGGCCACCCGGCTGGAAGTTTGGGCGGACTCAATATGACTGGTGAGCATAACCGCAAAAAGCAGCAGCACCTGGATGCCGCCCACGTAGACCAACACTTGAATGGCGGCTACGAAATCGGCCGACAGCATGCCGTAAAGAACGGCAATACCGAAAAAGGTGCCCAACAGGGCGAATACCGCGCGCACGATATTTCGGCTAAACACCGCGTAGCCGGCGCAGGTCAGTAAAATGGCCGCTACCGCGTAGAAGGCCAGATCGACCAGAGTCATATTCAAGATGCACCTCCGCTCGAAGGCGGCCGGGCGCCCGCTTCGTACAAGAACTTGCGCACGATGGATCCCCGCGGCGCAAACTGCACCTCTTCGCCCTTCTTGGGCGGCTTGGCCACCACCCGTGGCTCGGTGACAAAGTGAAGCATCAGGCGATTGATGTCATACATGGCGCCTTCGAATTCAAGCGAATGGCGCAGGCAGCCGATGGGGCAGGCCTCTACGCACAGGCCGCAGTACATGCACTTGCCGGCGTCGATGTCGAACTGGGTCAGGGAGCGGGTCTTGGTTTCTTCGTCTTTTACGACGGTAATGTGGATACAGTCGATGGGACATTGCTTGGCGCACATGGAGCAACCGGTGCAGTGCTCGACGTCGTTTTCCAACATACCGCGACTGCGCTCGGGCAGCATGGCCACTACCGGCTGGGCCGTGCGATCCGGGTATTGAATGGTCGTTGGCTTGCGCAACAAGTAAGAGAAGGTCACCGCCAAGCCGTCGCCCAAGGTCACGATGGTGCGGCCGATGGCGGCGAAATATTCGCGCAGGGCACCCATCAGACGACCTCCTTCTTTCGCTGCCGCCAGAACTTACCGTAACGGCGAGACTGAATCTCGGGCTGGAACTGGCCCTTGACCCCGCGGGCCAGCAGATCGAGATCAACGCGATCGCCTACCGAGCGGATGTGATAGCGGACCCGGGCAAAGAATATCAGCAGGATTAGAAAGCCCAATATTGCGGTGCCGATGTGCATGGCGCTGTCGAGCAGGGAACCGGCCGGAATAACCAGCAGATAGATGGCATTGCCCGCCAAACAGACGAAGGCTATCGGGGTCAGGTACTTATAACAAAAGTTCATGAGTTGATCGACGCGCAAGCGAGGCAGGGTCCAACGTAGCCAGATGACGATGAAGCAGCCGATCCAGGCCTTGATTAAGAAAATGACCACGCCCAGTCCCTGTAGCAAAAAGGAGCTGGCTTGCACTTCGGCGGACACGCCGGGAATTTGCCAACCACCGAAGAACAGGGTGGTCGAGACCGCACTCATTAGATAGATGTTGGCGAACTCGGCCAGGAAGAAGCCGGCAAAGCGCATGCCGCTGTATTCGGTGTTGAAGCCGTTGACCAATTCGCTTTCGGCTTCGGGCAAGTCGAAGGGGGTGCGGTTGCCCTCGGCCACCGAGGAGATGAAATAGACAAAAAATGCCACGAAGGCGAAGGGGTTGTGGAAAATGTACCACTGCCAGGGCCAGCCGCCTTGGGAAGAGATGATGCCGGGCGCGTCCGCGCTGCCGTTCATCTGCAAGGTGCCGGCCAACATGATGACCGACAACACGCTGAGGCCGGCCGGAACTTCGTAAGAGACGATCTGGGCCGCGGCCCGAATGCCGCCCAGCAGGCTCCATTTGTTGTTCGAGGCCCAGCCCGACATCAAAATGCCCACCGCCGCCACCGAAGTGATGGCCAGGACATAAAGGATGCCGATGTTCAAATCGGTGGCCCGAAGCAACATGCCGAAGGGGACCGTGGCAAAGGCGGCGAACACACCCACCAACACGGTCAAGGGGGCTAACCGAAACAGGGGCCCATCGGC
>JAUVBB010000143.1 GCA_030591445.1 Deltaproteobacteria bacterium | reverse complement strand
TCCTAAATCTGCAGTCTCACACCATTTGGAACTATTGGCGCTCTAAGACTGCATAAATTCAATAGAAGTTCTAAACGCAATGTTAAAAGATCAGATCA
This sequence comes from Deltaproteobacteria bacterium, assembly GCA_030591445.1. GTDB lineage: Bacteria > Myxococcota > B64-G9 > B64-G9 > B64-G9 > JAUVBB01. Next base: position 14,844 of record JAUVBB010000143.1, on the reverse strand, counting down.
ATCATGAGACCAAATGGCACGGCACCTATGTTGTACGGTGCCCGGAGGGTGCCGACAGAAACTTTTCGGGGATGACAGCCTTTTTTTCTTAGGGATCACTTCACCGTAAAAGGGAATGGAATCTTCTTGGTCTTGCCCCCGAATTCAGGGAAGCGGGCCTGCTTGATGACCTTGGAGATGCAACCGGCCACAAAGGTAGACCGGAACTGGGCGGTGGTGACCCTGGCTGATTTCACTTTCCCACTGGTTTCAATCAGGATTTCGACCACCATCTTACCGCGAACGCTGTTGTCAACCTCGCGCTGTTTGCGATTGCAGGCCTTGAATTCGGCCAAGTGCTTCCTCATGACAGACAAGACGTCGGCATTGGTCAAGGGCGGCAGCTTTTTCTTGACCTTCTTGGGCGCGGCCTTGACCACCACGGGTTCTGAACCCGTCTCGCGAGCAAAAGCATTTTGATCTTCAAAATCGAGCAAACCGCCAGAAGATTTTTTTCGCTTCTTGGCTGGTTTGGATGGTGGTTCCGGCTCTTTGATTACCGAGGCAAGTTCTTTGGTTTTGTAGGTTTTCCTCTTGCTGGCCGTGCTAGTCCTGCGCTTGGACACTGCCGGGGGACTTTTTACCTTTTTCCTGGGTGCCGGCTTTTCTTTTACGCTGGCCTCCGCGAACTTGGCCTCTTTGGGCGGCACCGCACTTGCCGGGGACTTTTGCGCCCCCGTGGCTGTTTCAACTTTGGCTTCTGGTTTGGCGACTGGCGTAAGCGGTTTTTGCTTGGCGCCGGGCTTCTTATCCGCGGCGGCCACCGTTTCGGCCGGCGCAACGGGCTCTACCTCACTCGGTACCGGTTGCCGGCCCATCGGTAGGTTTACGGCAATGTAACCGGCCAACATGATCAAGACACTCAGCAAACCGAAACCCGAATACATGGCCCACCGGGGAAACTGCCCCCGGGGAGGAAGCTCGGCGGGCGGAGCCACTCGTTTGCGCTGTTCTTCTTCGCGTTCTTGGCGAGCCGCCTCTTGTGCGGCCAAGGCATCATCTTCTTGCTTCTTCTTGGCCTCTTCCTGTTTCTGGCGCGTCTTTTCTTCTTGTCGTTCAATCTCGGCGCGTTCTTGTTCCGCTAACCGGGCCGCCGATTCTTCTTCAGCCGCAATCTGGCCGATAATCGAGCTATCGCCATCATCCATTTCTCCAGCCAAGTTGTCTTGGCCAAGCGCCTGGTCATCGTCGTCACCCAGCAGACCCTCGAGCCCATCTTCTTCGGACTCTGCCTCGGGCGGCCGCAAGGACTTGAGTTCCTCCTCGGCCAAAGCATCGAGATCGGCCAAAGCCGAGGGTTGCCAATCGCCATCGGCGCCCTCAAAAGCAGCCGCCGATGCGCTGGCATATCGTTCATCGTCGAACAGACCGTCACCGTCCGCGTCTTCTGTCTCTGCCGGCTCTTTTTCTTCTTCTGGTACCGACTCGTCTTGGCGTCTATCTCCGTAACCGTATTCTTCTTCGGCAAATGGTTCTTCTTGATCCTGCCCCAATGAACCATGCTCGGCCTGATTCATTTCGCTGGTTGGCTCCTCCCAGCTTTCATCAGGGGCCGACTCTTCTTTTTGCGTGGAAAGCGATGCCAGTTCTTGCACTTCAAAGACCGGCAGCCAATCATCGAAGCCGTTCTTCCAGACCAGCGTATCGGCGTCGAATTCTCCTTGGCTATAACGCTGGCCTAGTTCCGAAGCGGCCATCGGGCCAATTTGCCGCTCATCAACGGCCACATACCATTCAACCCGATCACTATCGAGGGCCTCCGCGTCGTTGGCCTGCGGGGAACCAGCATAGGTCTCCGCTTCTTCGGACTCCTTGGCCTGGTGGTAAATATCGGATATTTGCTCCTTTTCATGGGCGCGTTGAGCGGCCTCGTCTTTCTCTTCCTGCACTTGCTGCATGGCCTCGACGCTAAAAACCCGGGTGGACTGGCGATCGAAATCTTGATCTTCGTCCTCACCCTCTTCATCACCATCCACATCAAAGGCATCCAAAGCCTCATCCATGGCGCTGTCGAGTTCGTCCTCACCCGGATTGAAACCGTCTTCGGCGCCTGCGCTTACCTCGGTTTGCTCTCTTTGCGCAGCTTGCTCTTCTTCTGCAGCTGGAGGATCTTCCTCAGCTTCTTCTTCCTGCTTTACAGTGATAACATTTTCGCACTTTTTACAGCGGACTCGTACACCCTTGGGTCCCACTTTGCTGTCCGCTATCGCGTATTGTGCGTTGCACTGATCACACCTAAATCTCATGAGCCAGCCCTCTGCGGGAAAAATTCAGCTTTTGCTCCGGTAACTACAGCCCTTTGACGTCTGAGCATCACGCGCGGATCTTCCCACGCAATTGTTTCCTGGCGCATTAACCACTTGATTTTTCGCTCTTGATTATTACACCCTGGTTTCTCTTTATCAAGATTTTTCAGGGATCAAGAGCCCTTTGCGACTCACTAACGAAGATTTCGGGCATTGAGAGCATCACGGCGCACAGAAGAATCAGGGTCATCCTTGGCCATCTCTTCCAAGCGCACTCGCACTTGGGATCCGGTCTGGCCGGCCAGCACCTGTAGTACCCTGCCTCGCACCTTCGCGTCTGGATTTCTCGAAGCCTTCAGAATTGCCTCCAGTGGAAGGTCCGGCATATCGATGAGCATATCGACCGCCTCCCGCCATACCCCGCGCCGTCCGGATTCGACTGCGTGTAAGAGAATCGGCATCAGTTGGGGGCCCTCCAGCTTAACCAAGGCCCGCATGGCGCCAACGGCCTGCGCGCTGCGGTCTCCGCGGGCAAATTCATACAGGGGTTCCCGCGCGTCCGAGCCAAATCCGGCCATGGCATCGGCCAAGCTGTCAATCTCTCTTCGGGTCATGCGGGAAAAAGCCTGAAAGGCTTGCGCCATCAAGTCTTGTCGATTCAACTGAGAAATCGTGCGTACCGCCTCCAGCCTCTGATCCGAATCCTTCAGTAAATCTAGGAGTTCGTCCGGATCGAGTTGATCCAAAGCGCTGAGCATCTCCACATCATCGGAGAGGTCCAGGGGAATTCCTTTCGGTTCCTCATCCATTTTCCGGCGCGTCGCCTTGGCCAGCTCCGCTACTTCTGGTTCGACATCCATTCCCATCTTTTGGGCATCGGTAAGCAACTTGCGCCAGTTCTCCCACTGAGAAGCCAAATCCATATCGTTTTCTTTTTGACCCAGCACCACTTGGCTGAAGTTGTCCAACAAGCGACTTATTAATTCTTCCTTGGACACCGCCAGCTCCATTTCGACCGCGATGCGTTTCATCTTTTCGCTCATGGCCACGCCAAACTCAATGGCGCGCGCCAAGACATCGTTCAGCACATGCTTGAAAGACTCCACCGGGAAAGACTTGATGAAGATCAGGTATTCGTAGTTCTCGCGCAGGGACCAGTAGTTCAAAATGTCGAGCGCCAACTTGGTCAAGGAAGGGGTAGGCAAATCACGAAAGCCATGCCGATCTAATCCTGGCCGCCCCCGCCCCAGTTTTCGGTAGGCGGTTTCATCAAATTTGCTGGCGGCGATGAAAAAATTTCTGCGCTTAGGGTCGATTTGATCGAGCCACTTCCTGGCCTCTTCCAGAACATAGGCCACATTCCGCTGCAAGGCCGGGGAAAACACCATCGATCGTTTGCGGGTATACGACTCGTCAAACAAATGTAAATTCACTTCAAAATTCTCGGCCAACCGTTCGACAAACTTCACATCGATGCGATTGTCCAGATTGAACAGCCAGTAAAGCACCTCGTTGCCGCCTTCAGTGCTCTCGGCTACCAGCAACAACACAATGAGGGGAAAGTTTTCAATGCGATGAAGTTGGAAAAACACATCTGCCCGATCGCCAAAACGCTCGGGAGCACCGTGCCGTTGGAAGATATGCAAGACATCCTGATCCATGAAATGATAGTAGTCCTGCCCACTTTCTTGCCAATGTTGCACCAAGGCACTGTCGCGGCGGTCCACCCAGTCTTCATCAAATACTTGCTCGAAATCACTCTCTTTCAATTCATGGGCGTGAGATTGATCGTCGCTCACCTTGGTGGTCTCGGCATGATTTGCATGCTCGGCTTCGATCGGTTTTGGGGCACCCGCAAAAATTTTGGCACAAGCGTCCAGGCCGAAAACAAAACGGGCTTCACGCACATAGCCGGGAACGTTCTCGTTCTCGATGCCCAGCAACTCTTGATAAAATTCTACCCGCAGCGCCAATTCGCGGGACCGCCAGGCGGAGGGATAGACACACAGATACCTTTGCTCTTGCGAGTCGTGCAAATAAACCGGAGTATCTGAGGACACAATCTTTTTGCAGTGTTGGCAGCTTAGCTGGTTGAGGGCGCCGGATAGAAGCTCGCCCAACAAGCTGGGGTCGGTTGCGATATCGACTACCCGCACCACCGAAGCGGGGAAACTCTCTCCGCAATCGCAAGCGATTCGAACCGAACTACGACTCGTGGTAAGAATACTCACCTTGCGCACGCTCCTTTATGACTTAAAAAACCTACCAGCCAACAGGTCAAGACGCTCGCGGCTGGCTTCTGGAATCTGATCTACCGGGGTCAGCAAAGCCCCTTCGAGAGCCCGCTGACAGCGGCAAGACTGCTGGGGCGGAAAGCGCTTTACCAAAGCCACAATGGCTTTCTTGGCCCAGCTAATGTTGTTGCGAATCACGGCCAGGACGGCTTCCACGCTGACTTCCTCTTCGGACTGGTGCCAGCAGTCGTAATCGGTCGAAAGCGCCAGGGTGACATAGCAAATTTCGGCTTCGCGAGCCAACTTGGCCTCCGGGATGCTGGTCATGCCAATAACATCGGCACCCCAACTGCGGTAGAGTTCTGACTCTGCCCGGGTGGAGAATATGGGACCCTCCATGGCCACATAGGTTCCCCCGCGATGGGTGCGCACGCCGAGCTCTTGCAAAGACTCGTATAAGGCCGCCGACATGGCCGGACAAACTGGATCGCCGAACTGCACATGGGCCACCGCCCCCTGGCCAAAAAAAGTATTGTCGCGGCCGCGGGTTCGATCGATGAACTGATCGGGCAAAACCATATCTCCCGGCCGAATGTCTTCGCGTAAGCTACCGACCGCCGAGACCGACACTAAATACCGCACGCCTAGTTGACGAAAGCCGTGAATATTGGCGCGAAAGTTAATCTCCGAAGGCATCAAGCTATGTCCCGGACCATGGCGGGGAAGAAACACCACCGGCACACCGCCCAGGTTTCCGCATAAATATTCACCGGAAGGGGGACCAAAGGGCGTGTCTACCTGGCGAAATTCCTTATTTTCCAGTCCCTCAATCTCATACAAACCGCTACCGCCGACAATGCCCAAAACCTCCGAACTCATCCGGCCTCTCCCTCTCGTATTGAACTGCTCGAACGTACCATCCCGATCGGAAGGGGGTCAACCCTCCAAGCGCGCACCAAACTGAGTAATGATCCGAGCCGCCATCTGGCCCCCCAGGCGACCGCATTCGGCGGCATTGCGGCCCTGACTCAAACCATAGAGAAAACCACTGGCGTAAAGATCACCGGCTCCGGTGGTGTCAACCAATCGCTCAATGGGCGCGGCCTCGATCTTGGTCATCTGCTTGCCGGCCAAGACCACCGAGCCCTGCGCGCCGCGAGTGATGCCGGCCAGCTCGACCTGGCCTTGCAGCCGTTCCATGGCCTGGGCAAAATTGTCCGTCTGGTAGAGCGAGACAATCTCATCCTCGTTGGCAAAGAGAATGTCCACATGTCGGGCTACAAAATCCACAAACTCGTCCCGGTGCCGATCAACACAGAAAGAGTCGGACAAACTAAGCGAGATTCGTCCGCCGGCCCCGTGCGCCAGTTCGGCCGCCTTGAGAAAAGCCTTTTTGGCCGGTTCGGGATCCCACATGTATCCTTCCAGGTAGACAATCTGAGCGGCACGTATAGATTCGGGATCCACATCCGCCGGCGACAGGGTGGCACTGGCCCCCAAGAAAGTCTGCATGGTGCGTTGCGCGTCAGCGCTTACCAGAACCAGACAACGACCGGTCGAGGGCCCGCCCGTGGCCGGCGGCACATCAAAAGCAACCCCGGCCGCGCGAATGTCTTTGGTGAAAATTTCACCAAGTTCGTCAGCTTTCACCTTGCCGATATAGGCCACCCGAGCACCTTGGCTAGCCAGGCCGGCCATGGAATTGGCCACCGATCCGCCCGAAACTTGCACCGAAGGACGCATGACCGCGTACAAACTTTGCGCCCTTTGCTCATCCACCAGGGTCATGGCGCCCTTGGTCAAATCGTGCGTCGCCAAAAAAGCGTCATCCACGTGGCCCACCACATCCACCATGGCATTGCCAATGCCCAACACATCAAAAGATTTTTCGGTCATGAATCGTTCCTCTCCGTCACCAACTGACCGCAGGCCGCGCGTAATTCCTCGCCACGGCTGCGGCGGACAAAGGCTGTGATCTGGTGGGTCACCAGCACTTCCTGGAAAGCCAGCACCTGCGCTTCGGCCGGCCTTTGGTAGGGTGAGTCGGGATGACCATTGTAGGGAATCAGGTTGACCTTGGCGCGAAAGCCGCTAAGCAACTTCACCAGCCGATGGGCATCTTGCAATTGATCGTTGACCCCGGCGAGCAAGACATACTCAAAAGTGACCCGGTCATTGTAGGCCAAAGGCAAATTACGGCAACAACGAATAAGTTCCGCAATGGGATACTTGCGATTGACCGGCATGAGGCGGCTGCGCTGCTCGTCAGTGGTGGCATTGAGCGAGACGGCCAACTTGACCGGCGCCCGGGCAACGAACTGCTCGATGGCCCGCACCAGGCCCACGGTCGAGACAGTCACGTGACGGCGGGACAAGCCTTGCCCTTGCGGGTGCAGCAAGATGTCCACCGCCGCTACCACTGCTTCCAGATTGGCCAAGGGTTCGCCCATGCCCATGAAGACCACATTGGACACCACCCGTTTTCCTTCTTTTGCTCCCAAGTGCCGAATGACGGCCTCGAGTTGCCCGACAATCTCACCGGCGCTAAGCGAGCGCAGCAGGCCCATGCCCGCGGTGGCGCAAAAGCTACAGCCCATGGCACAGCCCACCTGGGTGGAGACACAGAAGGTGCTGCGCTCTTTCTCAGGCATAAACACGCCTTCAACTTGCCGACCATCCCTGAGACCAAAGCGAAACTTGCGGGTACCGTCAGCCGCCAACTGCTCCTCGACAATGCGCACGGGCTCCATCGGGTGCTGCCGGCTCAACTTCTCCCGAAAGGCCTTGGAGAGGTTGGTCATTTCCGCGTAGCTCTGGGCACAATGCTGATGCAACCACTTGAACAACTGCCGGCCGCGAAAAGCAGGCTCGCCGTGAACTTGCATCCATTGCTGGATTTGCTGGTAGGTCAGCGAAGACGGATCGTCTACAGGCATGGACTAGGCTTACTTCATAATTCGTTAGAAGAAACTATTGTTTTCAAAAAGCAATCTAAACATCCAAGTCATCCCCGAGTCGTTTCTGTCGGGGACCCAGCCTTTGACTTGATTCCCAACCGAGAAGCAAACCCCTGGGTCCCCGACCGAAACGTTTCGGGGATGACGATTGAGGGGAGTTACTTCTCACCAATCACTTCATCAGCTTAATGATCTTCTTGGCAATCTTGGGGCCCGCCTTGCCTAGCGCCCGCAGACCAGCCTCTTCGTCGCTGTCGCCGTTGCCCTTGACCTTGTACTTCTTGGCAAAAAGCTGGCGATTGTGCAGACGATCGGTCACCGTGACATTGACCCGCGCGGTACACATTCGTTGCTGAACAAAGTCGGTGCAACTGCCCGTCTGCGCCGTACCCTTGATCTCCATGTCGGCACCGGAGATCGATTTGGTAAAGACCACGCCCAGTTCTTTATGTAGCCGCTCTTTGATATCGGCGGCGATGGTGCCCGGACTGACGGTCTCGCCCAGGTTCTCCTCGCTGATGTTCACGTATACCGACAGCTCTTCGAGCTCGACAAAAAACTTGCCGGTATTGCGATCGAGATCCTTTTTGAACTTGGCACTGACCACGGCCACTTCATGACGCCCGCTGACCAAGGAAGCCACCGAGACCCGGGCCCCGAGGATGGCCTTTTTTTCACCAAATATTTTTACCACTTGGGCACTGGCTTGGCCGTCGGCCCCGGTGGAGACCAACTCTTCGACCGAGCCGGTTCCGCGTTGGAAGGCAAAGGCAATCGGCAAACCCTTGACCGGCTGGCCCTGATAGGCAACCACCACGGTAAGTGGTTCTTTGATGCCGCTGCCGATTACGGCCGCGCGCTTGGGCTCGGGCACGGTCCACTTAAGATCAGCAGACAGGCGGTGGACCGCCCGCTCGATTTCGTGATTGAGCACTTGCGACCGGCCGTCGCCATTGAGATCGTACTCGACTACGCCGCCGAAATACTCGCGCAGGGCCAGATAGGAATTGAAATATCCCTTGAATGCCGCGGTTACTTGCCCGGCCTGCTGGGCCTGGTAGGCAGCCTTGACGTAATCGACCGCCTTCTTGCGGGCTTTTTCCAAACGCTCGCGGATGCGACGGGCAATTTCGGCCTTGCTCAAGCGCACCAGCATCCAGTACTTGTTCTGGCCGCGGTCTTTCCAGCGATCATGGATTTCCACGCCCTCTAGGGTCGTATCGACGAAGAAGGAGGTGTCGGTGCCGTAAGATGAGTCAGTACGGGAGACGTCTTTGGTTATGTTATCGCCCTTGTACATCTTCATGTTGTTTTCTTTGAAGTAATCCTTGATGGTCGAGTTGATGTGCACCTTCAAAGTGGAAGCAAGCTCTACATAGGCGGCGTTACGCGCCCGTGCCCAGTCGTCTTCCTCGTTGCCATGGCTGGTCGAAACACCAATGCCCAGGTAGTAGCCAGGCATTTTCGGCTGCGCATTGGTCCAGCTCGGCGCGGTGCGCGCGGGATTGACCTTGACCGCTTCGACCGGCTTGGGTTTATAGGGCTTGACCGCTTCGGGCTCGGCCGCCGGCCTAGGCTCTTCTACCACTCGCGGAGCGGGGGTGGGCTCGCCTCGTTCTGCTGCCTCCAGGTCCCGGAAGGCGTCACCAGAACGAGCGCGGATATCACGCACTTCCTGTTTGGACGGGCCTTTCTTTTGCGCTTTCGCGCCTCCACAAGCCATGGTCCACAGAGTCGGAACCAGCAGCCCAAGAGCTACCATCGTCGCCAAACGTTTCATGACACCTCCGGAAAAAATCGGACAGCAGCGCCGCGTGCTTCTTTGCTTTGACGCTGCCGCCCGGCGTAATATTCAACTGCTTGTCTACAGAGCGTAAAAGACTCCCAGCGAGACATTGACGCCCATCTCGGGCTCTGCATCCACACCCGAACCATAGAAGATCGGGTTGGTGAAAAAGCGGAATCCGCCCTTCAAGTACACCGAGAACTCCGGTTGGATGTAGTACTCCACGCCCAACAAGGCGTCGCCGCCAAAGCCCAGGGTATCATCCTCGTAGTCATCGACCTGGAAATAGCTAACGCCACCACGCACACCAGCGCTAAAAACCAGACTCTCCATGTACCATTTCTTTTTTACGCCGGCCATGGCGTGAACCAACATCCAGTTTCTGCCGATACCATCTTCCCCAAGCAAAAGAATGTCGCCCTCAACCGAGAAATAGAACTCGGAGATGCCAATCAGATTGGCCAGGTTCTTGTCAAGATAAAGACCCACGCCCGGGTAAATGCCAGTGTCTTCATTGGTCAACAGATCAACGAAGGTCATCTGCATAACGGCGTGAACACCGAGGGAGACACCGATCATGGGATGTTCGTAAAGTTGCTCGCCACCGACGAATTTTTGTTTGACCTTGACGTTCTCGGCGTAGCTGGGCGAGCCGTCGCCGGTGCCCTTGGCGTCTTTGCTGACCTTGCGTACCTTAACATAGCCCACCAGCTTCTTGCCGCCGGCGGCGTCAAACTCGGTGACATCGTAGGTATCGTCTAGACCCAGGCCCTGGGCCTTGCCCAGCATGAACTCCACGCCATCGGCCAGCGCCGCCTGTACCGGGGTCTTGAGCTGGAAAACGGGAATTTGTTTCATGCCCTTGGAAAGGAACTGGGCCAGGCCGCTAGTGGCAACCCGGGTGGCCTGCTGGCCGGTAGACTCGCGCAGCTGGACCAAGGTATCCGGCGTGGGGAGCACCGCGAATTGCTTGAAGCCACGGGTCGGAATGTGGGTGACTTTCTTGATCAACTCATAGGGAGCCTTGCTCTCATCGACCAGGTTGGCCCGATAAAAGGTGGTATTGGCGTTGAGCGTAGCCAGCATGCCGGGGGCATCGGGCAAGCAACCGAGCAGGGCCGCTTCCAGCTTGCCACTGGGGCACTTGGCCTCGACATTGCTGAAATGGGACACGCTGATGGTGTAGAAATAGGCCGACTTCATGATGCGGTCGATGTCCGAGGCCAAAATTTTGGCGCGCTTGAAACGAGCTTCGTATTCGGATTCGGCCGCAGCCCGATCCACCGAGGCCTTCTTGACGTATTCGCGCAATTCGGCCACGAATTGGTCGATGGTAAAGTCACTACTCAACTCGACCGCATTGTAATCAAAGCGCGGCAACTCAGTCAGTTTGCGAATGCCGGATTCCACGATCCGCAGGTGCGGCTCGGGAATACCCACGCTCGCGGCAATGCCCAGATAGGTGATGGACTTGCGCTGATACTGCGCTTGGCTTTCGTCGGACGTCATTTTTTCTTCTTTGGTCTCGGCCGCCCAGGTCACGCTAGCCATGCTCAAACACAGCGCCCCGGCGACAAACATTCGCATCAATCGCGACATGATCTTCCTCCTGATGGGTGGGTTGCTTCAGCGAGCTATTTCGCCCGCAAAATTCGAGGCAGGACTACTTGAACACGATGATCAGGTTGTTGACGTTCTTGGCCATGAACTCGTAATCGTGTCCAGACAGCTTGCTGTCAATGGCGTCGGAAAGCACACCGGCCAATTCCATGTTGTCGCCCTTGCACTGGGCAAAAAAGTTAACCTGGGTGGGGAAGCTCTTGGTTTTAACCCGGGCGCAAACCTTCTTCAACGCGGAGCTGAGTTTGATGTCTGTGTTCTTGGGGGCATTCTTCAACACGATGGTAAAACGGTTGCCCTTGACTGCGTCTTCTTTCCAATAGTCGGTAATCTGAGACAAAGCCTTACCCATAACGTCGTTGAGGCCCTCCATCATGGCCGCGCTTTCCTCACCGGCCACGAAGGTGGTCCGCGGAGCACTCAATGCGGTCTCGGAAACCAGTTTGCGGCTGGTGGTGGTCTCGTAACCGCTGACGCTCACTTCGTAGGCAACCGAGTTGCCCTTTTTCTTCTTGTTGGCTTCAAAAATAAGATAGATATCGGCGCCAATGGCCAAGGCCAGCTGGGCAGCTTCGTCTTCTTCGGCGTCTCCTACTTCACCAATGGCATCGACCAGCTTGTTCAAATCGGCCACACCTTTGGCATCGAGCACTTCCCACTTGGCCTTGGTCAGGTAGGAGTTGACCAGATCTTCCATGATTTTACGGTTTTTCTTGCCCTTGTTGGCCTTGGAGGGATGGACCATGACCGTGGGCATACCCACCGCTTCGAGCATATCGGATACGGACTTGATGACGCCCATGGCGACCAGATCGTCGGTCAGTACTTTTTTCTGTACGTCTTCGATCATCTCGATCTTGATCTTGGTGTCGGAGATCCGGTGCCGTTTCTTTACACCCTTGTCATGGCCGGAAGCCGCGCTGGGACCGGGGATGCCGATGTATTTGTCCAACTGCGCGAAAATCTGGGCCTGGGCTGCTTTGTAGGCCTGTTTCTCGCCGGGGGTCTGGGCCAGTTGATTGGTAATGACCCATTCGACACAGCCTTTGCGCGACTGCATGATGGCTTCGTTTAGATTGCTGCCAGTACCCGCGCACTTGACCCGGATCACGTTGGCATCGACGCTTTCAATAAACTCACCCGGAAGCAGGATCTCTGGACCCCGATCCTCTTTGATTACCACCGTGGTACAGGCAACGGCCCAAACGCTCAATAGCCCTACAATCAATGCACTTTTCGCGACCTTCTTCATGAGGGACTCCTTTTTCAGAAAAGAGAACTTAAGCTCGGCTTCGGGAAACGTAGAAGACTATTCCAGATGGGTTTGACCTTGTCAAGGACGAAACGCTAGGGCGGGCCTAGCTTTTCCTTGCCAATATTACTGACAATCTACCAGACAGGCTCTGGTCTCTTTGAAGTGGCAGACACCGTCGCCACAGCAATAGATCCAGCCCCGGCGGTGGTGATAACGGCCGATACAATCGGCCGGACAGGTCTGGCAATCCTCGCCCAAATCAGCGCCGGCACAATAGCCGTCGCCGCAAACCTCGGACGGGCATTCGCCGCAATCGATGGAGCAGGATGTGCAATCCTCGTCGTCGGCACAGACGCTGTCGCCGCAGACACTGGGGCAGGCGCCGCAATCGGCTTCACAAGAGGCGCAATCCTCATCGGCATCGCAAGTTCCGTCGCCACAGTAGGATTGACACTCGCCACAGTCGATCTCACAGGAAGCACAGTCTTCGTCGGCATCACAAACGCCGTCGCCGCAGACACTGGGGCAGGCGCCGCAATCGGCTTCACAGGAGGTACAGTCCTCATCGGCGTCGCAAGTCCCGTCGCCGCAGTAGGGGTCTTCCGGAACCACCCCGATGAAGTCGTTGATCCAGGCATCGAAGTAGTCGGGCCGGGTGCTGACGCCATACTGGGCGCACTGAGAATCACCGTAGGAAGTGAGGCCGGCCACATAGGGCACGCCGCCACGCTTGATGAAGGCCGGGCCGCCGGAATCGCCAAAGCAAGGACCGCCTTCATACTGAACGTAGTAGATCTGGAAATCGGTGTAGAGACTATCGAGAATGCCGTCGATCTGAAGTTTCTGATCGTAGTTGCCATCTTCATCCTGGCCGAAGCCGGCAAAGTTGATAATGGCACCTTCGTCGGCGCTGGTCAGACCCAGGCTGGCCGGCAAAGCGGCCACGGGAGTAACATTCGGGGAGACGGCCAGGCGCAGCAGGCCGATATCACCGGTCAAAGCCCGAGTATCATAAGTAGGATGAGCCAAAACTTCGGTGACGATGTAGGAAATCGGATTGGGATCGGTAACGGGGTTGTCACCCACATAGATCACCACTTCTTCGGGCTCGATGGGATCGAAACTGTTGCGGCCTTCGTCCAGGCAGTGGGCCGCAGTCAAAACCACATCGTCGGCAATCAGGGTACCCGAGCAATAAATGGTTGGGTACCAGGTGTCGCCTACCCGCTGGTGCAAGGAGACCACCGCATCGTGCATGGGCTCGTCTGGCAGTTCGCCGTTGATAATAGAGGCATTGCCCTGGGTCAATGCAAGCCGATCTGAGTCCGGATTCCCACAAGACGTAAAGACCATGGCCAACACAGCACCCAACAACAACATCCATTTCGCTTTCATGATTGCGACCTCCTTTTTTGTGGTAAAAGTTGGTCCTTCTATAAAAGTATCGAAGTCCATTTTCTAGCATTTGTATAATTCAAAGTCAAAGTACCGCGACCGGAGCTGCCCTAACTCTTGTCTTGCAGATGTTTCTGCAACCAGGACTTGGAGGGAGCACCAACGGAGACCGCCTCTACTCTTCCCTGTGCGTTGAGCACAAAATAGGTGGGCAAGCTATCGACGCGATAGGCAGCAGAGACCCTGCTCAAAGAGTCAACCAGAAAGTTGCCGGGGGGCCATTTTTGGGCGGCCAAAAAATTGGCCACGACTTGGGGCGAGCCACCTTGGTGGATCATGACCACCTGAAACTCGGGGTGACGATCCGCCCAGCTTTGTAAACCGGGCAAGCTCTGAACACATGCCGGACACCAGGTGGCCCAAAAGCTCAGCAAAACGGGCCGGCCGGCAAAAGAAGTCAGCGTATTGTCAGGAGCCCCATCTGCCCGGGCAAGAAGAAAAGCCGGCGCCGGATCGCCAAGCTGCAGGGGTCGAATGCTATCCAACTGACCACCCACGGCCACGGCTCCGATCAGATAGGAGAAGCCGAGACAGCCAGCCAAAAGCAAGCCAGGTGCCCAAGGTCGGACTGCATCCTCTTTCGGCTTCTCGCTCTGGCCAACAACACCGGCAAGCATCCAAGCCAGCACGGCTGTCCAACCATAAGAGATCGGCACTTTTAGCAGGATCACCCAGATGGGTGGCCCGGCCGCCAGGAAATCCTGCAAGGGGATATTGGGCAGCACCCACAAATTCAGGCCCAAGCCACGGAAGCATGCCCCTAGCAGGCCCAGAACAATCACCGGCACCCAAAGGTAGAAGACGGCCGCTATCACCTGATCGAAAGCCAAGCGCCGGCCTTTGAGCCGCTCCAGGCCCACCAACAGAAAGGCAAAACCCACACAAACCGCCAAAGGTCCCAGCCAAATTTGGGTATACAGTGAAAACAGACGCAGCAAACCCGCCGAAAAACCCTGGTAGCTAAGAAAGGCGCGCGCAAGCTCCACCGGAGCCAAAACCGGCACGGCCAGCAGCATCAACAAAAGCACATCCCCTACCCGGCCCGCGTCGTGATGCACCAGCCGGACCATACTCTGCCGCGGCGAGATCAACACCCCACCCAGCCGTCCCAAGCAATCAAGTCCCAGCACTTTGCTCTCCTCTCCCGCGCAGTCTGCTAAGACAGCCATGCCAAGTCTAAGGAGTCGGCTACCCGGAAGTGCTTGCAGCCCGATCACGCGTGAGAAACAGCCCTCAGCCGATCTGAACAACG
>JAUVBB010000192.1 GCA_030591445.1 Deltaproteobacteria bacterium | reverse complement strand
TAGTCGATTCTGCTGCCATTTTCGTCAAGGAAGGTCATGAATTTGTGAAAACTTTCGGCCAAATTCTGTTGCTCGTTTTTCATGGATGCGGAGTTGTCCACCACCCACAGGATATCGACATTGGCCGAGGCTTTTTGGGTGAAAGAGTCTACTTGGTGAAAACCACTCTGTTCAAAAGTATCGACCTGCATGGTGCCTTCCTGGGTGAAGGCATCTACCACCTCTTCCCCGTCCTGGGTAAAGGTGTCCACCTGGGTCTCCAGTACGGCGAATCGAGTATCGTCACAAGCGGCGATCAGCCCTAACCCCACACCTGCCCACACACCCAAAATCCTTCCTATCGCGTTTGGTCTCATGGCTCGCTCCTACCCCCCTCATGGTCAACGCCGTTGAACCTAGCAGAGAGGGCAGGCAAATGACAAGCCGGTTGACAGAATACGGTAGAAATGGGTCGAGACCATTATCTCTCATTGCAAAGCGGGTGCGATCATTGTTAGTCTAAAACATACGAAAGATGGAGGAGACAGCATTGCGGATGAGACAGGATTCCATCCCGGAGCTTCCGGCGGAAAGCCATCCTTATTTTCTGTTGCCTAAGCGCACGCTGACGATCAAACCGTCGTTGGCGGCGGAGCCGATAGAACTTAGCTACCGCGAGTCCGGCACCGGTCGGCCCGTGCTTTTGCTGCACGGATTGTGGACCGGGGCGTATACTTTTCGGCACTTGATCCCCTTGTTGCAAGATCGCTTTCGGCTGGTGATGCCGCAATTGACCGACCCGGCTATTCTGCGGGTGTTGCCCAACGGTGACTACCGGCCGCGAAAATTGGCGCCCCTCTTCGAGGAGCTGACCCGCCGTCTGAATCTGGAAGGCTGTCTGGTGGTGGCCCATGCCGAAAGCGGGCTGGCATCCCTGCACTGGGGCTTGACTCGCCCGGCCGGCATGGGGGCCCTGATTACGGTGGGTACCGCCGTGGGTTTGTCGGCGCTCACCCGTCTACGTGGTTGGTGGATGACCCGGCCTCGATCTATTGAACGCTTGGCCAAAAAAGGATTCAAGCAGCCGAGTCGGGCCGCCTTTTCCATGCTTGACTACATCGACCCGGCGGTGGTTAGCCGCCAGGAAATCAGGCAGTTGGCCCGGTCCTGGAGTAACTTGCCGGGCGCTCGGGCCACGGCCAATATTTTAGCCCAGACCCTGACCACCAACTATCGCCGGGATTTGCTCCAAACCCTGATCGAGCGTAGTCAAAACGGGACTTCCTTTCCGGTTCCGCTCAAGGTGGTAGTGGGCAAATCCGATCGCCTGGCCAGCCCCGAGCAGGGCCAGAAGCTCAATCGATTGTTTCCCGGCTCCGAACTGCTGGTGGCCGACCACAGTGCCGGCACGGTGCAGGTGGAAAGGCCCCAATGGCTGGCCGAGGTCATCGCCTCCGCCGCCGTTTGACGACAGTCATAGGGGTAGATGTTTTTCTACTTTCCCGCCTTAATGCTAATATGAAACAACGTGCCTTTCTTTGGCTGGTACGGGAGGGAGTTGTCTGTGGGCAAGATCCGAATACTGCTTTCCCTGGTGCTATTGGCAGGAGTGGCCCGGGCGGAGCCCAGCCAAACATTTCTGGAGCAAGCGGCCGCTCAATATGCCGATCTGGAGTTTGAAAAGGCGCTGACCCTGCTGAAGCAGGCCAAAAGGCAGCCGGACAATGCGCGGCTGCAATTGCTGCGTATCTATCATCTTCAAGGGCTTTGCCAGGGGGCTTTGCGCCAATACGATCAGGCCAAACAGTCGTTTCGATCGGTCTTGGCTCTGGATCCGACCTTTCGCCTGGGGGCTGATGTCTCGCCGCGGGTGCGTAAGCCATTTGAAGAATTGGTCAAAGCCAAGCCCCAGCGCACCAGTGTGCGCCTGATCCCGCCCACTTATGCCCAGCCTGACCAGCCTCTGGAATTGACGGCTCGGGTCGTCAACGACCCCGTGGGCATGGTACGCGCCATCCGGGTCTG
Source organism: Deltaproteobacteria bacterium (assembly GCA_030591445.1). GTDB lineage: Bacteria > Myxococcota > B64-G9 > B64-G9 > B64-G9 > JAUVBB01. The sequence goes on along the minus strand of JAUVBB010000192.1, from coordinate 10,576 downwards.
GTTCCGGGCTGGAGGCCAGGGAAAGTTCTCTACCCTACGGGCCAAAACGCGTGTTCGGGATGGTTTTCAGATCATGATACCGGCGCCTTTGTGGCAGGGGGCAGAGAGCCAGGATCAGGTGCAGTTCTATGTGGTGGCCGAGGGTGAGTACCGAGCCCAACTGGAGACTTTCGGCAATGCGGCCAGTCCCTTGGTTCTGGAAGTCAAGCGCAAGCCCGCCGAGCCCATGACCGGGGTGGCGGCCGAGAAATCGTGGTATCAGCATTGGTGGGTATGGGCTGTGGTCGGTACGGTGGTGGTGGGGGCAGCCACGACCACCGCGGTGTTGGCGACCCAAGAGGACTCCTCCGGCCCCTTTGATTTCACGGTTGATTTTTCGACCCAATGAATTGCCTACGGGGTTGAGGCTCTATGGGTCCGCGGAACACGGACAATAAGAGAATGTTCGGCAAATATCGGCTGATGGCCCACCTGGCCACGGGTGGCATGGCCGAGATCTTCCTGGCCTCTCAGTCTAGTCTGGCTGGTTTTGAGAAGCTGATCGTCATCAAGCGTATCCTGCCCAACCTGGCCCGCGAGAGTCGTTTTGTGGAGATGTTTTTCGATGAGGCTCGCATTGCGGCCATGTTGAATCATCCCAATGTGGTGCAGATCTTTGATCTGGGCCGGGTGGACGGAAAATATTTCATCGCCATGGAGTACCTGCCTGGGGAGAGCCTTTCCTCCCTGATAAGAAAATGTCGTTCCCGCAACACCACCATTCCCCCGGAACTAGCCGCCGGCATTGTCATGAAGGCCGCCGAGGGCCTTCATCATGCCCATAGCCTGACCGGCAAGGACGGCCAGAGTTTGAATATCGTTCACCGCGACGTGAGCCCGCAGAACATCTTTGTGCTCTACGACGGTGGGGTCAAGGTGGTCGATTTTGGTATCGCGGTGGCCGCTTTTCGCACTTCCAAGACCCGGACCGGTACCCTTAAGGGCAAGTTTGCCTACATGTCCCCGGAACAAATCCTGGGCGAAAAATTGGACGGACGTTCGGATGTTTTCTCCCTGGGCATTATCTTGTGGGAGTGTCTGGTTGGCCGCAAGTTGTTTGGCCAAGACAGTGATCTGAAACTGCTACAAACCATTACCCAAAAGGACGTGTCTTCTCCCGCCCTATTCAACCCCGACGTTTGCGAGCGACTGGCCACCATCAACCTGGCGGCCCTGGTGCGTGATCGCGATCAGCGCACGGAATCGGCGGCCCAGCTGCGCGCGTCTTTGGGGGCCTATCTCAAACAAGCCCCCGTCGATGCCGACACCCTCGCCATCCAAACATTCATGCAGGAGAACTTCCGTGAACGCATCGAGGCCAAGCGCAAATTGATCGAAGGGGCCCAGGATTCCGGGGGCCAATTGGCCGATATGCTTTTTGGTGGTTTGGAGCAAAGTATTTCCGATACCGACTACTCGGTACCGCGCTCACCGATCGGGTCCACGCCGGTGGAGCACGACTGGATCATCGGTCGCAGTCAACTTACCTCGCCGGGAGGATCACGGCTCCCGTCGATCCTGGTCGTGCTTATGCTGATGGTAGCGACCGCCCTGGGTGTGATTTACTTCATGCGTCCCGACGGCAAATCCCAACCCGTCTCCGCCTTGCGGCCGGTGCTGGCCAAACCCGGTTTGGCAGTACGGGCGCCACCACCAGTGCCGGATGCTGGAACCGTGACCCCCAAATTGCGACCGTCCGAAAAGCCCAGTAAGCCGAAACCGGTCCGGAAACAGGCACGCAAAGCGCGGCGAAAAAGCGCGCGTATGAAAGCGAAGCCAGTAGTGGTGATCATCACGCCGGCTGCGCAGCCGCCAGGAACCCTCCGATTGATGACCAACCCCTGGACCGATATCTATTTCCAGGGGAAAAAGTTAGGGCAGACGCCCCTGGTGGATGTGCAGTTGCCGGCCGGCACCATCAAGCTGCGGGCGGTCAATCCCGAGCGCGGCATCGACAAGATCATTCACGTGGAGATCGAAACCGGTCAACGCGTGACCAGACGTTTTAATTTCTTCTAGTTTTGGGACGGAGACTAGTTGCCCGCCTGCAGGAATTCGACGGCGTTGCGAAATATGCGCAGGCCCAACCCCTCTGCGGGCAGTTCGGGCATGCGGGTCCAGCGCGGGTGATGGGTGCGGTGCAAGTAGCACTCGGGATGGGGCATGAGTCCGAACAGGCGGCCGGTGGGGTCACAGATGCCGGCGGCGCCGCCCTTAGAGCCGTTGGGATTGGCGGGATAGTCCATGGTGGCTTGGCCGCTTTGGGCATCGGCGTAACGAACCGGGATCAGGTGTTGGCTATCGAGTTGGGTCAAGACTTCGCTTTGGCCGACCAGCTTGCCTTCGCCATGGCGCACCGGTACCGGTAAGCGCTCGATGCCGCGGGTAAAGACACAGGGGCTTTCGGGGTCGCACAAGAGCTCTACCCAGCGATTTTCAAAACGGCCCGAGTCATTGAAAGTCAGGGTGACCGATTGGCGGTCGCTGTCGTCTAAGCGGGGCAGCAGGCCCAGCTTGACCATGAGTTGAAAACCATTGCAGATGCCAATCACCAGCTTGCCGTCGGCCACGAAAGATTGCAGATCTTGCCCCAGCCGCTGGTTGCTGCCGGCGATTTTGGTGTGCCGGTAGCGGTTGGCGCCGGCGCGGGCCGCGCCCAAGTCGTCGCCATCGAGAAAGCCGCCCGGCAAGCAGAGCAAGTTGAAATCGCTCATCCGCACCTGCCCGGCCATCAAATCCCAGATGGGCACGATGTCTACCACATCGGCGCCGGCCTGGGTGCAGGCAAATGCCGTCTCGCGCTCGCAGTTGGTGCCGTTTCCGCTGATGACCAGTGCTTTAACTTTTGTCATGAACTTTCTCCGTCAAAGATCTAGCGGGCGCTGCCAAGCTTGTTTCAAATCGGTCAAGCTCTCGGAAAGCAGGGTTTTGCCATCGAGGCCCTTGATTTCAAAGCTGGGCCGATCGGTGACCAGGCCCACCTGGGCAGCTGCGCAAGCCGATAGCAAAGCCTCGAACTTCTCGGATTTCGCCTCCGGTACCGTAACTACGAAACGGCCCTGGCTTTCGGCGTAGAGCAAATAGTCATCGCGGGTTACGTCCTCGCGGGGCACCCGGGCCAGATCGATGTCCATGCCCAGATCGCCGGCGAAGGCGGTTTCGGCCAGGGCAATGCCCAGGCCACCGTCGGACAAATCGTGACATGAGGCCACGCAGCCCGACCATATGGCCTGATGCAAGGCCCGGTAAAGCGCCAGGTTCTGCTCGCAACGCACATGGGGCACTTGTCCGTTTTCCGCGCCCACCTGCAGGTAATACTCGCTCGCGCCCATTTCGCATCGGGTGGTGCCCAGGACATAAACCCGGTCGCCGGCGTTCTTGGCGTCCATGGACACGGCTTGGCCGGCATCGTCTAGCATGCCCACCAGGGAATAGAGCATGGTGGGCGGGATGGAGATGCGCAACCCGTCGATAACGGCATCGTTCTTCATGCTGTCCTTGCCCGAAATGCAGGGCACGCCGTAAGCCACGCAGGTCTCGTACAGACCGCGATTGGCGCGCACCAGTTGGGCCAGTTTGTATTGGCCTTCCGGGTTTTTTTCGCTCTGGACCGGGTCGCACCAGCAGAAGTTGTCCAATCCAGCCATGCGATCCGGATCGGCGCCTACCGCCACCGCGTTGCGTACGGCCTCATCCACCGCGGCCGCGGCCATGGCCCCGGCGTCCAAATCGCTGTAGCGGGGACATATCCCATGGGAGACGACCACGGCTTCCATGGAGTCGAGCAAGGGCCGAAACACCGCCGCGTCGGAGGGCCCATCGTCGTGAGCGCCCGTCAGGGGCTTGATGACGGTGCCGGCTTGCACCTCATGATCGTACTGGCGTACCCAGTACTCCTTGGAGCAAATATTAAGCCGGCCCAACATGGTTTTGAGCAAGGCGCCGTGATCCGCGGGCGCACTGGGTTCGCGGCCTTCGACCGGCGGCGGCGTCCACTGCGCTTCGAGCTCCATACGCGGTACGCCGTCGTGGAAGAAGTCCATGTGCAGCAAGGCCACGCAGCGGCCCTGGTCGCTTATCTTGAACAGGCCGCTATCGGTAAATTGGCCCAAATCGGTGGCCTCGACCTGGGTACGGTCGGCCAGGGCCATGAAGGCATCGAGTTGTTCCGGTGCCACCGCTAAGGTCATGCGTTCCTGGGCTTCGCTGAGTAAAATTTCCCAGGGGGCCAGACCCTGGTATTTCAGGGGGGCCTTGGTTAAGTCTAGTTCACAGCCGCCCGGACCCTCGGCCATCTCGCCTACCGAAGAGGAGAGGCCACCGGCGCCGTTGTCGGTGATGCCGCGGTAAAGGCCCAAGTCGCGGGCCTGCAGCAGAAAGTCAGTCATGCGCTTTTGGGTAATCGGATCGCCAATCTGCACCGCGGTGGCCGGCGATCCTTCGTGCAACTCTTCCGAAGAGAAGGTGGCGCCGTGGATGCCGTCTTTGCCGATGCGCCCGCCGACCATAATGATGCGATCGCCAGGGAGGGACTCTTTTTCATGACTGGGCTTGCCGGCTAGTTGGGCTGGCATCAGGCCGCCGGTGCCGCAATAGACCAGCGGCTTGCCCAGATAACGCTCATCGAAGAGCACCGAGCCGTTGACGGTGGGAATGCCGCTCTTGTTGCCCCCGTGCTCGACGCCCAAGCGCACGCCCTCGAGGACCCGGCGCGGATGCAGCAGGCCCTTGGGCACTTCGCCCTTATGAAAAGGGCTGGCAAAGCAGAACACGTCGGTGTTGAAGATCAGCCGGGCGCCCATGCCGGTGCCAAAAGGATCGCGGTTGACGCCCACGATACCGGTCAGGGCGCCGCCGTAAGGGTCGAGCGCCGACGGGCTGTTGTGGGTCTCGACCTTGAAGACCAGGCTCCAGTCCTGGTTGAAGCGAATTACGCCGGCGTTGTCGGTAAAAACGCTCAGGCACAAGTCGTCTTTGCCCTTATCTTTGCGTACCTGGGCAGTGGCCCCGCGGATATAGGTATCGAAGAGCGAATCCACCGTCTCGGCTTCGCCGTCGCCCTCGCGATAGTGGATGAGGGCGCTGAAGATCTTGTGTTTGCAATGCTCGGACCAGGTTTGGGCCAGGGCTTCGAGTTCCACGTCGGTTGGTTCGGGGCCTAGTGATTCGCGGGCCCGGGCCGCGATTACGTCCTCGCGCTGGTAGTAATCACGGATGGCGTGCATTTCGTTAAGGGACAAGACCAGGGTTTTTTCCCGGCTCAGTCGCATCAGGAATTCGTCGTCGCCGGCTAGCGAGATGTTTTTTGCTGCCGGTCGCCCACTGCCGCTGACTTGGGCCAGCTCGGTGGCAAAGCCCCCGGCCGCCTGGAATTCTGCCGCCGACAGGATCTCCGAACGCTGGATCAAGTCGTTGGCCAGCAGTTCGCCGGCGATGCGCTCGATCACGGCGCGCGAAAGCTCACCGCGGATGCGTACCTGCCGGGAGGTGAAGACCGCCATCCTATCGGCTGGGGGTCGGTCGAGCGCGAGGGCAATGGCCTCGGCGGCCGTGCGGCCCACGTTGTCGGTTACCCCAGGGCGAAATCCGACCTCGACCGCCCAGTCGAAGTCGCCGGCAAAAGGCGCGTCTACAGTGGCTGCTTGAATGACTGGATCGCACAGGGGGCTGCCGGCCACCACGGCCAGCTCATCGCTGCTCAACTCCGCCTCGATGGTGTAGACCTCAATCACCCGTACCCCGGTGGTGTCGATACCCAGCTCTGATTCTATCTGGTGGCGGATCTTTTCCCCCGGCGCATCTCGCACCCAATCCACCAAACCAACCTCAATACGATGGGCCATGCTTGATTCTCCCAGAAAGGCTTATGGCAAGATCCCGCCTATGCTAAGCGCCGTATTGTTTGATGGCCTTGTCGAGGCGGGGCAGCAGGACGTAGATGAAGCCGGCGACCATCAAAATCAGTATGGCCAGGACAAAGAAAATTTTGGTGGTGGGCTCCAGGCCGCTGATGAATCCGGACATCTTATTACCGATGGAGGTAGAGAGGAACCAGCCGCCCATCATCAGGCCCACCAGCCGCTTGGGCGCCAACTTGGTCACCAGCGATAAGCCCATGGGTGATAGGCATAGCTCCCCGAAGGTGATCACCGCATAGAAGACAATCAGCCACATGGCCGATATCTTGGCCGCGCCGTCGTCGCCGGCCCAGACCCCGGTGGCGATAATGCACAGGGCAATGGTGGTGATCACCATGCCGTAGAAGATCTTGCGAGCGGTGGAGACTTCTTTCTTGCGCCGCACGCGCCAGGCGAAGAAAAATACGACCAACGGGGTTAGCACTACCACAAAGACCGGGTTGAACAAGGCGGTGATGATTTCGGCGTTGATCAAGCCCACGGATTCACCTGGGGCCAAGCGTTTGTCGGATGCCTTTTGATAGACTGCCTTGAACGATTCGTCCGAGACTGGGATGACCGGGAAGGTCACGCCGCCGATGGTGCGAACCAGGGCCACATTCTTGATGGGCTTGGCGGTTTCCGGTTCGGTTCGGACCGATATCAAGGTCAGGCCGTGGCCGTCTTTTCCTTCCGAAATCTTGACCACCCCAGCTTCGAAAACCTTGCTGGTCAGGCGGGCCCAGCTCTCATCGTAGTCACCGCCGCCGTTTTCCACTACCCGAACATCCGGGTATTTGGCGGTGATTTGCTCAAGGGCTTCCTGATCCAGAGTGCGGGCGCCGAACATGGATTCGATTCTGGCGTCGACCTTGATCAGGGTATCTTCCGCCGGCCGGGGTAACTCAGCATCGGCGTTTATAAAATACGAGGGCATGGCCTTTTGCGAGAAGGAACTCATGACCTCCGGAATCCACTCGGCGCGGCGGTTGGTGTTGTTCTCGGCCACGAAGGTCATCAGCCCGCCGCTTAGATGCAGGATCATGAAGAAGGCCCCGCCGGCCACGTAGACCGGAATCAGGGCGCTCATGCCCGGTTTTTCTTCCGGGCTGGAGTTCTTGACCAGCATGCCGAAGTAGAAAATGATGGGGATCATGCCGATGATAAAGGCGAAGGTGATGGGACCGATGGAACTGGCAATGGTCTCCCAGTTGAGGCCCAGGTAGTAGCCGCCGGTGCCGAAGACGGCCGCCGGCAGGATAATCACGCCGAAGATTTTGCCGATGGTGACATCCTCCGGGGTGGGCTCGGGTCGTACGTCGGCCACCGCCAGTTTCTTCCAGTTGGTGCTTAGCACCACCAGGCCGATGAGCAAGCCTACCCCCGCGGCCACGAAGGCCACATTAAAGCTGAACATATTGCGCAGTGGCGCCGACAAGATGGCCGAGGCGGCGGCGCCGATGTTAATGCCCATGTAGAAGATGTTGAAGCCCGAGTCCCGGCGACTATCGCCCGGCTCGTATAATTTTCCCACCATGGCCGAAATATTGGGCTTGAACAAGCCGTTGCCGAGGCACAGCAGCAGCAAACCCATATACAACATCATCTCGTCCCGTATGCCCATGACGAAGAAACCGCCGGCCATGAAAAGGCCGCCGATAAACACCGACTTGCGGTAGCCGAGGTAACGGTCGGCAATCATGCCGCCCAGAAAGGGCGTAAAATAGACGAAGGCCAAATAGGTGCCCAGGATCTCGGCCGACTGTTTGACCGTCATGGCCAGCCCGCCGCGCTCGGTGTCCTTGCAATACAAGAAAAGAATGCCCAGCATCAGATAAAATGCCAGCCGTTCCCACATCTCGGTGAAAAACAGCGCATACAACCCTTTGGGATGTTTTTGTGCCACGGTTGTCTCCTTTTTCTTGATCGATCCTGTGTCTGCTGGGTGTTGCCCAGCCTAGGAGAAGGTCTTACAGGGAATGGACCAGCCGATCAATCTTTTCCTGAAAGGCTTGCTTTTAGGCTTGGACAGCGATTTTCTCCGCCATCATCTGGGCAATTGTTTCTTCGTTGTAGCCGGCTTCGGTCAGGATCTCCCGGCTATGTTCGCCCAGCAGCGGTGGCGCGGTGAATGTATTGGGGTCGGCAGGGCGTGACAGAGGGGTATGTTGTTGGCTCAGCTTGCCGGCCACCGGGTGGGTCAAAGGAAAAACCAGGCCGGATTCTTGGAAGATGGGATTTATGTCCACTTCGTCCGCGCCGTAGACCGCCTCGCAACAAACATCGCGATCGGCGAAGAATCGGATCCACTCCGCTCGTGTCTTTTCGGCAAAGATGAGGGCCAGTTGCTCACGCACGCGTAGGCCTTCTTCGCCCAGGCTGTGGCTAAGCTCGGCCAATTCCGGCCGTTCGATAGCCGCACAGAATCCGCTCCAGAACTTGGGCTCCAAGGCTGCCAGGGTCATGTATTTGCCGTCGGCCGTCCGGTAAACATTATAAGCGGGGATGCCTCCATTGAGGGCATCCCGGCCGGGTTGGGGTTTGCTGCCCTGGTCCAGCCAAAGGCTGGTGTATGGCAACATGAAGGCGGCCGCGCCTTCGGCCATCGAGATATCGATATAGCGCCCGCCTTGGCCCTGGCCGCGGCCGAAGAGGGCGGCCAAAATCGCGCTTAAGGCAAACATACCACTGGACAGATCGGCCAATTGAAATCCCGGCATGGCCGGCCCGGTTTCTTCCTGACCGGTTAAGGACAAGGGTCCGCCCAGGCCGCAGAAATTCAGATCGTGCCCCGCCCGGGCCTGGTAGGAACCATTTTGCCCATAGCCGCTGATGCTGCAGTAGACCAGTTGCGCATTGACCCGAGTCAGTTCTTGATAGCTCAGCCCCAGTTTCTTCATGACTCCTGGACGAAAGCCCTCGATCAGAACATCGGCGCCCTCGATAAGGCGAAGAAGCACATCGCGCCCCTGCGGATTTTTCAGGTCCAAGGCCAAACTACGCTTGTTGCGATTTACCGAAGCGAAAATGGACCCATAGGGCCCGCTCACCGGCGGCATCGCGCGCGCATAATCGCCCATGCCCGGTTGCTCGATCTTGATGACCTCCGCCCCCATATCCGCCAGCATCAAACTGCAATAAGGCCCCGGTAACAAACGACTAAGATCAAGCACCCCAATACCGGCCAGAGGCCCTGTCCGCTTGCTCATGGTTGAATGATCCTCCCGGCTTTGCTAAGCGTCTCGATGATCGCGTACATGTTCGATACACTGCCGACGGCGAGCTTATCCTGGATGCCGAAGTGATTTAAGCAGGTGCCGCAGACCAGTACCTGGGCACCCAGTTGTTCGAGTTGTCGTATTTGCTCCAGCACGGCAGAGCCCGCCACCGCTAGCTTGGCCCCGGCGTTGACGAAGATGGCGTGGGAGATCTGGCCCTTGAATTGACTCAAGGTATCCAGAAACGCGGCCATCAGGATGGAGCCAAGATCCTCGTCCCCGCGGCCCATGCCTTCGGACGAGATATAAACCACCAGGTTCTTGCCGCTGGTGGGTGCACAGCTGATAGCTGGCTCTTCGGTGGCCGGGGCACCGTGGCCGGGGGTAATGATTAGATGGAAATCGTCGCCCTTTTGCGCTACCGACACCTGGGCGCCTTGGCTCTCGGCGAAGCGGCTTACGTTGCTACAAGATGCCTCGCTGTCTACGATGATCAATAGCGGAGAGCTGCTGCCGACCAGCGCCTCTTTGGTTTTGAGCACCGGTTGCGGACAGTCCATGCCCCGGCAATCCACGGTCTTTCTTTCGGTCATGATGAGACTCCTTTTATTTGCCTATCTGCTCGAGGAAGGCCTCCACCCGCGTGCGCAGTTGTTCGACATCTCCCTGGCTGTAGTCGGTGTCGATATGCAGCACCGGCAGGCCGCCTGATTTCACCGCGCGCTCCAGCTGCGGCGCTTCCATCTGGTAGGGAGAGCAAAACTGCAGGGCGTAATGGATGATCCCGTCGGCTTTCGCTTCTTTGGCGATCTGCAGCGCGTGCTCGGCCCGGGTCGGGTTGGGGGTAAAGACCGCGCAGTCGATATCGAAATAGCGGTCTACCAGGCAATCGATCAGGGACTCCACGCTGTCGCCTTCGGCGGCCACCAGATTCCGGCTGCCGCGCTCGCCGATGCATGACTCCTCGCCCACGATGGTGGCGCCGGCGGCCTCGATGATGGTGGGTAGCTTCCAGTTGGGTACTGCCATGGGGCAGCCCGAAATCACGATTCGGGCAGAGCCTTTGGGAGCCACGCCAGCATGGCGTTCGACTCTTCGCTCGAGTTCGTCGCAGAGTTTGTTGACGCTGTCGGTAAAGCGTTGCGGATCGTCGTAAAAGAAGACCTGATTGGCCAGCAAGGCATCCAGGCCGCTGATGGGCGCCGGATCGGCCTGGCGCAGCCGGGCCAGTCGGTGCATGGCCTGGCGTTTGGCGTTGACCGTCTCGATGCCGGCCTTGAGCGACTCGATCGTGATCGCCGAGCCGGAGAGGCGCTCCAGAGTGGCCGCAAAGTCCAGGTAAGCCTTTTTCAGCACCGCCTGACCCTCGGCGCTCTTGGTGTTGGGCAGGTCCAGAGCCATGAACTCGCCGGCCACCAGGTC